>CP070701.1:2084432-2181076 GCA_020349885.1 Acidobacteriota bacterium
GTTCGTACAGGAGGTGGACACGGCCATCCTGAAAGACGCCGAAAGGGCCTACAAGATCAGAGAGGATTTGAAGAAAAGAGCGCGATAGGCCAGGGGCCAGCCTAACAGGGATTAGGGAATAGGGATTAGGGATTAAGAAAACAAGGATTAGAAAAAATTCCTTCTGCTAACCCCTAACGACTAATCCCTAACCCCTTCCTCCTGCTCCGATTGACAGCACTTCCCCGGCCCAATATCATGCCGCGGTAACCGCCGGGTTTTCCGGCGCGATCGTAAGAACGCTACACCGAAAGGAGGCGGCATGGCACAACACGAGACGAAGAAGCTCGACGCGGGAGACGTTTTTCCGGAGATTTCCCTCGACCTCGTAACCGGGGCGTCGCTGCGCCTCCCGCTGAAGCAGTGGACGGTGTTCCTGGTGTACAGGGGGAACTGGTGACCCGTCTGCCGTCAGCAGTTGGCTGACTTCCAGAAGAATCTCGGCGGTTTCGAAAAGCTCGGCGCCCGGGTCGTCGCGGCGTCGGTCGAGGGGCTGGACGAGGCGAAAAAGACGGTGACGGAGCAAGGGTTGAGTTTTCCCGTGGGATACGGGCTCGACGCGCTGGAGGTCGCCGCCCGGTGCGGCGCCTTCTACGACGCGGAGCGGAAGTTCCTGCATTCGACCGGCTTCCTGCTCGGGCCGGACGGGAGCGTGCGCATCGCCGCCTACAGCACGGGCCCCATCGGCCGCCTTACGCCCGCCGACTCGCTGAGACTGATCGAGTACTACCAGAAGCAGGACGCGTAACGGGGAAACCGCACCTAAGCCAATAGCCAGGGGCCAGGGACTGCTCAATCTTTCTCGTAGTGGTTTGGGATGGGCCTACGGCCAGATGACAAATGACAGATAGGGGATAGGAGACAGGGTTTAGGGATTAGCGGTTGGCGGCGCTATGCCTAGTCCACCTGAGCCAGGTCTTCGTCGAGGATCTTGTCGAGCGTCTCGACCAGGCGGTCGGCGTCCTGCTCGGAGAAGGGCATGGGCGGCCGGATCTTGATGACGTTGAAGAGGAGGCCCTCGACGGCGACGAGGATGCCGTGGTCCTTCAGCCGCTCGGTGACGTACGTGGCCTCATCCTCGGCGGGCTCGAGCGTCTCCGGGTTCAGGACGAGCTCGATGCCGTGGTACAGGCCGCTCCCCCTCACGTCGCCGATGATGGAAAAATCCTTCTTCAGCTCCTCCAGGCCCTCGAGGAGCCTTTTCCCCACCCGCAGGGCGTGCTCCTGCAATTTTTCGTCCTCGAGGACGTCGAGCACCGCCAGCCCGACGGCGCACGAGACGGGGTTGCCGCCGGTGGTGCTGAAGAAGCCGGTCTTCGCGGCGAGCGAGGCCGCGAGCTCGGGCGTCGTCACCACCGCGCCGATCGGGTGGCCGTTCCCGATGGGTTTTCCCATGGTCACGACGTCGGGCACCACGCCGTTCTCCTCGAACCCCCAGAAGTGCGTCCCGAGGCGGCCGAAGCCGACCTGCACCTGGTCCGACACGAAGACGCCGCCCGCCTCGTGCACCGCGCGGTACACTTCCTCCATGTATCCGCGCGGGGGGAATATCAGGCCCGGGGAGCAGGGATGCGACTCGCTGAAGAACGCCGCGAGTTTTTTCCCCTTCGCCTGCAATTTCTTTATCGTCCCGGCCACGTCCGCCGCGTACTTCCTGCCGGCGTCGGGGTCGTCGCGGCGGTATTTCCCCCGGTACGTGTCCGGAGGAGGGACCAGGTGCACGTGCTCGGCCGCGCCGCCCTCCCGGCCGAAGTCGTCGACCTCGGCGGGGCTGATGTCGGTGAGGGCGCACGTGAGGCCGTGGTAGACGCCCTCGTGCACGATGACGTCGGTGCCCCCGGTGTGCGCGCGCGCGAGGCGCAGCGCGAGCTCGTTCGCCTCGCTCCCCGAGCTCACGAACGTGCACCTCCGCAGCGGCTCGGGCATGGAGTGCGCCAGGCGCTCGGCGTAGCGCACGACGTGCCCGTGCAGGTAGCGCGTGTTGGTGTTCAGGACCGCCATCTGCCGCCGCGCCGCCCGCACCACGCGGGGGTGCGAGTGCCCGACGTGCGGCACGTTGTTGACGGCGTCGACGTAGGCGCGCCCCTCGTCGTCGTAGAGGAACTGCCCGTAGCCGCGCACGAAGTGGAGCGGCCTGCGGTAATTGGTGTAGAGGAATTCTCCTAGGGCGCGTTGGCGGCGGTCGCGCACCTCCTCCGTCGTCATAGCGCCGCCCGCGAGCTCCTCCTCAGGCAGGCCGGCGACGAGGTTCGGGTCGGGGCAGAAGCCGAGCCACACGTCGCGCTCGCCCGGGCGGGCCGCATGGGGAAAATTTCCTTTGCGGCCCATCAGGTCGCTCACGACCTGGAAGTGAAGGTGCGGGGGGCGGTCGCCGTTCTCGGAAGAAGCGCCGACGCGGCCCAGCGCGTCGCCCCTGCGGACGCGGTCGCCCTCGCGCCGTTCCCTGAGGGAGTCGCGGCTCAGGTTCGAGTACAGCGTGAAGAACGTCGCCGAGTCCTTCCCCGTCGAGTGCTCGAGGATGAGCGTCGGGCCGCCGCCCGCGTCGTCCGCGTTGTCGCCGAGGCTGTGGACGGTTCCGTCGAGCGGCGCGAGGACAGAGGAACCCGCTTCGAGGAAGAGGTCGAGCCCCAGGTGGACGGTGCGGTGCTCGGGCAGCTCGTCGGCGGGGAGCGGGGGAGATTTCCCGGTGTGGAGGAGCCGGGCCTCGTCGTAGCGGCCTATGCCGACCGCGGCGCCCGCCTCCTTCATCCTCTCGGCGAGCAGGCGCGTGAGCTCCTCGCAGCCCATGTTCGCCGGGTCGCCGGGAAGGTCGGGGCTGCCGACGCTCAGGTCGAGGACGACGCGGGAGGAGTTCCGGACGTCCGGCTCCGTCAGCGGGCCGATGCGGTCGCGCTCTTTTTCGAGCCACCGGACGACGCGCTGGGTTTTCGCGCAGGGAGGCAGGCCGCACGCCTCGCGGAGGACGCCGGTCGCGAGCTCCGGGCGGACCTCCACAAGCTTCTCCAGGGTTTCCCAGCCGGGCTCCTCGGCGAGGTAGTTGTACTCGTTCGCCGGGTTCAGCCTCCTGCGGAAGGACGCGAGCGAGACCTCCGTGCAAATCCGCATGCAGATGAGGTCGAAGAGGACGTCCGCCTCCTGCTCCGTCAGGGGGTACGCCTCGTGGTAGCCCCGCACGACGTGGGCCGCCGCCGCGAGGGGCTCCTCCTTTTCGAGCGGCACGTAGCTCGCTGCGATCGCGGGCTCGCACACCGTGTAGGTGTGCACCATGTCGCCGAAGTCGACGAGCCCGGAAACCTCGAGCTCGCCCTCCGGCGTCAGCGACACGACCGTGTTCATGTCGTTCGCGTCGTTGTGGATGACGGCGGTGCGCAGGCCCCGAAGGACGGGGGCCGTGCACCTTTCGAACCGCTCGAGAAACGTCTCCAGGATCGCCCGCCGCGAAGGGGAGTGCTCTTTGAGCTCTTCCCGGATGATGGCGGGGGAGTTGTCGACGTACCACTCGTTGTCCCGGTGCATCGCGGGGTGGGAGAATCCCTCGAGCGCCCGGTCGATGTTTCCGACGAACCGGCCCAGGCCCCGGAGCAGGCCCGGGCTGTGGGGCTCCACCTCGCCCAGGATTTTTCCCGGAAGGTAGGTCAGCAGCCGCGCGGGACGCCTGGCCCCGTCGCCGTCCCGGATGAACGCCAGCCTTTCCCCGCCCGTCGTCGGCTGGACGCGCGGCCAGCTCACCGAGGGGATGCGCTCGGCGAGTCTCTCCTGGACCTGGTCCTCGAAGTCCAGTCCGTCCAGGTTCTCTTTCTCCGGATGGATCTTCAGCACGAACTCGCGCCCCTCGTCGTCCCGGACGTGGAAGTTATAGTTGTGCTCGCCGGTCAGCGGGCGCGCGCGGACCGGGAAGCCGTAGAGCTCCCGGACCACTTCCTCCGCCCTCTCGACGGAGATGCCGGAAAAAACTTCACTAACGAGGTACATATACTGTGTGTTTCAAGACTCGGACGATTAACTTGCCTGGAATTTTACCACACTCCCTGTGTTTCAAACAGCAGAAGAAACGGTTCAGAGCTCCGCGGCCCCCGCGCTCGTCAAAACTTTTTCCCGAAACTCCGCGCCGTCCTCGACGCTCGCGCCGGGTGCCACGAGGCAGTCCCGGAGGCGGGCGCCCCGTCCGACGCGGGCGTCGTCTAAGACGATCGTGTTTTCGAGAAAACATTCCTCGTCCGCGCGCGCCCCGCGCTCGAGGACGACGAAGCCTTCGAGCCGGGCCGAGAGGTCCGCGCTGGCCGTCTCGTGCATGAGCGGCAGGGTTTTTCCCAGGTGCCCGGCGAAGCGGCGCGAGGCTTCGAGAAAACGCCGGGGAGTTCCCAGTTCTTCCCAGAACCCTTCCGCGTCGAGGGCCTCGATGCGCGCGCCCTTTTCGAGAAGCGGGAGATACACGTCCCGCACGATGCCGCACGGCCGGTCGGCGGGAATTTTCAAGAAAACGTCCGGCCGCAGGATGTGGACGCCGGCGAACGTCGAGGCATGGGCCTGTGCCGCGGGTGCGTCGCCTCCGAACGCGAGGACTCGGCCCTCCGTGTCGCGCCAGACGGCCGTGTGCTCGGCGCGGTGCGGCGCGCAGACGAGCGTGGCGGCCGCCGTGCTTCGGCGGGCGCGGGCGACGGCTTCGCGGAGGGAGAAATCGTAGATGCAGTCTCCGTTTGCGAGGAGAAACAATTCTTCCTTTTCAAAAACCGCCCGCGCCTTGAGCAAACCTCCCGCGGTGCCGAGCAGCGTTTCCTCCTCGGAGAACTCGACTTCGGGAAAACTCTGCGCGCGAGCGCGGGACTCACTGAGGGCGTCCCGGATGCTCCGGGGACAGTGGTGAAGGTTGATCACGGCGTGCTCGACGCCCTCGCGCCGCAGGAACTTCAGCACCCGGACGATGAGGGATTCGTGGAGAACCGGCAGGGCGGGCTTCGCGCACGCGTCGGTGAGCGGACGGAGCCGCTCGCCCCGGCCCGCCGCCAAAATCATGGCCCGCACGGCGAGCCTCCGTAGGTCGACCGGTAGTGCCCGTAGGAGTTGAGGACGCGTTTGACGTAGTTGCGCGTCTGGAGATAGGGAATGCGCGCCAGGAATTCCGTCGGGTCGTCGCTTCGAAGGCTATCGCGCCACTCCTCGACGCGGTGCTCGCCCGCGTTGTAGGCCGCGACGGCATGGGAAAAATTCCCGTCGAACATCTCCAGAAGGTCGGCCAGGTAGCGCGAGCCGAGGCGGATGGCCGTCTGCGGATCGTAGAGCGCGTCCTCGTTCTCGAACGTGATGTCCAGGAGGGCGGCGTAGTGCCGCGCCGTCGAGGGAATGAACTGCATAAGGCCCCGCGCCGCGGCCCAGGACTTGGCGCGGGGATCGAAGCGGCTCTCCTCGCGCATCACGGCGGCGACCAGGTAGGGGTCGACGCCGTCGCGGCACGCGATGCTCCAGAGAAATTCCCAGTAGGGAAGGGGATAGAGGGCGCGGCGGAGCAAGAGGTCGGCCCGCACCTCGGGTGGTTCACCGGAGGCTGTGCGCCCGGCCAGCCGCACCAGGAGGCGGTAATCGCCGGCCTCGCGGGCGCAGAGCGCCGCGTCGCGCAGGTCGGCGAGTGAGATCGGCCTGCCCGCGCGGAGATGGTGCCGCAGTTCGTGCGCGCCCCATTCGCTCAGTCCGAGGGCCGTCAAGTAGCGCGCCCGCCCCAGGGTGCCGTCGAGCGATATTTCGGAAAGGGCGGGCGTTTCCTCCGCGCCGGGCGGGGAGCGCGGCGCTTCGCGCAGCGAGCGCGCCAGCGCGAACGACTCGCTTCCTTTTTCGTCGCCGCCCGCCCAGAGGCAGCCGCTTTCCCGGACGATGAAATCAGAGAAGTATCCGCTCGGGTTCGCGTCGAGGACGCGCACGTACCGCCGCCGAGCCTCGTCCTCGTCGCCGTCCCGCTCGGCCAGGCGCCCGAGCCGGAAGGCGGCTTCCTCCTTGTAGGATGCGAGAGGAGTGCGCCGGAGCACCTCCTCGAACAGCGCGGAGGCGTTCTCACCGTTTTCCTCGCCCGAGTCTTCGGAGAAGGAAAGCTCGACGCCGCGCTCGAACATCAGGCGCTCCCAGAGGCGGTTTTCGCCGCCAGGCCGAATTTCCTTGAGCGCCCGCAGCGCCTTCTCCTCTTCACCCGCCCTGCGGTGAAGGGCGACCAGCTTGGCGTGGAGGCTGTCGCGCTTGCTGCTCCGGGGGAAGCGTTTGAGTGCTTCCGACAGGGAGCGAACGGCCTCCGGGAAAAGACCTTCTTGCTCCAAGATAAGAGCTTCCTGGTAGGCGGCGCGTGCGGCCCACTCCTTGGACGCCGCGAGCTCCTCGAAGACGGCGCGCGCTTCCGGGAAGCGCTTTTGCTGGACGAGCGCCTGCCCGCGCAGGAAGAGCGCTTCGCTCCGGTTGCGCGAGCGCGGATATTCTTCCACGAAGGCGGCGAAACGGTTCTCGGCTTCTTCAAACTCCCGGTTGTTGTAAAACACCTTGGCGAGAAACCAGGCGAGCTCTTCAGGGCGCGCCTTTTTCGCTCCGGGAAAACGCTCCACGAATTCCCTCGCGGCCCGAAGCGCCCAGTCGTCCGAGTCACGCTCGCGCAGGAAGCGGAGGAGGCGCGAGGCCGCCTCCTTGTGCGAATCCCGCGCAACGCGATGGTGCAGAATCCCGTAGCCGATCTCGCGCCGGACGGCTTTCGAAAGCGAGCGGAAGCGCAGGAGGCGCTCCAGCGAGTCGATGGATTTTTTCTTGCGCTGGCGGTCCGCCCCGGGCGGAAGGTCTTCCTCCGGGGCCGTAAGGCGGCGCGCGAGGAGAAGTGTCGCCTCGTTGCGGAAAAGCCCGCGCGGATTCTTTTCAAGATACTCGAAGACGGCGCGCTCGAGCGCCCTCGCCCGGGTCTTGGGCTCGGCGCGTCCGAGCTCGTCGCGAACCAGGAGGGCGCGATAGCGCGCATGGGGGGCGAGCGGGTCGTCCGCGGGATACGCTTCATAGAGCGAGAGCGCTTCTTCGAGGCGGCCCGCCCTCTCGAGGTGTGCGGCCTCGGCGAGCGGAAGGCGGTTTGCGGAGAAGAGGGCCGGGTTCGCTTCCCGAAGCCCCGCGAGCGCCCGCGCCGCTTCGGTCCCCTCCATGGCCGCCGCCTCCAGGAGCGTTTCCCGTGCGCGTTCGGCCCAGGAGGAAGAATCTTCCGCCGCTTCCGCAGGCCCGGGTGCGTCTTCCGAACCGGGGCTCGCCGAGACGATCAGGGTGCAGGCCATGGCGGCGAACGCACCCGTGCGAACACACCGAAGCATTCGTGCGATGGGCATGGGAAACGTTATAGCACGAAACCCCCGATAGAATCGAAAAAGCATGAAGCGGCAAAGCGCGACCTCGCTCCGCCGAAACGGAAAAACAAGCTCCGAAGACCAAAAAGCTACTCCTTCACGTTTCTATATCGGGGTTGGGTCTACACCATCACTTGACATGGGGTCGCGGGTGACCTATACTTTTATGAGGATTCGTAAGAACCCGAAGAAAGCAAGGGGTATCCTATGCAGATAAAGATGTCGCTTAAAGGCTTGATGGTCGACCCGGTGACAAAGACGCCCATCGTGGTTTTGCGCGACGAGAGCGGCAAGCGCATTCTTCCCATCTGGATCGGCATTTTCGAGGCCAACGCCATTGCCCTCGAGGTGGAGCACATCAAGACGCCGCGTCCCATGACCCATGATTTGATCAAGAGCCTGCTGCAGCAGACCGGCGCGTCCATCACCAAGGTCGCCATCACGGGCCTCGTCGACAGCACCTATTACGCCCTCATCACGCTTGACGTGAACGGCGCCGCCGTCGAGATGGACTCGCGCCCGAGCGACGCCATCGCGCTCGCCCTTCGGGCGGGTGCCCCCATATACGCCGACGAGGAGGTGCTCGAAAAGTCCAAAACCATGGCGGTCAAGGACGACCAGGAGCGTTCCGAGCGCATCCGAAAGTGGCTTGAGAGCCTCGACCCGGAGGACCTCGGCAAGTACGAGATGTGAGGCCGCGCCTGGCGGCGCATGACCCTGCCATGGCACTTTGGAAAAGAGACCGCGACCCCCACGAGCTTCTCGCCAAGGGAAGGTACAAGGAGGCGGTGGAGGGATTCAAAAAGCTCCTCAAGAGGGATTCCGACAACGTCGGCCTGCGCATCAAGCTGGGCGACGCCCTGGTCGCTATCGGCTCCAAGGACGACGGCATCCGCTGTTACGAGAAAGCGGCGGGGCTGTATGCCGAAAGAGGGTTTCTGCTGAAGGCCGTCGCCCTTCAGAAGAAGATTCTGAAGCTGGATCCCACCCGCGAGGAGAGCCTCAAGCAGATTGCCCAGATGGCCCAGGCGCCGCCGCCCCCGAAACTGGCGGCGCTCGAAGCCACGCGTCCTTCCGCGCCGCGGCCCAAGGTGAAGGCCGAGGTGCCTCCGAAAGCGGCGGCGCTCGAAGCCACGCGTCCTTCCATTCCCCAAGCCGAGGTCCAGGCCGCGGAGATTCCGACGCAGGAGATCGCCCGGGAGGAAATGGAGGCCGCCGCCGCGAAAGTGTCCGAAAGCGAGGGCCCGCCCCCACCTGTCGCGGAGCCGCGCGAGGAAGCGATCGCCCTCGGCGCGGCCGCGAAGCAGTCCTACATCAAGGCGCGGGTTCCGCTGTTTTCGGACCTCCCCCCCGAGGAGTTCGGCGCGTTCGTGAAGGGACTCAAGCATCATGCCGAGTCGGCCGGCGCGGTCATCGTCCGGGAGGGCGCTGTCGGAAATTCCATGTTCGTCATCAGCGAGGGCTCGGTGCAGGTGCGGACGCGCGACCAACACGGGGAGGACGTGGTTCTCACGGACCTTGACGAGGGGGATTTCTTCGGCGAGGTCTCGCTCCTCAAGGGCGTGCGCCGCACCGCGACGATCGTCGCCCTCAAGGACGTCGAGCTTCTCGAGATGACCAAGAAGGACCTGGACCGCATCTCGAAAAAATACCCCTTCATTATGAAGACGGTCGAGAACTTCTACGCCGAGCGCGTACAGCACACCGTCGAAACGCTCCAGCAGAAAGCGAAGCTCTGAGCCCATGGCCGCCCGCGACGTGGTTCTATACGGCGATCCCGTGCTCCGGCGAAGGGCCGACGCCGTGGCGGAAGTCGGTCCCGAGGTGGCACAGCTGCTGCAAGACATGGTCGAGACGATGCACCGCGAGCCGGGCGTGGGCCTCGCCGCGCCGCAGGTCGGCGTCTCGAAGCGCCTCATCGTCGTGGACGTCTCGGCGGGTGAGGACGCCAGGAAGATTTTGAAGCTCGTCAATCCGAAGATCCTTCTCGAGGGCGGCGAGCAGACGGGCGAGGAGGGCTGCCTGAGCTTTCCCGGCATTTTTCTCGACGTGACCCGCCCGCTCCGCGTGCGCATCGAGGCGCTCAACGAGCACGGGTGGCCCCTCTGCGTCGAGGGCGAGGGCTTCCTCGCGCGCGCCCTCCACCACGAGCTCGACCACGTCGAGGGCCGCCTCTTCATCGACCGCGTGAGCCTCCTCGTGCGCGAGCGCACGAAGCGCAAGATCAAGCGCCGCCAGCGCGAGGGCGAGTGGAGCACGGAGTTTGCGGGCCGCCGCGCCGGGGCGCTGTAGAGCGGCAGCGGATTTTTCACTTTCTTTCCTTTACTGGTTGCCCCGACCGTGTCGGGGCTCGTTTGAGCCTTAAAAAACCCTTTATCCGCACCACTTACAAGTGAAACCCTCATGGAAGAGTAAAGAGTGCCTCTTTCCGACGTGCTCTCTTTCTCGGGTTCTCGGGTTTTCTCGGGTTGTTGAAAAAAATTATCCTTTGTTTTCGCGGAGTTGTTGGGTTCGTTCGTAATTTCCCTTTAAGGGGCCCCGCCGGAGGCGGGTAAAACTTGCCGCATGTGCCTAATTTGCCGGAGTTGCCGGATCGGGTCGATGCTTACCTGGTTGGAGGCTGACCACCTTTCTGCTTCCATGCGTGTCAAAAAATTTTCCTTCGCGTATAATGGTTCGTTATGCTCGACCGCCATTTCGTCCGGGAAAACCCGGACGTCGTCAAGAAAAAATTCGCAGAGCGCGGCCTCCCCCCGGCGAGCGTGGACGCCCACCTGGCGCTCGACGAGAAGCGCCGCCGGATGCTCCAGAAGGTGGAGGAGCTCAAGCACCTCAAGAACACCGTCTCCAGGGAGATCGGCGAGCTCAAGAAGAAGGGGGAGGACGCCGAGGAGAAGGTCGCGGAGATGCGCCGCGTGGGCGACGACATCGCCGGGATGGAGGAGGGCGTGGCGGCGGTGGACGGGGAGATGCTGAAGATCGAGCTCGCCATGCCCAACCTCCAGGACGATAGCGTTCCCGTCGGAACGACGAGCGAGAACAACGCCGAGATTCGCAAGTGGGGGGAGCCGCCGGAATTCTCGTTCGAGCCCCGGCCCCACTGGGAGGTCGGCGAGGGGCTGGGGATTCTGGATTTCGAGCGCGCGGCCAAGATCGCGGGGGCGCGCTTCGCCCTGCTGCGCGGAGCGGGGGCGCGGATGGAGCGCGCGCTCATCGACTTCATGCTCGACATACACACGCGCGAGCACGGCTACGAGGAGGTTCTTCCGCCCTTCATGGTCAACCGCGAGAGCCTCATAGGCACGGGGCAGCTTCCGAAGTTTGAGCGTGACCTCTTCGGCGTGCACGATTCCGGCTACTACCTCGTCCCCACGGCCGAGGTGCCCGTGACGAACATCCACCGCGGCGAGATCCTCGACGAGGCGGCGCTTCCCGTCAAGTACGCCGCCTACACGCCGTGCTTCCGAAGCGAGGCCGGCTCCTACGGCAAGGACACGCGCGGCTACATCCGCCAGCACCAGTTCAACAAGGTCGAGCTCGTGAAACTTGCGACGCCCGAGACCTCCTTCGACGAGCTCGAATCGCTCACCGAAAACGCCGAGGAGATCCTGAAGCGCCTTCGCCTGCACTACCGCATCGTCTCGCTCTGCTCGGGCGACCTGGGCTTCGCCTCGGCGAAGACCTACGACCTCGAGGTGTGGCTTCCCTCGGAGAAGGGCTACAAGGAGATTTCCTCCTGCTCCAATTTCACGGACTTCCAGGCGCGCCGCGCCGCCCTCCGCTACCGCCCAGGCGCGGGCAAGTCGAAGGCGCGCTTCGTGCACACCCTCAACGGCTCGGGCCTCGCCGTGGGCCGGACGCTCGTCGCCGTACTGGAGCAGTGCCAGAACGAGGACGGCACCGTCACGGTTCCCGGGGCGCTGCGCCCCTACATGGACGGGCTGGAGCGCGTCGAGCGGGCATGAGAACGCGGATCCGCAATTTCTTTGAATTGAACGAGAACGTCAAATCGGGGGCGCAGCCGACGCCCGAGGACCTCGAAGACCTGTCCGGGCAGGGCTGCCGCGCCGTCTTGAACCTGCGCGCCCCGGGCGAGGAGGGCGAGCTTGCGGACGAGCGGGAGCGGGTGGAGGCGCTCGGGATGCGCTACGACCGCGTCCCCGTCACGCAGCGGATCCTCACGCCCGAGAGCGTAGAGGCGTTCGGCAAGGCCGTGGCCGAAGGGGAAAAGCCCCTCTTCGTGCACTGCGGCGCGGGAAACCGGTGCAGCGCCATGTGGCTCCTGCACCGCGTGCTGAACGAGGGGGCGCCCCGGGAGCGGGCGCTCGAAGAGGCGCGCACCATGGGCCTCGACCCGAGCGTGGAGCGGCCCGTGCTGGCGCTGCTCGACGAGTTTGGAAAAAACAAATAGGCCGCGTAAGCGTTTTCCCCATGTGGAGCGTAAGAGAAAGAAGCCCGTGGAATTAAGAACGGCAAAGGGTCGAATCGGCGCGCTCGCCGCGCTTGTGCCATTGAGAATTCACCATAATGCCTGACTCCACTGGCCGCCCCGCCCTCATCCCGCTCCTCCTCGTTCTCGCCGTCGTGCTTCTCGCGCTGCTCGTGAGCATGGAGAGGCTGATGCTTCGGGAGCAGCCGGCGACGGAGGAAGAGGCGGACGCGTCGGTCTCGCCGGAAACAGAAGAGTCTTTCGAGGCGCCGCCCGAGGCTCCGGCTGCGGAGGCGGAAGAGGAGGAAAAGATTTCGCGCGAGAACGCCGTGGTGCGGGCCGTCCGCCGCGCCGCGCCGGCGGTGGTCAACATCTCCACGGAGGAAATCGTCCGCACGCGCCCCCGCCATCCCTTCTTCTCGGACCCGTTCTCGAGGGAATTCTTCGACCGTTTTTTCAAAGCCCCCCGCGCCCGCAAGCGGCAGAACCTGGGCTCCGGCGTCATCGTTGACGCCGACGGCTACATCCTCACGAACGCCCACGTCGTGGCGCGCGCCGACAAGGTGCACGTGCTCGTCGCCTCGGGCGACGAGTTCGAGGCGCGCGTCATCGGCTCCGACGCCGATCTGGACCTGGCCGTGCTGAAAATCGACGCGCCGGGTGCACTTCCCACGATTCCGGTCGGCCGCTCGGACGACCTTCTCATCGGCGAGGACGTCATCGCCATCGGCAACCCCTTCGGGCTTTCGCACACCGTCACGCGCGGCGTCGTGAGCGCCCTCAACCGCTCCGTGACCATCAAGGGCAACACCTACGAGAATTTCATCCAAACCGACGCGGCCATCAATCCCGGCAACTCCGGCGGGCCGCTCCTCAACGTCCACGGCGACCTCATCGGCATCAACACGGCCATCCTGGGGGCCGCCGAGGGCATCGGCTTCGCCACGCCCATAGGCCCGGCCATGTCCGTCGTCGAGAGCCTGATCGAGCTCGGCTACGTCGAGCCGCTGTGGCTCGGCATCACGGGCGTGCAGCCGCTTACCAACGAGCTGCGCGCGTACCTTGGCTACGAGGGTAAGGGGGGCGTCGTGGTCGCGGGCGTCTATCCCGACGGCCCCGCCGCCCGGGCCGGCGTCGAGCGCGGCGACGTCATCGTCAAGCTCGGGACGCGGGAAATTCATTCGAGAAAAGCTTTCATCCGGGGACTTCGGCGCGCCAGGGTGGGCGATTCGCTCACGTTCACGCTCCACCGCGGCGGAGAGATTCTTCGAAAGCGCGTGCAGGCGGCCGCGTTTCCGCCCGAGGCGGGCGAGCGCCTGGCGTGGGACAAGTTCGGCCTACGCGTCAAGGACAACTCCGCCCTTCTGGCCGACCGCCACCGCCTCGCTACGGAGAAGGGCGCCCTCGTCACCGAGGTCGCGCGCGGCGGCCCGGCCCGCGCGCTCGGTCTCGCGCCGGGCGATGCGATCCTGCAACTGAACAGCTTCGCCACGCCCGACACGGCGGCGTTCTATCGCGCCGTAGGACGCTCGCTCTGGCAGCGAAGCGTGATGCTCAACGTCGTCCGCGGGCGCTACGGCTACTGGGTGCCGCTTGAAGCGGAATGGTGATTTCGGGTAATATGGCATGAAACACACGGAGGCTGACATGAAAACCACTTCTTTGGTAATTTCAGCGGTTGCGCTGATGTTAGGTCTTTTCGCTTACCCCAATTACGCATGGGCGCAGGAGGAAGCGCAGGAGGAGGAAGCACCGGCGGCGGTGCAGGAGGAGGTGCCGGAGGGGGCGCGAAAGGCATGGGCGCAGGAGGCGGTGCGGAAGGCCGTGCAGGAAGCGGAGGCACAGAAGAAGGCGCAGGAGGTGACGCAGGAGGAGGCGCAGGAGGAAGCGCAGCAGGAGGAAGCACCGGCGGCGGTGCAGGAGGAGGTGCCGGAGGGGGCGCGAAAGGCATGGGCGCAGGAGGCGGTGCGAAAGGCGGTGCAGGAAGCGGAGGCACAGAAGAAAGCGCAGGAGGTGACGCAGGAGGAGGCGCAGCAGGAGGAGGCGCAGCAGGAGGAGGCGCCGGCGGCGGTGCAGCAGGAGGTGACGCGGAAGGAGGCGCCGGCGGCGGTGCAGCAGGAGGTGACGCGGAAGGCGAGCACCGACGGCTGGAGTGACCTGTATCTAGCGGCGCGCATCTTGGAGGAAAAGAAGGACTGGCCGAGGGCCGTCGCGGCCTACAAGGCACTTGTGCAGAAGCGTCCGAACCTGGCCGATGCGTACGCGGGGCTGGGACGCTCCCACATGGGCTTGGGCGGCAGGGGTCATTGGGAGCCGGCGCTCGAGGCGTTCCAGCGCGCGCTCGAGCTCGACCCGGGCAACGTGGACATCCACCGCCTCCTGGCGGAGGTTCTGGGAAGTCTGGGGCGCTGGGATGAATCGATTCGCGCCTTCCGCAAGGCCGCGGTGCTCGCGCCGAGGTTTTCTCTCGTTCATCGCGGCCTCGGCTGGGCGTACTCAAGCTCGGGGCGGTTCGTGGAGGCGGCCGCCGCCTACGAGAAAGCGGTCGAATTGGATCCCGACGACACCATGGCGCGCTACGGCCTCGCCCGCGCCTACCTTGCCCTGAACGACGTTAAGAAGGCCTACGAGCAGTACGAGATTCTGAAAAAGCAGGCGCCCGACCTGGCCGCCACGCTTTTTTAGGCCGCCCCTACAGGAACGGCTCCATCGTTCCCATCATCCGCTGCGCCTCCGCGCGGCGCTTGCTTGCGGGGCGCGTGTCGAGCGCGAGGTAGCGGCGCAGGTGCTCCGAGGCTTCGGAAAATTTCCCGTCGGCGAACAAGCATCGACCCAGGGCGAAGTGTGCGTGGAGATGGTCCTCGTTGAGCTGAAGCGCCCCCCGGAGAAACTCCCCGGCCTCGTCGCAGCGCCCCCGGGCCACGCTTACCGTCCCGAGCGCCGCCAGGACGTCGGCCGAGAGCAAGACGTCGGGGACGGGCGCCTCGCTCAAGACGCGGGCCGCCTTTTGAAGAAATTCCGAGGACTCGTCGAACTTTTCCTCCTCCAGCGAAAGCACTCCCAGCGCGTAGAGCGCCTTCGGCTCGTCCGGGCGGAGGGACAGGGCGCCTTCAAAGTGCCGGCGCGCTTCGTCCCGCTCCCCCGCTTCGAGCGCTAGCTCTCCCGCGAGCAGGCGGGCCCCGGCGTGGCGCGGAACCCGCGCGAGCACGGCGCGCACCTCCTCCATGGCCTGCTCCATCCGCCCCAGTCCCGCGTGGCACTGGGCGCGGCCTAGATGCAAGGCGTCGTCGTAGGCGCGGCTCAGGGCGACGGCGCGGTCGAAATTTTTCAAGCCTTTTTCCCACTCCCCCGCCTCCAGGTGGGTCTCCGCAAGGACGCGCAGCGCGTCCACGCAGGAGGGATTCTTTTCAAGAAGCGCTTCCAGGCGCGCGATTCCCTCCCGTCTCCGGCCCACTCGGATCTCGTCCCGGGCGGCGGCGATTTCCGAAAAAATTTCCATGAGGGCTTCCAGCGGGGGAGGCGGCGGGCCGGCCTCCTCGCCGCCCGGAGGCTCGGGCGGGGCGGGCGTCGGAAATTCTTTTTCCATCCCTTCCAGCGCCTCCGCGAGCCGGGCGGCTTCCCGGGGTTTTTCCTCGAACACGTTCCGCACCTCCCGCGCGTCCTCGGGCAGGCGGTACAGCTCCTCCCCGACGGCGCGGATGTACTTCCACTCCGGCGTGCGGACGCCCCGGAACGCCGGCCAGTTGTAGAGGAAATAGCCCGCAAGCGATTCGAGGCGGCACGGGAGCTCTTCCTGGAATTTCCCCTCCACGCCGGGGAGGAACGACCGCCCGTCCGTCCCGGGGGCCGGAACGCCCAGGAAATCGCAGAGCGTGGGCAAAAGGTCTATCAGGCGAACCTGGGACTCGACGCGCCGCCCGCGCGGCAGGTCGGGATGGGAAAGGAGGAGGGGGACGCGGACCGTGGCGTCGTAGAGAAGAAGGCCGTGAGTATTTTCCCCGTGCTCGCCGAGCGACTCGCCGTGGTCCGCCGTGAGGACGACGAGGGCCTCGCGCATCAGCCCTTGGTGGCCGAAGATGGTGAAGATTTGCTGGAGGGTGTGGTCAACGTAGGCGACCTCGCCGTCGTAGGGGGAGGCGGAGTAAACTTCCGAGAACGGCTCGGGCGGCGCGTGTTCCTTGTGCGGGTCGAAGAGGTGCAGCCACGCGAAGAAGGGTTTCTTTTCGCTTTCATCGAGCATCCAGCGCAGCGCGGGCCTCGCGACGTCCTCGGCCCGCCGCTCGGCGAAATGATGGGGCGGGACTTTCACCATGCCCCCGTCGTCGTAGACGTCGAAGCCGCGGTCGAGCCCGAAGCGGCGGTCCAGCACGGACGCCCCGACGAACGCCCCCGTCCGGTAGCCGTGGTTTCGTAAAATTTCCGCGAGCACGGGGGCGCCTTCCGCGAGCGGGAGAGAGCCGTTCGCGCGCACGCCGTGCCGCGCCGGGTAGAGGCCCGTCAGAAGCGAGGCGTGGGCGGGGAGCGTGACGGGAACCGGGGTGACGGCCTGGGCGCACAGGACGCCCGCGCGCGCCACTTCGGAGAACGCCGGCGTGCCGGCGGCCCCGTAACCGTAGGGCTCGAGGCGGTCGGCCCGGAGGGCGTCCACGGTGACGAGCAGGACGTTAGGGCGGCGCGTAATTTCCTCCGAACCCGGCCCGAAGAAGCCGCAGGACGTCGCACCCAGGCCAAGAAGGAACAAGGCTACGGAGCAAACAAAGCGAATGCGGTACCTCATGCAAAATTCCTCCAAAAGTAGGGGCGCTTCACGAGCCGCCCCTTTCTGGTGCATTCGTCTGTTGAATTCTTTCTGCCAATTCCTTCTTACGTCTCTCTTGCAGGAAGAGAAGGATGATCCCGGGCCCTAGTGCCCAGAGCATCACGAGGAGGCCGCCTGCGATGCCAACGGCCGTTAGCATGCCCACGAAGCACCCGGGTCGTCTGCTCACAATGATGTGTGAAGGCACGGCGATCAATAACTCCGCTAGACTTCCAACGAGAACAGTCGCCACCATGCCTCTCACTGCCGAAAGCCGCTCTGCCTGTCTGTAGCGGACGAAGAAGAAAACGCACCAGCCAACCCAATTTACCCCAACGAGTGTCCAAAAAATCCAGATTAACCACTCTTCATCGTCGACTTTGAAAAGCTCTGTAAGAGAACAAAACAACGCCGCCATGAGAATTGTCATCATGAGTGCTGCGATAACAACGGGCGCAAGCAGTCGGCGTCGCCCGATGGGGCGGCACAGATTGATCGTTCCCGCCCCGTACACGAATAGCGCCTGAGAAGCTACGGTCACGAGCAGTACAATAGTTGTCCAAACAGCGTTGTCGCCGAATGCTATGAATAGCCACGACCATTCGGGCAGCAGTTCTTCGTAAGCCATGGCAAATAAGCCAGTGACAATGACGACGTACAATCCGAGAAAAATCCACCTCAGATGTCTTATGTTGATTTTCATCGGGCTTTAGTGCAGTTTAGCAAACTGAGGAGTCCTATCAAGCAGAAACCGAATCTTACCGAAGGGGGTATCGTCGCGCCAAAACAGAATCTAACCATGAGCGGTCTTCTTATCTTGTTTGTGGAGTCGTTGCGCCGTCTCCCTCAGCTGCCACAGATTTCCTGGTTTTCGCTCGATCGCTTCGGCTGACGCAAACGGATCGAGCCGCTTTCGCAGCGCTTCCAACTCCCGCCGTCACCAAAAACGCTATCATCCATCGCTTGCCTTAGCGGGTAAAGTCCATGATTTCGATTATCCCTCGGCCCAAAGTATAGCACAGCCAAGCAGTCACTAGGGGTCAGTAAACCACAAGGGTCGCCCCTACGTTTTTCTGGCCTCTGGTTGCTGGAAGCTGGCCGCTGGCTTACGGATGCGGGCCGCAGGTGCCGAGCGGGTTGTCGCGCTCGACGCCAGCGCTGTCGTAGCCCGGGGTTCCCTCCGCCGCCGTGTCGCATTCGGTGACGAGATAGTAGGCGTTCGGGGCGACCGGCGTAATTATCTCGCTCAGGTAGCCGTCTCCCTCGTCCGTCCCCGCCGTCCAGCACACGAGCGGGAAGTGGTTGTAGAGCGGCGCGTCGAGGTCGCCCTCGTAGATGTTGTATTGGATAACACCGGCACAATCGGAGGGAAGCCCCTCCCAAAAGATTTTTACTTGGCCGGAGGCCCGCTCCACGGTCAAGGGCCTATCGGTACCTGGTGCAGATACCTCTCCAGCGGAAGGAACGTCATCCTCCATCGTTCGTGCCATAACGCGCCGAGATTGGAAGTCGGGGTCGTCGTAGAAACGGAAGTAGGCCACGAGATATTTTCCGCAGGCCGAATAGGCGACGGCGGGACGGAGGTCGTCATAAGAACTCTGTTGAATGAGCAGGCCCGTTGCATCGAGCACCGTCCCCGCCGAGGTGACGCGCGCCCCATAGATATCCATACCCGTGCCGCTTCGTGAATCCTCCCACGCAATGAAATAGCCCGTCCCGTTTGAAGCTACCGAAGGATACAGCTGATTATTCGCCTCCGTGGAGACGGCAATGCCCGCAGGGTCGAGCACCGTCCCCGCCGAGGTGACGCGCGCCCCGTAAGTATCTCTATTGCAGGTGCATCCACCGTCGTTCCGCCAATCCTCCCACGCGACGAAATAGTCCGCCCCGTTCGAGGCCACCGAGGGGTACAGCTGGATGTCCACCGTTGTGGAGACGGCGATGCCCGCAGGGTCGAGCACTGTTCCATCCGGGGCCACACGCGCCCCGTAGATGTCCGTATTGCACAAGCATCCGCCGTCGTTCCGATAGTCTTCCCATGTGACGAAATAGTCCGTTCCGTTTGAAGTCACGGAGGAGCTGAACTGGCCGTTTGCCTCCGTGGACACGGCGATGCCCGCAGGGTCGAGCACCGTACCATCCGGGGCCACGCGCGCCCCGTAGATGTCGGTCGTGCCGCTCCGCCAGTCCTCCCACACGACGAAATAGTCTGTCCCGTTCGACGCCACGGAGGGATACCGTTGATCGTTTGCCTCCGTGGTCACGGCGATGCCTGTAGAGTCGAGCACCGTTCCATCCGGGGCCACCCGCGCTCCGTAGATGTCCCTGTTCGTTCCGCTCCGCCAGTCCTCCCACACGACGAAATAGTCCGTCCCGTTCGAGACCGCCGAGGGGTACTCCTGGTTGTTGGCCGCAGTTGAGGCGGCGATGCCTCCCGTGTCAGGCGGTCCGTCGAGCAGTGCACCGTCTGAAGCGCGGACGCGCCCCCCGTAGATGTCCGCATCAATGTCGTTCCGAAAGTCACGCCACGCGATGAAATAGTCCGTCCCGTTCGAAGCTGCCGAGGGATACTGCTGGTCGCTTGCCGCCGTGGAGACGGCGATGCCCGCAGGGTCGAGCACAGTCCCATCCGGGGCCACGCGCGCTCCGTAGATGTCGTAGTCCGTGCCGCTTCGGTTATCAGACCACGCGATGAAATAATCCGTTCCGTTTGAAGCTACGGAGGGCACCCATTGTTCATCCACCGCCGTGGAGACGGCAATGCCCGCGGGGTCGAGCACCGTACCATCCGAGGCCACACGCGCCCCGTAGATGTCCGTATTGCACCAGCATCCACCGTCGTTCCGCCAGTCGCGCCACGCGATGAAATAGTCCGTCCCGTTTGAAGCCACGGAGGGAGCGTCCTGCCAGCCTGTCGCCGTGGAGACAGCGACGCCTCCTGTGTCCGGCGGGCCGTCAAGCAGCAAACCATTGGATGCCTGCACCCGCGCCCCGTAGATATCGAATTCCGTGCCGCTTCGGTAGTCCTCCCACACGACGAAATAGTCCGTTCCACTCGAAGCCACGGAGGGAAACCATTGGTTGTTCGCAGCCGTTGAGATGATGATGCCCGCAGGGTCGAGCACCGCTCCCCCTGCCGTCACGCGCGCCCCGTAGATGTCCAAGTTCGTCCCGCTTCGGCGATCCTCCCACGCGACGAAATAGTCCGTCCCGTTTGACGCTACGGAGGGGCTGAACTGGCTGCCAGCCTCCGTTGATACGGCGATGCCCGCAGGGTCGAGCACCGTCCCATCCGGGGCCACGCGCGCCCCGTAAACGTCGTAGAGCGTGCCGCTTCGCAGCTCCATCCACGCCACGAAATAGTCCGTCCCGTTCGAAGCCACGGAGGGAGACTCCTGCCAGTTTGCCGCCGTTGATACGGCGATGCCCGTGGGGTCGAGCACCGTCCCATCCAAGGCCACGCGCGTTCCGTAGATGTCGGCGTCCGCGCCGTTTCGCCAGTCATCCCACACGACGAAATAGTCCGTCCCGTTCGAAGCTACCGAGGGGTTGGACTGGTTGTATGCCGCCGGGCCGATCACCGGACTCGGCTCCACGGGAAATTCCGGTCCCACCGTCGGGTCGATCAGGATGGGGTATCGGGCGGAAGCAAGAAACTCGTGCGGCACCTCGAACAGGATTTCCTGACTGGTTGCAAGCGAAGGCCGAACCCGCTCCCGCCGCCCCGCCGCGTCAACCACGGTGACGTTGGATAAAGTTACTTGGCCTTCCTCCCGCCAGGCCGGAAACACCAGCCCCTCAGGATGCACCTCCGGTTCGCCCGCAGCGCGAATCAAGAAGTGCACACGCAGCGCTGACGCCCCGGACGAGAGCGGTTCATCGGTTGCCCAATACATCTCCACGCCTTCCTTGCCGCGGTTTCTCACGTAAGGCGTAACGCCGTCGCGCGCTTTTCCCTGAAGCAGGCCGGGCGCGTGCTCCTCCAGATGATTCTTTCCGAACACCGTCTGCGAGACGTTTCCCCGCTCGAAGCTTACAGAGAGAATTTCGAAATCGGGATTTTCCATATTTCCTTGCGCGAAATACCGCAGCCCGTACGCGTCGATCTCCGCCTGGAACCGCGGCGTCTTATGCGAGAAGGCATTTCCTTTGGAAACAAACGGCCGCTCGCCTCTTGCTTCGGCATGGAAACCCTGCTTGGGATGTTCTTCGGGAAGGCCGCGGTTTTCACGGACGGCGCGGATGACTTCGCCCGCATTAAAAGGAAGAGAGTCTATCGCGATCTCGCCGCCAACGGCCGGCGCCTGCGCCCGCCCCGCTCCGGGATGCGCGGCCGCGCCCGCCGTCTCCGCCTGCACCATCACCGCCGCCGCACACGTCGAAAGAACTACGATGCTTTGCACTAAATGTTTCATGTTCTTTCACCTCGTACGATGCTTTGCGCTAAACGTTTCATTTTCTTTCGCCTCATATAATGTAGTCTCCGATTTTTTTGAAAAAGCACAGAATTTTCTTAGAAACGAAAGAAAGACCGCCCGCTTTCCCGTTTAAAAGCGGTGATCAGGCCGGAATTTTTTTGTGCGGAGAAATTGCGAGACTAGGCTTTTGAAGAGCCCGACTGCTTTGCAGACTCCGTCGGCGGAGCGTCCTGGAGCTCCATAAAGGAATGGTAATCCTTTGTGAACGACTGGCAGGTGGGACAGTGTTCGACGTGGGCGGCCGCCTCGCGCTTCGCGTCCTCCCCGAGGTTTCCTTCGAGGTATGCGATGAGCGTATCGGGATCGATTTTCAAGCACCGATGCCGCCACAGGTCCTTCCACGCCATTTCCGCCGAGATCGCGAACATCAGCAGGAACCCCCTTGTTTCGATTTCTCCATAAGCTCGTCAAGGGCGGCCTGCAGATGGCGAAGGGCGCGAACCTTGTACTTGCGTGCTCCCGAGGGATTCTCCAACCCTAAGCGTTTCGTCAGGTCTTCCACCGGCGCCCCCCGGAAATAGTGCTCCAGCAAAATGAGCTTTTCCATCGAAGGGAGCTGCTCAAAGCATTGAAGGAAGTGCTCCAAACGCAAGGTCTTCTCGAGAATTCGGTCGGGCTGCTTGGAGGTGGTGTCCTTGGTATCCCGGGGTTGAGCGAAGGCGCTCGGTTCGACTCGAACCAGGCCGCCTTCGTAGGGGCGAATGACGGCGTCGTAGAAGACGTTCCTGGCGATCTGGAAGAGCCAGGAAATGAAACGCCCCTTGCCGGAATAATTCTTGTACGAGGAAAACAGCTCCGTGTAGAGCGTCTGGTTGAGGTCTTTGGCCAGCTCCTCGTTACGGGTTAGTTTCAGGTAAAAGCGGTAGGTTCTTTCCCGGTAGCGTTCGAAAACGGCATGAAAGCACGCTTCGGCTTTCGAGGGCTCGGACTGCCACAAAGCCAAAAGTTCTTCGTCCGACTTCTGCGCAAGCGTTTTATCTTCCATGGTTCGTAACGTTTCAGCTGCCAACATGCCCTTATTATCTTATAGTCTGCGTTTTTCATCAAATGACACAAGAAAAATTAAATTCCGCTCGCCAACGGCCCTTTCGGACAAGTCCGTTCCCGCCGGAGGCGGGCAAGCGGCCATGGACTGGTCAACCCCGCCTCTAGTCGGGGTAAATTTTTATCGTAGTGGTTTGAAGGCGCGGGGTCTAACCCGCGCCCTACAACCTCCCCCTTGAGGGGGGAGGTAAGCTTGTCCTGGCGGACATGCCAGGGGTGGGGGTGGAAACAATCACCCTCCCCTGAATCCCCTCCCCTCAAGGGAGGGGCGACTTGAGCGGAAATTTTCTCGGTGTCTCTGCGGTAGAAAATTTTACCCCGACGCAGAGAGTCGGGGCCGGCAACCCAGACTAAGAGTCTGGGCAAGCTCCGGCAAAAGCGGCAAAAACGGCAAATTAGGCAAGTCGGCCAAAATCGTTGACAAGAGGCGCGCGGGGCGCGAGTGTTGAGGGATATGCGCGCAAACGGAAAGGAGTCCGATTCCATGAAGGAAACACAACCTCTTGTCAAGAACGGAACCGTTTTGGAACTTCCCGCCCGGCGTGTTCCGACCGAGGCCCAGCGCAAGGCGAGCCCGCGACAAGTCGAGGCAAGCCGCCGAAACGCCAGGCGCTCGACCGGCCCCCGCTCCATGCGGGGCAAGGCCGCGTCCTCGATGAACGCCATCAAGCACGGCGTCTTCGCGCGCGAGGCCGTCCTGCGCACCAAGCTCGCCGACGAGAGCAGGGACGAGTTCGAAAGAATGCTGGAGCGCTTCCGGGAGTCGTTCGCCCCGAAGGACGCCTTCGAGCGGATGCTCGTCGATAAGATGGTGCGCGCGCTCTGGCGGCTGCGCCGCCTGCACCGCTTCGAGCGCGCCCTCGCCGAGGAGGACCTGCACCGCTTCGAGACCTCGCCCTTCATGGAGGAGCGCGGCGGGCGGGTCGACGAGGAGGCCGAGCGCATCGCCGCGAGGCGCGGCATGCCCCCGGAGGAAAAGCTCGTCAACATCCTGCGCTACGCGGCGGCCCTGGAGCGGGAGTGGACGCGGTGCTACGCCATGCTGGAGCACCGGAAGCAACAGGCCGCGCGCGGCGAGGACGCGCCGCCCCTGTACCTGTCGCTTCGCCTATGAGCAGGAAAGGGGGCACCCCCCTCCCCCCTTCAATTTACAAAACGAACCCAAGTAAGTGGTGCAAACAAAGGATTTCTTCAGGTTCGTTTCCCCGAACGAACCCGATACGCTATACTCGTCTATGCCGTACGGCTTGACGGAACACCGATTCTTCCATGGAAAACAACATGCCAATCAGAACGCGAAATAGTTTCGAGGCTGCCGCGTTCGGTGAACGTGCTGAAAGTGCGGGAGGTGCGGAATGTGCGGCCTGCACCTGCGGCACCTTCGGCACATGCAGCACCTCCAAGCTTCCGAGGAAGTCAAACGGTTTTATACCCCCCGTAGCATAAGGAACTTTCTCAGAGTAAAATAGGCTCCTTCATGGAACACGGACTCTCTCGAAAAGCGCTTATCTTCTTCCTGCTTCTTTCCCTCGCGTGGCATGCGTTTCAAACTGTTTTCTATCCCCACATAAGCGGCGAGCTCGGCTACCAGGTGCGGGCGGCCGAGCGCTTCTACCAGGGAGAGGGGTGGCTCTCGCTCTTCGGCGATATCGAGCTCACGCGCCCTCCGCTTCTTACCGTCGTCATCTGGCTGAACCTTTTTCTCGGGATCTCCGCCGAGACGACGGTAAAACTGGTCTTCATCGTGACGGGAACGCTCGGACTCTGGCTTCTCTACACGTTTGTCTGCGCCTTGTTCGGAAAGCGCACGGCCCTTTACGCGGCCTTGGTCTGGTCGGTGCTTCCCCTGGCAAACAGCGTCCTTTTGACGACGCCAACCCACGGGCTTATGCATGTGTTCGTGCTGCTTCTCATGCACACCGCGCTGCGCATGATTCGCGGGGATACGCGCCCGCTCTCCTTCGTTGCGCTCGGAATCTGGGGAGGGCTTGCTTACCTGAGCCGGGCCGAAGGGCTGCTTTACTTCTTCGCGCTCCTGGGGGTCGCCTGGCTATTGAGCCCGGAGCGGTGGTGGAGGCGTTGGCCGAACGTCCTGCTCGCCATCGCCGTCTTTCTCGCCGTCGCCTCCCCGTACCTCGTATTTCTGCGCTATCACACCGGACACTGGGCGGCCAGCGTTGAGACGGAGGCCGTTCGGTACGTTCCCCAGACATGGCCTCTTATGTCCTATGCCTACGAACCGGACGCCTCCGTGATCTGGGGCGACGCCCCGCATACTTTTTTAAACGCTTTCCTGCACAATCCCAAGGGCTTCATCAAGCGCGTGTCCATTACGGGGCGAGATTTTTTCTACATCGCAGGCGGCCTGAAAGTGATTCCCCTTCATTTATGGCTCTGGATAGGGTTGGGGCTTTTGTCCGCGTCCGCATGGGCCCGGCCCCGAATTCATTTCCTGCTTCTTGCCGGAATGCTGCCAACGCTCCCTTACCTTTTGATCCATCTCGAAGATCGCTACCTCCTGCAGTTCGGGATGCTTTTGGTGCCATGGCTCGCCCGCGGAATGGCGGAATTCGAAGGCACTCTCAAGAGTTTCTTCGGAGCGCGGCGGTGGGTCCCTGTCGTGTTCAGCGCGGCCCTCCTCGTGGTGCCTTTCGGGTTCACGGGCGTTCACCTTCTCAAGCACAAGAGCGAGAGCCACGCCGGGTGTCGGGAAGCCGGGTTGTGGCTTCGCGAGCATGCGGCGCCCGATTCGCTTCTGATCACGAATTCGGATATTTTGTGCATCTACTCGGGCCTCACCCTTTTTCACCCTTCCCAAGAAACCGTGCTCCAGATCCGGCAGGGACGTTTTCCCGAAGAAGTCGAATCGAGGCAGGCCAGCGAGCTTCACCTGGCCATCGAAGAGCGGCCGGACGAGGACGCCGCCTTCGAAAGCATACTCACGGGCTCTTGGCGCGAGAGCCATTCCGTGCGTCTGGGCCCCTGCTCCGTTCGCACTTTTCGCTTCGCGCCGAAGGAATAGGGCGGCCTTCGCTCGGCTCTCCCGCGCCCCCGCCCGGGAGCAAGTCGCCCCGCCGAGCCGCCTTCGCGAAAGGGCCGCCGTCCAACTTAGGCCGCGGTCGAGTCTGACCCCTTATCTGGGTTTGTAAACGGCGGCGACGAGCAGGCCCAAGATGAGCATCTTGAAAAACCCGGTCACGATCCACCAGACCGCGACCCAGCCCACCGGCTGGACGGCGTACCACATGAACGTCACGGTGACGGTCGCCAAAAGCCACATGTAGAAGCCGTAGCGCAGCCCTTCGAGCTTGCGTCCCTCGTAGCCGAAGTGGAAAATCCACGTGAAGGACAGCGCGAACACGACCGCGCTCGCGACGAGCGAAGCGTATTGCCTGAAAATCCATGTGTCGCAGGGGCGCCAGAGCGGGTTGCGGTAGAAGTCATGAAGGAGCCACCCGTGGATGAGCCCCTCGAGAACAAACACCGCCACACAAACGACAAGGCTCGCCAACAGGAAACGGCTGACGTTGAGTTTCTTCATCGGAAACCTCCTTTCCTCATGGGATAAAAAGTTTAAATCTCATCGAACAAGCGTGGAAAAAGGCGCTGTATTCGCTTGGGCATGGTCATGCTCCTGGCGTGAACTATGATATCGCAGGGCATCCGGCTTGTCAAAAGCCTCCACGTGTGCTATCCTTCGGCGTGGTCCGCTTTTCGCCCGGAACGCCAATTCGATGCGGGTGGAAAAAGAGGCCTAAAAAAACAAGCGGAATACTCCTTGTTCCCCCGACTAAAGTCGGGGAAACTCCAAACGTCCCCCGACTAAAGTCGGGGGAAAGGAACCGAAAGGATGCGAACATACGAACTAATGCTTCTGCTTTCTCCCTCGGCGGAGGAGGCGCAGGTCGACGAGAAGCTCTCGCTCTGCGAGTCTCTCGTCAAAGAGGCCGGAGGAGAGTTCAAGGATGTCACCCGTTGGGGGCGGCGCCCGCTCGCCTATCCCATCCGTCACGAGAATGAGGCGTATTACGCGATTGTCCGCTTCAAGTCGTCGGGCTCCACGAACACCGAGCTGAAGCGGCGCCTGCGCCTGGATCCGGACGTTTCCCGCTTCCTACTCATCCGTCTTGACCAAGAGATGCGCTATGCCGAAAAGCATGCGGACATGCGCGAGGCGAGCCGTCCCGACGGAGCGGAAACGGCCGCCGGAGCGGAGCCTGCCGCCGGAACGGAGCCTGCCGCCGGAACGGAAGCAACCGCCGGAGCCCCGGAGAATTCGACGACGGAATCCCAGGAACAGGAAAAGGAAACTTCGTAATGGTCGAGCGTTTCTTGCGACGAAAAACGTGCTGGTTCTGCAGCCAGGGCCGGAACTACATTGACTACAAGGACGTGGAGCTTCTGCAGCGCTACGTTCCCCTGCGCGGCAAGATCACCCCGAGCCGCATCACGGGCACCTGCGCCCGGCACCAGCGCCGCCTGAACGCCGCCATCAAGCGCGCCCGCATGGTGGCGCTCCTTCCTTTCGTGACGGACTAAGGAGATTTTTTCATGAAGCTCATTCTGCGCGATCACGTGGAGGGACTCGGAGGCCGCGGGACGGTCGTGGAGGTCAAGGAGGGCTACGCCCGCAACTATTTGCTTCCCAAGGGGCTCGCGCTTCCGGCGAGCGAGGCCAGCATGCGTCGCATCGAGGCTGAACGCAAGCGCATCGTCGTGGCGGAAGCGAGCGCGCATGAGGAAGCCGCGCAGCTCGCCGAGCGCATGCGCGACGTCTCGCTGACGCTCGCCAAAAAGGTGGGCGAAAACCAGGAGCTGTTCGGTTCCGTCACCGTCGCCGAGATTGCGGAAAAACTGAGCGAGGCGGGCTTTGAAATCGACCGAAAGCTCATTCGCCTGAACGAGCCCATCCGAAAGCTGGGCATCTACGACGTGACTCTCGAGCTGCACCACGAGGTGCAGCCCGTCGTCAAGGTCTGGGTCGTCAAGGAAGAATGAGCGAGGAGAGGCCGGACGGTTTCGTGCCGCTTGCGGAAGCGATGGAGCCCATCTCGGAAACGGCGCAGCATACGGAAGAAAAGCCCGCCGCCATGGAGGCGCCCTACACCGCGCTCACGCGCACTATCGCGCCCCTTCTGGCGTGGCTGTTTCCCGGCGCGGGCCACCTGTTCCTGGGACGCTGGGGCAAGGCGCTCGTCTTTTTCCTTCTGATCGCGTGCGCCCTCGGCGTGGGATTCGCCCTCGACGGGAAACTCTACACGCCGCAGCAGGGCGATCTCTTTGCGCTCTTCGGCTCTTACGCCTGCCTCGGCGTCGGGCCTTCGTATTTTCTCCTGCGCGCCTTTCCGTTTTCCCACGGCGACCCCTACTCCCCCTGGGCCGAGTACGGCAACCGCTTCATCCTGACGGCGGGCGTGATGAATCTCCTGCTCATGCTCGATGCGTTCGACATCGCCGTGGGCCGAAAAAGCAAATCGCTATGAGTCACGTAGGCCTCATGGTGCTCTACATGGGCATGATCTCGCTTTTCTTCGGCACGCTCCTGCGGAACGACCGCCGCGCCATCGCCGTCTTCGCCGTGAAAATGTTTCTCATTCTGCTGGTCGCGTCACTCGCGGTCGCGTGGATCCTGGCTCCGTTTCCGCGATGAGCGCACGGCGGTGGATTCTCCTCTGGTCGCCGGTCGGAATTTACGTCGCTTGCATCTTCTATCTTTCCTCGCTCCCGAATCCGTTTGAAATCACGGGCGTCCCGCCCGCGCCCGCCTGGGCCCTTCACATCGTGGAATACGCCGGCCTGTCTTTTCTCTGGATCCGCGCCGTAACGAGCGGCCTCGCGCGGCCTCCGCGCTTCGTCGAGGCGGCCATCGTTGTGGCGGCCGCCGGGGCCATAGGCGCGGCCGACGAGGTGTGGCAGTCGTTCCACCCGGGACGCTGGGCCACGGCGTGGGATGCGCTCGCCGACACGGTCGGCGCCTTCGTGGGCGTGGCGGCGTTCGCAGGGCTCGTCCGGGCGCTGCGGGGACGGCGGGCCGCGCATTCGCCTATCCGTTCTTAGCGTCAGATGGCGAGCCCGCCGAAGCGGACAAGCTGGAAACCCGTATGGCACAGCGCTGTCCCTGCGGCATGGGCGCTGTGCCTGGCCGGCGCGTGTTCCCTTTTCCCCCCATTGGCGCCGTTCCGCATTCCCCTCTACGTGCTCCTGATCGTGGCTGCTGCAACTGTGGTCAACCGGCGGAGCACCGGCCCGCCCCGGCGTGGAAGCGCAGGCCGCAGAGCCGCGCCGTGGACTGCCGCGCTCACGCTGCTCGTGTTCGAGGGCGCGCGCGCTTTCGCCCGCACGCCGGCATGGGCGGACTCCGCCGCCGCCGGAGCGGGAATCGCCGCGGGAGCGCTTGCCGCCTGGAGCATGGGCCGCCTTCGCCGCTCCCACATGGAGCAGGCGCTCGACCTGCGCACGCTGCGGCACCGCCTGAGCGACCTTTCGCGCAAGGAGGGACCGCCCTCCGCGGCGCGCGCCGACGTGCTCGACGGCGCCGACCGCTACTTCGACAGCACCATGGCGCTCCTGCAGCATGCGATGGGAGCGCGCACGGCGGCCTTCTTCCAGTGGAGCGCCGCGGAGGAGCATTTCCTTCTGCGCGCGCACGCAAGCGACAGCATGCACATGAAGCCGCATGCCGTGCTTTCGAAGGACGTTTTTCCCTTCGCCCAGCTCATGCGCTCGCGCGAGCCGCTCGTCACGGCGCCCTCGCGCGAGGCGCCGGTCTCGCTTCCCTATTACGAAAAAGGCGAAGCGGTGCGCTCGCTCGCGGCGGCGCCCGTCGAGGGCGCGGGCGGATCCCGCCGGCCGGGGTTCGAGGGCGTGCTAATCGTCGACCATCCCGACGTCGGAGCGTTCGTGGCGGGCGACCGGGCGCGCCTCCGCGAGTGGGCCGGGCACCTGCAGGAAACCCTCGCGCTCTGGCGCCAGGTGGCGCACGCGGAAGAAAGCGCCCGCGAGCTCAAGGTGCTGTTCGAGGGCGCGCAACGCTTCTCGGCCCTTCTTGACGGCCAGGGCATCGCGAAGGAGCTCCTGTCGCTCGCGCACGACGCCGCGCCCTACGACGCGGCGGCGGTGTGCTCGTTCGAGTCCGGCGAGGGGCCTTATCATGTCGCCGCCTTCGAGGACGGCGCCTTCAAGGAGTGGCGGGAAACGAAAACCGGGGCCTCCTGGGCGCGCTGGATTTTCGAACACGCCGAGGAGGCCGTCTCGTTCGGCGACCTTCAGTCCCAGGACTCGACCCGCGAGCGAACGGCCATGCCCCTGTTCTCGCTCCGGGAGCCGACGCGGGGATTCGCGTCGTTTGCGGGCCTGCCGCTCTGCTCCGCTAAACGCCGCTTCGGCGCGTTCGTGGCGGGAAGTTTTTCCGAGAATTCTTTCGATGCGCGCTCCCTGCGGACGCTCACCGTCCTGGCTTCCCACGCCGCGCTCTCCATGGAAGCCGCCGCCATGTACCGGCGCATGGAGGAACTCGCGGTGACCGACGGCCTCACGGGTCTCTACAACCACCGCCGTTTCCGCGCGGCGCTCTCCGACGAGGTGCGGCGCGCCGAGCGCACCGGCGCCGCACTCTCGCTCCTCATGCTCGACCTCGACCACTTCAAGCGCCTCAACGACACCTACGGCCACCCCGCGGGCGACTCGGTGCTGCGGCAGACGGCCGCCCTGCTGCGGCGCACGGTGCGCGACATCGACGTCGCCGCGCGCTACGGCGGCGAAGAGTTCGCCGTGCTCCTGATCGACACCGACGCCGCCGACGCCCTCCGCACCGCCGAGCGCGTCCGCGCAGCCGTCGAGGCCGAAACGTTTTCCCACGAGCGCACGCAGCTCGACGTCACCGTGAGCGTCGGCGCCGCGACCCACCTTGCCGGCTCAAGCGGGCCCGACGCGGCCCTCTCCGCCGACGCGCTCCTGCGCTCCGCCGACCGCGCCCTCTACGCGGCGAAAGAGGCGGGGCGAAACTGCACCCGCCACGCCGACGCGCTCGCCGCGGAGGCGCGGAGTGTTCAGCCATGAAAAAACCCCTCGATTCGAACTCGCTTGCACGAGCAATAAGCCCTGAGGAAAAGACGCCGTGCCGTATCCGCTAACCCCCCTGGCCGCGGTGCGAAGGCGAACGCCGCGATGGATAAAGAAAGTCCTGAAGCCCTTTTATTCTCTCGCGCTGGACGTCCTCGACCTCGTGTCCGGCCACGGCCGCCGGGGGCTGCCCCCATCGAAAATCATGCTCCACCAATACGGGGGCCGAAGCGAGAAAACGTACAAGGACGTGGCCGTGTACTTCGTCCGGAGCCTGGTCGACCTCTGCGGACTCGAGCCGGAGGAGCGGGTGCTCGACGCCGGGTGCGGCGCGGGGCGCCTGGCGTTCGGCCTGACCGGCTACCTCGGCCCGAAGGGACGCTACGACGGGTTCGACGTGGACGCAAAAAGCATCCACTGGGCACAAAGGAACATCTCGAATAAATTCCCCAATTTCCACTTCCAGGTGGCGGACGTGCAAAACCGGTCCTACAACCCCCGCGGCGGGATTCCCGCCGCCGCCTTCACGTTCCCCTACGAGAACGAGACGTTCGACCTGGTGTTCCTCTTCTCCGTGTTCACCCACATGCTCCCCGCAGACATGGAGCGCTACATGGCGGAAATCTCGCGCGTCCTGAAAAAAGGGAAACGGGCCTACCTCACTTACTACCTCCTCAACCAAGAGTCGCTGCGGGCCATCCGGGAAAAGACGCTCGCCCTGAATTTCGAGTACGCCTTCGGCTCCTACCGCACCATAAACAAGGACGTGCACGAACACTCCATCGCCCACGATGAATCCCTCGTCCGGGACCTACACCGGAAGTACGAGCTTACAATCAGCGAGCCCGTCCGCCGCGGCTCGTGGTTCGGGAAAATTGATTCTTCCGACTACCAGGACGTCGTCATCGCCCGGAAGAAATAATTCTCCTAAAAACCTCTCCCCGTCCCCGCGCCGCGGTTTTTCATTTTCCGATTATCAGGGTGAGGAGACCCGGAGCACGATTTTTCCGAAAATCTCGCGGCTCTCAAGAAGCTCGTGCGCCCGGCGCACCTCCTCAAGCGCGAGGACGCGGCCCACGACCGGCTCCAGGCGGCCGGCCTCGACGTGCTCGAGGATGTCGAAGTAGTGCGCGCGCCGGCCCATCGTCGAGCCGAGCACGGAGACGCACTTGTAGAAGACGAGCGCGGCGTTGAAGGAGATGTCGTAGCCCGAGGTGGCGCCGCACGTGACGATGCGGCCCCCTTTCACCAGGCAGGCGAGGCTTTTTGAGAAAACCTCCCCGCCGACGTGGTCCACGACCACGTCCACGCCGCGCTTGTCGGTGAGGCGCATGATCTCCTCCGTGAAATCGTGCGTCCTGTAGTTGACGCCCTCGTCGGCGCCGAGCTCTTTCGCCTTCTGAATCTTTTCCTTGCTTCCCGCGGTCACGAACACGCGCGCGCCGTGGAGCTTCGCTATCTGGACGGCAGCCGAGGAGACGCCGCTTCCCGCGGCATGGACGAGGACGTCTTCATCCGGGCGCACACGCGCGCGCGTGACGAGCATCTGCCACGCCGTGAGGAACACGAGCGGCACGGCGGCCGCCTCCTCGAACGAGAGCCTTCCCGGTTTGAGAAAGAGGTTCGCGGCGGGCACGGAGACGTATTCGGCGCAGCCGCCGTTCGCCCACGCGCCTAGGATGGCGTAGGAGGGGCAGAGGTTGTCGTCGCCGGCCTTGCAGTGCGCGCAGGAGCCGCACGAGAGGCCCGGCGCTATCACCACCTCCGCGCCCGGCTTCCATGCATCCACGCCCGCGCCCACCTCCTCCACGACGCCCGCCACGTCGCACCCGGGGATCAGGGGAAAGGGGAACGCGCGCTTCGTGAGGCCGTTTCGGACCCAGAGGTCGAGATGGTTCAGCGCGCAGGCCTTTACCCTGACCACGGCGCCCCCCGGCTCGCACTCGGGCCTGGGCGCGTCCTCAAAGAGAAGTTTTTCCACGCCCCCGTGCTCCCGGATGACGACCGCCTTCATCTCTTGTCCTTGGCCTTCGGCTTTTTTCCGCCTGAGGAAGTTTCCGCTTTCTTCTTTTCCTCCTTCTTCTCCTTCTTGCCCTTGGCGTCACCGGCGCCTTCCTCGGGACTCGCTTCCGAGGGACGGGCGGATTTCCGGGCGTAGTCCGTCACGTACCAGCCCGTGCCCTCGAACTTGATGGCCGAGCGCGAGATGAGTTTCTCCACCTTGCCCTTGCCGCACTTCGGGCACTTCCGCACGGGCGGGTCAGAGAATTTCTGCATCCGCTCGAACGTGCAGTCGCATGCGCGGCACCGGTATTCGTAGATGGGCATGGTTTTCTCTTCTCTTCTTCCGCTACGCGAAAAAAAACAGCCTATTCTACCATATGTCGACTGGGAGGGGGCTGGGGCCGCGCCCTGCCTCAATCCTGAAACGCGCGCGCCCAGCTCAGCACGGAAAGTTGCGCTGGCGGCCCCCGTGCGTCTATAATATCAAGTTAAAGCAAGGAGGGTAAACGAGAACCCTAAAACGATGGAAGAGAATACGCAACCTTCTGTCCGCATACATCAAGTTGATGCTTGTGCATAAGCCTGGAAAGCCAGCGGAAGAATGGGAGAGCGCGCTCTCGGTCTTTCCTCCTACATGAGAACGGGGCGAGTGTGAACATGGGGGCTCGTTACGTCGTGGCGCTCGATGGGCCGGCCGGGGTCGGAAAAAGCACGGTGGCGCGGACGCTGGCGCAGCGGCTGGGCGCCGTATACGTCTCAAGCGGCCTGGTCTATCGCGCCGCGGCTTGGGGAACCCTGCACGACGGCGTTTCGGCGGACGACGCCGAGGCCGTGTGGGCGTGGCTCAACAAGCGGCGCATCGAGCTGCGGGCCATAGGGAACGAGGCGCATGTGTTCCTGGACGGGGAAAACCTGACGGAGCGGCTGCATACGCTGGAGGTGAGCGAGCGCGCCTCGCGCCTTGCGGCGCTGCCGGAAGTGCGGCAGGCGCTCATTGAGCGCCAGCGCGAGATGGCCGAGCGGCACCCGGCCGTCGTCATGGAAGGGCGCGACATCGGCTCGGCCATCTTCCCCGACACGCCGTACAAGTTCTATCTCGAGGCCGACGAAGCCGAGCGCGCCCGAAGGCGCCTCGAGGAGTTGCGCGCGCAGGGCGCCGCCCTCGACCACCCCAAGGTGCAGGAAGCGATCCGCTCACGCGACGCGCTCGACAGCAGCCGCTCGACGGCGCCGCTGCGCGTTCCCGAAGGAGCGCATACCGTTGACACGACGGACCTCGGCGTCCCGAAAGTGGTGGAAAAAATTTTGAAGCATATGGAATCGATGTCTTTTCAAGCGGCCCAGTCGTCGGAGCGGCCCGGATGAGCGCTTCAGGAATCGGCCGCCGCAAAAGGCGGGGGCTCGCCTGCGCCCCCGACGAGTTCCGACAAGTCGAGCATCCTCGCTCTGCGGGACTTGCCGGTGCATGGAGTAAGATGCAACCCACTGTCCTACAGGACAAACCGCGTGAACGACTTCAACAACCCAACAAAGGAGACGTCAAAAGATGAAAAAAATTAACTATTCTCTCAAGGCCGGTTCGCTCTTGCTTCCGCTGCTCTTCGGGTATGCGGCACATGGATCAGACCTTATCGGCGCGGCGAAGGCCGGAGACACCGCCGGCGTGAAGCAATTGCTTGAACAAGGCGCCGACGCTAACGCGAAGGACGAACACGGCGGGACCGCCCTGATGACGGCGGCGTTCGGGGGCCGCACCGAGACGGCGGAGGCCCTGGTGCGCGCGGGCGCGGACGTGAACGCGAAGGACGCACACGGCTACACCGCCCTGGTGGAGGCGGCGGCGGGGGGCCACGCGGAGACGGTGGACGTCCTGCTCGAGGCGGGGGCGGACGCGAGCGCGAAAGTCGAGAACGGCATGACGGCCCGGGATGCCGCGGAACGTTCGGGCCACACGGAGATTGTGGAAATTTTCAAACAGGCCGAAATCAATTCGAGCTTGCTGCGCGCGGCGAAGACCGGCAAAACCGACGCCCTGGGACAACTGCTTGAACAAGGCGCGGACGCGAACGCGAGAGATTTTATCGGCCAGACCGCCCTGATGTGGGCGGCGGACAGGGGCCATGCGGAGGCGGCAAAAACCCTGATGGGGGCGGGCGCGGACGTGAACGCGAAGAGCAATTACGGCGGCCTGACCGCCTTGGTGATTGCGGCGGACAGGGGCCACGCGGAGACGGTCAAAACCCTGATTGAGGCGGGTGCAGACCTGAGCGCAAAGCAACGAAACGGTTGGACCGTTCTGATGCTTGCGGCGCACAAAGGCCACGCGGAGGTGGCAAAAACCCTGATTGAGGCGGGGGCGGACGTGAACGCGAAGACCGAAGACAACCGGACCGTCCTGACCGAAGCGGTTGGAAGCGGCCACACGGAAACGGTAATAACCCTGCTTGAGGCGGGCGCGGACCTGGGCGCAAGGCAAGAAGACGGCGGGACCGTCCTGATGCTTGCGGCGCACAAGGGCCACACCGAGACGGCGAAGGTCCTGGTCGAGGTTGGCGCGGACGTGAGCGCGCAGGACAACAACGGCTTTACCGCCTTGATGAAGGCGGTAAAAGGCGGCCACGTCGAAATCGTGCGGCTTTTGATTGACGCGGGCACGGACGTGAACATGAAGAATCAGTACGGCGCGACCGCCTTGATGGAAGCGGCCTGGGACGGCGATGCCGATATCGCAAACGCCCTGATTGAGGCGGGGACGGACGTGAACGCGATGCAAAGCGACGGCTGGACCGCCCTGATTATCGCGGCGTTTTCGGGCCACACCGAAACCGTGAAAGCTTTGCTCGACCAGAGCACGGACATAAACGCCAAGGACAAGGCAGACGGCAAGACCGCCCTGAGGTGGGCGGAGGACAAGGGCCACACGGAGATTGCGGAACTTCTCAAAGAGGCCGGGGCGGAATGACGAAAAATTTTCGATTCCTGACCACGTCGAGACAATGGCCGATGCTCGCCCCGCCCGGGGAAGGGGGTGGGAGGAGGAGCGAGATACGCCGTAAGGAGTAATCCCGATGGACATTGCGCTGAAGTGGGGGCTGATTTTTGGGATCGCGGGATTCCTGCTGGCCGGTTTCTTCGGCACTTTCCTGGGCTGCTGCAATTTCGTCGTCGTCCTCGGACTGGGCGCCCTGTGCGGGGGCGTGACGGCCTCCCAGATCGTGCACGCGTTCAGTGCGACGCCACGCAGCTCCATTAAAGAAGGGGCCAAGGCTGCGGCGCTTGCGAGCGCCTTCATGGTGGTGGGCGACGTCATCGGGCGCATGATCGGCGCAGTGCTTTCGAAAGAATCGATGAAGTACATTGAAGAGATGCTGGTCGAATGGGGATGGGTTTCTCCGGGAGATCTCATGGAGCCGGGGGCCCAGGCGGGCTATTGGATCGGAAGCGTCGTCAGCGCGGGCTGTTGCAGCATTGTGGACGTCATCTTCATGGTCGCGGGCGGGGCCTTGGGCGCGTGGTTCTATGAAAAGGTGTGGAAATGAGCTCTGGCCGGCGCCGGGCGAGCCTTGGGGCGTGGCTTCGCATCGGCGTGGCCGCCGCCTCGCTTGGGGTGTTCACGGCGGGCGCCGCCGCACCGCTTCTCGAGTCGGCGGGACGCGCCGGCACCGCATCCCTCTGCCGCAGGGCGTTGAGCGGCGCGTGCCATCAAAAGCCCGAGCGCGCGTTTACCATCGCGGGCGCGCCGATGGCGCTCTGCACCCGCTGCACGGCCATATACGCGGCCATTCCCCCGGCCCTGCTCGCGCTGGCCGCCGCGTGGAGGCGCCCCTCGACGCGTCGCGGCATGCTCGCCGCCGCCGCGGCGCTTGCGCCGATGGCCGTGGACGGTTTTTTCCAAACACTTGATATCTACGACGCCCCGGCGCTTCGGGCCGTGACCGGCGCCCTCGGCGGCGCCGCCATCGCACTCGTCTGGCACGTGCTTTTCACGAAGCCGCCCGGGAAGGACGCCGTGCGGGAGCTCTCTTATGCGTGAAAAAAGCGAGGCGCTGCGCATCAACGAGATCCAGCTCCTTCTCGCCATGAAGCGCACCTCGCTAGCGACGCTCCGCACGGGCATCCTCATCGCCGCGCTGCCCCTTACGATCGCGTCCTTCCTGGTGGCTACCTCGCGCTATTACGACACGGGAGAGATGAAGATGGCGCTCTGGACATTGGGAATTTTGTGCTTCTCGTTTTTCCTTCTGGGCGTTTACCTGATTGTGAGGTCGCTTACGAAGATTCGCATCTTCGACGCCCAGGTGGATAAAATCGCCTCCCGCGACCGCGACATTCGGCATCTCGTGGACACGTGGAAGGAGGTGAGAAGATTTCGCCGCGCCCGCCCGAGGTTCAAATGGTTTTAGCCAAACCCTCGAGCGGGCTTGCCAGCCTCAAACCACTGCGCAAAAGATTGCCCGGCCCCTGACGGCTGGCCTCTGGCGGCCAGCCCCCTCCCGCCTTGCAGCGCGGCGGCTCCGCGAAGTCTGCAATTGACAACCGACTCACCGCTCCCTGCAATGAATCGTTTAATATTCCAGCGGCACCATTACGCCTCTGTTGAGATCGGCGCTGCCCGCTTGCTTCTTTATTTTCTGAACGTCGAACAACGCTTTTTCCCCGTACACGGACTGCATTAAGGGGATTTCGCGTCCTTGTACCAGAGCGGTTTTGGCGCCCAGACCGTGTTCTCCGCTCGGCACGCCGCCGCTGCAGACGGCGAAACGAATCGCGTCCCCTTGAAGTATCCTTGCCTCGGCGTAATCCGACTCGTCGGCGGTCAGGGCGTTGTAATGCATGTGCCCATTGAAGGGATGGCCGATTTCGACGACGTGCGGGCCGGGAATGCCCCTGTTCTCGCGATACCTGGCGTACCTCGCGGATTCGCGCTCCCAGTAGCGATGCATCTCGAATAATTTGTCGAGAGGCACGGCGCAGTCCGTCCCGACCTTCCTGCAGGACCTTTCATTTATCTGAACCGGAACGGAATGCCGCAGAGCCCTCACGGTATCCACCGCATCGGGATCAAACCAATTGTCCTCTAAAACATCGTACTTGCTCATGAGCCCCATGACGTTCTCCGCGGTTTTTTCGTCATGCATCAACAGGCCCACCTCGAGAGCGACTTTGGCCGCAGAGGGGATCTTCCTTTTGACTTCCTGTTTGTCCAGGAAGCGTTGAGCCAGCTCCAGGCCCCCCCCTCCTATCCAGTCAATCCCGACAATCCCGAGGCCGTCGCCGTCGAGGCTTACGAGCTCGGCTCCGTTCCGCAACCCGTAGTCCGAAGCGGCCTCTACGACGAAGTCCAGCGCCTTGTAAGGGTCGTCGAAGAATATCACGCCCGTCCAAACGTCTTCTCCCGCCCCGGTCCTTTTCGGCAAGGTTCTTATCCCGGCGTAGGCGCAAATGGACAGCGCCCCTTCGTCGCCGACAAACAAATCGAACGGATACGAGCCGGGGCCCGTGAAGATGCCGGACGAGTTCTTCAGGTTTTCTCGCCAGCGATACGTTGGAACGTCGAGGTGCAGCGTTTCTCCCGCGCCGGTTGCCAAAGCCACGGAGTCGGGCTTTTCGGTTCTCGCTCCGCGCGCCAGATCCATCCTGGCCCCGGACGCCAGAACCTGGCCGAGCCTCGTCACCCAGTCGCGCGTTGAGCCGAACGCGGCTTCGAGACCGCTTGCGTTCGTCTTGACGTTCCCGCCGAATGACGCGCCCTGGTCTGTCGGCTGGACGGGAAACATCCTGCCCGCGCGTGCCAATATTTCCTTTCGCTCCTTAAGGGTCACCCCCGCCGGCAGCAGCACTTCGCTTCCGTCGTCGTTCACGGCGTAGGTGATTTGACGGGTTCCCAGGGTGTCCGTTTCGATCGGCTTTGTGACTTTTTCAAACCCGCTGACGTCCGGCACCGTCAGAAACTCCTCCATTGATATGACGACCTCCGGTCTCTTATCCCGGCCCATACGCGGAACGCATCCGCCCGCCAACCCGGATCTCCAACCCTGGACTCTTACGGGAATACCGGTCTCGAACGCTTTCGCAGTAATTTCCTCCAACTCCTCGGTCGTCCCGGGAAACACGATCTTTAAAGCCGCCTGGGGCTCCGCGATTATGATCTTTGACTCATCCCGCAAGTATGCAGCGCCCGCCAGTGCGACGCGTTCGCGCTCAATCACTCTGTAGCCGGTGTCCATAATCTGATATTACGCGGATTCGCTTCGTTCCTGCATTTTGAAGATATCACGCCCGGATTGTATGCCGCGGCCTGCTCCCTGAAAGTGGTTCAATGAACGGGCGGCGGAGCGCCGCGCCGACGTCGGCGCGCTATTCTTTCTTCTCTTTCTCCTCCTCCACCACCTCCTCCTCCACGGAGCACTCGAGCACCGCCTCGCCTTTTTTCCAGCTGGCTTGCATATGAATGGCGCGCTCGACGTCCGGAGAGAACGCGTGGCGAAGGTCGCAGCGGGCAAGGAAACGCTTCTCGCCCTCCTGACCGCCGAGCGTTATCGCCAGCGTTCGGGTTCCCTCGTAGACCGTCAGGACGTTTTCCCAGTCGAAGCCTTTTTTGAAGAAGCGGGTGAACCGTTTCTTGACCCCCTTCTTTTCCTTCTCGAACGCGTCCCTCAGGAGCGTTCGCCCCTTTTCGTTCTTGACGGTGACGGTTCCGCTGTCGAGCTTGTGCTTGAGGCCGAGCGCCACCTCGACTTTCCGCGCTTTGGGCGGCGCCTTTTGCCTGGGCGCGGGCGGAGGCTTTTCAGCGGGCGGGGTGCGCACGGGCCTGGGCGCGGGTTCGGGTTTTGGAGGAGGAAGCGGCGGAGGCTGTTCCTTTGCCTCTTGCTTCGGAGGCTCCTCGGCCGGGGCGGGCGGGGAAATTGCTTCTTCTTGAGTCGACGGAGCCTGCTCCGTGGGGGGCATGCCGCCTTCCGGGACGGGCAGCTCTTCAAGCGCCGCCTCGGCCACGAACGGTGGCGGAAGCTCTACGATCTCGCCCGCCGAATTGTGCGAAGAGTTTTTCGAGCGCGACCAAAAGCCCACGCCCAGCACAAGGACGAAGCCGAGAAGGGGGATGCCGATCAGGGCAGCCAGCATGGCCGGACTTCGGCGCAACTCGCCCTCCAGGCGCGCCCACCAGGGCTGCGCGGTCGCCTGCTTCGCCCGCTCTTCCGCCTCGAAGTCCTCGATGGCCTGGATGATGTCCAGCGCCCGGGCGTAGCGGTTTTGCGCCTTTTTTGCGAGCATCTTCGCCAGGATGTCCTCGATGCCTTCGGGCAGGTCGGTGCGGTGCTTCGAGGGCGACGGGGCGTCGGTGTTGACGATCTGGTAGGCCACGGCGGCCATCGAGGAGCCCGAGAATGGCAGGCGGCCCGTGAGGAGCTGGTAGAAGATGATGCCGGCCGAGAAGATGTCGGCGCGGTGGTCGAGGTCGGTGCCCAGGATTTGCTCGGGCGCCATGTAGTAGGGCGTCCCCAGGAGCTTTCCCGTCTGCGTGAGCGAGGACTGGGGGATTTTGGCGATGCCGAAATCGGTGATCTTGAGCTCGCCGGCCGTGGTGAGGATGAGGTTCGCCGGCTTGATGTCGCGGTGAATGACGTTGCGCTGGTGCGCGTAGTCGAGGGCGCGCGCGAGCTGCTTCATGATGTCGAGAATTTTCGGGATGGGAAGAAGCTGGTCGCTGACCATAAAGTCGCGCAGGTTGGCCCCGGGGGCGAATTCCATGGCGATGAAGGCCGTATGCGTCTCCGCCTCCTCGCCCACGTCGTAGATTTGGATGATGTTGGGATGGACCAGGTTGCCCGCGGCCTGGGCCTCACGGAAAAAACGCGCGCGGAACTCCGTTTCCTCCTTCTCCGAGAGCGGGAGCGCGAAGTTGAGCGTCTTGAGCGCGACGTGGCGGCCGATGGTCGGGTCCTTGGCCTTGTAGACGACGCCCATCGAGCCCTTGCCCACCTCGGACACGATTTTGTAGCGTCCGAGCTTTTTCGGAAGCGGTTTAGTCGAGTAAGTCGGCGCTTCGGTCATGGCTCGAGCGGGAGGTTTTCCTCTTCCACAATCTCCGACGCCGAGACGAGCCGCACGCCCCGCGCCTCGAGGCGCGGCAGGGTTTTTTCCAGGACCTCGAGCGTTGTCGGATAAAGATGGCCGATGCCCACGGCGGTGCCCTGCTCGCGCGCGAGGGTTTCTAGGCGCTCAAGCATCTGCCTCGTGTACGCCGATGCCGGCTCCGTATCGAGGAAAACGTCGCGGATGGAGCAGGGGATGCCGAGGCGTTTGGCCGTCTCGAACGCGACGGTATCGGGGGTCGTCTTGCTGTCAATGAAGAAAAGGCCCCAGTCGCGGACGGGGGCGAGCGCCCACTCCATCACGTCGCGGCGCGTAGTGGCGCGCGAGCCCATGTGCGTATTGACGCCCTGGAGGTAGGGCACGGCCTTGAGGGCGTCGAGCACGGAGCCCGTGATTTGCTCGCGCGTCATGGAGGTCAGGACGGCGCCCTGGCCCGGATTGGCGCCCTCGCCTTCGGGCTCCATCGGAAGGTGAAGCCACACCTCGAAGCCTTCGCTGTGAAGCCGGCGGGCGAGGGCATCGCCGCGCGGCGCGTTGGGAAGCACGGCAAACGTGAGCGGCGCACCGACGGCCATGGCGCGCTCGACGGCCGCCTCGTCGTAGCCCACGTCGTCGAGGACAATGGCGATTTTTGCCGGCTCGCCGGGCGCCCGCACGGGATGCGAGCGCGGAAAAGAGGGCTCCGGCCGGGGCGGGGCACCTTCGGCCCCTTGCTGGACGCTGGGATCGGGAATATATTTGGGCGCTGGCGGCGGGGGTGCGGTCTCATCCACCGGAGCCACGTCGGGCGCGGGCAGCCCCGTGTCCTCCAGGTAGAGGAGCACGGCGTAGGCGGCGGCGCAGAGCACGCCGAGCGCCAAAATAGCCCATTTCAAGGACGGGGCCTTGCTGCGCCGGCGGCTCACGACGTGGCGTTCTCCTTCAGGGCGCTGAGCGCGGCGTCGAGCACTTCGTCTTCGGGAGTCTCCGGATCGTCGGCCTGCGGCCGGTCGGGCATCAGTCCCTGGCCTTCGAGCGGCTCCCCCCCGGCAAGGAAATACTCCCTGGTCGAGATCCAAAGGGCGGCACCCGAGGACAGCTCCACGAGCTCCTGCGCGCGTCCCCATCCGAACGTCCGGTCACCGACGAGCGTGGCGCCTGCGTACTCGTGAAGCACGGCGGCCAGAAGCTCGGGTGCCCCGGCCGTCGAGCCGTCCACCAGGAACACGAGGCGCTCCGGCGCGTCGATTCGCTCCGGCTCGGCGAAGCGCACCGACTCCTCCGACACCGTTTTGATACGCGCTGTCTCCCCTTCCTCGAGCAGGAAGTCGGCGATTTCAAGCGCGGCCTCGAAGTCCTGCGAGACGAAGCGTCTGAGGTCAAGGACGAGGGGCAGGTCGGGCGCGGTTTTCTGAAGGAGCGCTTTCCAGGCGGCGAGCGTGCTCTGCGCCATCGGCGGCGGCACGATGTAACGGGCTTCGGGCCGTTTTTGAATCACGGGTTCTTCGCTCAGCGCGCGGCGCTTGAGAGTAATTTTTTCTTCCCCGCCTTCCCCCGAGTCCACGAGCGAAAGCGTCACCTCCGTATCCGGCTTCCCCCGAAGGACGCTTCGCACCTGATGGAGTGTCATGGCGCGCGTGCTGCCACCGCCCACGGAGTGAACATACTGCCCCGGCTTGATGCCGGCCTCCTCGGCGGGGCTTCCGCGGCGAACGCTTACTATGTAGGCATAGCCGTGCTGCTTGACGAGATCGAGCCCCACGTCCGCGTCCGGGCTCCGGCGCTTGCTGAGCTCTCGAACCTCTTTCGCGGAAAGATAGCTGCTGTAGGCATCGCAGCTCTCGGCGAGGGCGCGGTAGGAGCTTCCGCCCAGCCGCGCATCGTCCACCGGTTCGACGAAGCGCGTCGTAACGAGGCTGTAGGCCTGCGCAAGCACCTCGAGCCCCTCATAGGTGCCGGGCCGCGCGCCCTGGGAAGAGAGGAAATATCCCCCTCCCACGAAAAGCCCCACGGCGGCCGACAGCGCCAGCACCGAGAGGCGCGCCCAGCGTTCGCTTCGAGTATGCGTCATGCTCATAATTCGTATAACGTGTCTCGTATAGCGTATCGCGTATAAAGGGAAATCGCTAAAGACCTCCTCTATGTCGTGAGCTTTTTCAGAGGCTTCGGAGCATTTGTTTTCATACGATATACTCCATACGCCATACGAAATACGATTCTCTTTCCATTATGCCATAGCTTGAGGGACAATTCACGGCGCAGCGAAGAACCGGGGCTCGATTCGTTGACCCTTCCCACCGCTCGTGCCATAATCCTCGGAATATGCGCGCATCGCTCACGAGCAGGGATCGCATCGCCGACGCGGGCGGCGGTATGGGGCATGAGATTCGGAAAATGTTCGCCCGCGTGGCAGGACGATACGACTGCCTGAACCACCTTCTGAGTTTGGGCCGGGACCGCGCATGGCGGAGGCGCGCCGTCGGAGCGCTCGCGCCGCTTCCCCCCCGGGCGCGCGTGCTCGACGTGTGCGCTGGCACGCTCGACTTCGCGCTCACCGCCCGCAAGGCGCAGCCCGACGTCCGCCTCGTCGGGGCCGATTTTTGCCTTCCCATGCTCGCGCAGGGAAGGAAGAAGCGCGGCGCACAGGCGATTCGCACGGCGTGCGCGGACGCGCTGAGGCTGCCGTTTCGAAAGGATTCGTTTGAGGCGGCCGTCTGCGGCTTCGGCATTCGCAACCTCGACGCGCTCCAACGGGGCGTCGAAGAGATCTTCCGCGTGCTGCGGCCGGGCGGCAAGGCGGCCGTCTTGGAGTTTTTCAGGCCCGAGCGCGGGGCGACGAAGGCGTTTCACCGGACCTACGGGCGTACGGTCATCCCCCTCGTCGGAGGGCTCGTCTCCGGCGACTGGAGGGCTTACAGATACCTTCCGTCCTCGGCGAACGGGTTTTGCACCGTGGCGGCCTTTGAGCAAACCATGCGCGAGGCGGGTTTTCAAAATGTCTGGAGCGAGCCGCAGACGCTCGGCGTCGCGACGCTCGTGGTCGGAGAAAAGCCGTGAAGTGGGTCATTGGAGTTTCGGGGGCCTCGGGCGCGGCGTATGCGAAGCGCCTCCTTGCCTTTCTTGCCGAGCGCGCCGAGGAAGACCGCACCCTTCGGGTCGAGATGGTGGCGAGCACGAACGGCAGGGCCATCTACCGCGACGAGACCGGCGCGCCGCTTGAGGACTGGCCGTTTCGCCTTTACAGCAAAGATGACTTCCGCGCGCCCTTCGCCTCGGGCTCGGCGCCCTACGACGGCATGGCCGTCGTTCCCTGCAGCGGCGGAACGCTCGGGCGCATCGCGTCGGGCGCCTCGGAGGACTTGATTACCCGCGCGGCGGAGGTGATGCTCAAGGAGCGGCGGAAGCTGCTGCTCGTGTTCCGCGAGTCGCCACTCTCCCTCGTGCACATCGAGAACATGGCCTCGGTGACGCGCGCCGGCGGAACGGTGCTCCTCGGCGCCCCCGTTTTCTACAGCGGAGCGAAGACGAAGGAGGACCTGGTGGATACCGTCGTCGCCCGCGTCCTCGACCACATGGGAATTCCGCACACGCTCATGCCTCCCTGGGGCGGCGGGGAATGAGTTTTTTTTGGAAAAAAGTTGAGGTTTGAGGCGTTTTAATCTAATATGGCTGTCTTAATACGCCTCCTGCCGGTGCAGGGGCAAGCGATGGAACGGATAAACGCTTGGGCGCGGAGGCGCGTAACGTTAGTATGAGACGAAGCGACTCGCGGCTTAACACAAGGGAAGACAAACTATGCTGAGAGTTAAATGTTTTATTGCGGTACTGGGCGCGGCCCTTCTTCTTGCGGCGGCGCTTTGGGCGCAGGAGTGCAAGGAAGACTACGGGGCGACGCAAATGAATTACGCCGCCGCCGTCCGGCTCATGAGCGCCGGCAAGTTCAAGGAGGCCATCCCGCACTGGAAGTGCTGCTTGGATTACAACCAGCGGTGGGGCGAGGGCTGGAGCGCGCTGGGAGACTGCTACCTGAAGCTTAAGAGTCCCGAAAACGCCCTGAAGTGCTACTCCAACGCCCGCAAAAGCGGCCACGAGTCGCTTTCCATGCTCACGAACCTCATCGGCATCTATCACCAGAAGGGCGAGGGCGCAAAGGCAAAGGAGCTTCTTGAAAAGGTGGATCCGGCGAATTTTCCGGTGGAGGAGCGCGTCGGATTTTACGCGTTGCGCGGCAAGCTCCATTTCGACAACAAGCGCTACGGCGCCGCGGCCGAAAGCTACAAGCAGGCCTGCAGGCTCGAAAAGACCGCCAAGAACTCCTACATGGCAGGCCTTTCTCTTTCGCTGGACAATGATCCCGACGCCGCGTTTCCCTTTTTGAAAGACGCCGTCTCGCTCGATTCAAAGAACCATGACGCCAAGTACCGCCTGGCCGATATCTACGTCGACAAGGCCCGCCGCGAGAAAAACTCCTCGCACTACGCCGAGGCCGCCAAGCTCGCCTCCACGCTCACGAAGATAAAACCCGACGAGGCCAAGTATTTCCGCCTCCTGGGAGAAGCGCAGATTGGCTCGAAACAGTTCGACTCGGCCATTGCCTCGCTCAAGAAGGCCGCCTCCCTCGACCCGGATCACTGCCTTGCGAAGCACAACCTCGGACGCGCCTACAACTTCAAAAAGGATTGGAACAGCGCCGTCAGGACGCTTACGAGCGCCTCGAAATGCGATCCCAACGACCACCGCATCCTTCGCGACCTGGGCTGGGCGTACGAGAACAAGTTCAAGAAGGAGGAGGATGCCGACGCTCTGGCCCAGGCAACCATCGCCTACAAGCGGGTCAACCAGATTCGGCCCGGTGTCGCCGCCGCGGACATGGCGCGCGTGGAAGCATTGGGAGTTAACCTCGAGGCGGACCTCGCCGACCAGGCGGCTGCCGATCGCGAGAGGCGCTACGAGGCCGAGCGCAAGCGCCTCCTGAAGCTCATCAAGGTCACCGAGCCCCGCCGCACGACTTCCAAGGTGGGCGGTGCGACCCTTACCTACATATTCGCTACGGTGAACAACGAAAGCGACACCCTCCTCAACGCCTTCATAGATGTGCGCTTCCTCAACGCTTCGGGTGCCGAGATGCAGAGGGTGCGCAAAGAGATCAAGGGCCTTCAACCCAAAAGCAGCCGGCCTCTCAACGTGGAAGTCGACGGCGTCGAAGACGCGGCCGATTACCAGGTCATCGTAGCGAACGTCCAGTTCGAGTTTTCGGGATAATAAAAGCGTCACCCGCTCCGACCGTCGGGGGCCGGCCGCGGCGAGTCGGGAGTCAGCCTCCCGAAGTCTTTCCTTTCGCTTGACACCGGAACGCACCGCCCGTATCCTACCGTAAGAGCAGTGCAAGCGAGGCGCGATGCGTACCGGGTTCAATACGGAAATCAAGCGAGGCTCCACGCTCTACCACGTCCAGACCGAGGACAAGGGGGACGTCAACCCCCTGATTGAGAGCCTCGTCTACGTGGGAGGGCAGGTCCTCGATTCCGTGCGCTCTTCCTACGACCAGGCGCTGAAGGGCGAGGAAATCGACGCGCTCCTGGAGAAGCAGCACCAGGACATCCTGAAAAAAATTCGAAGCGGCGCCTACGAGGCCGCCATCTCGAGCGTCGCGGGCCGGGATAGCACCCAGTCGCTTCGGGCCCAGCGCGGACTCGACGACCTCATCATCGACTACCTGTCCAAAGAAAAACAGAAGGCGCACCTTGAGCTCAGCATGAACCACGGCGCGGAGTTCGTCTACGGACGCGAAACCTCCGTCGAGATTACCGCCTGCAACGATCGCACGCGCAAGCCCATGCCCGGCGTTTCGGTCCTCGTCAAACTCATCAGCACGGCAGCACCTCCCACGACGCTCTTTGAGGGCAAGACCGACGCCGAGGGGCGGGCGACGGCCACGGTGACCATTCCCGTGCTCGAGGGCGGCAACGCCGCCGTCATCCTCAAGGGCACGTCCGAGCTCGGAAGCGACGAATTGAAACAATTCGTCAAGCGCGTCAAGCCATGACCCTCATGGTGAACGGCGAGCGCTTCGACGCGGAGGGGGACGGCTTCTGCGTCGCGGAGCTTCTCGAGGCATTGGAGCTTTCCCGCGAGCGCGTGGCCGTGGAAGTGAACCGGGAGCTTGTGCGCCGCTCGGAGTTCAGCGAAACGGCCCTCCACGAGGGCGACAAGGTGGAAGTCGTTCGCTTCGTGGGAGGGGGATGAGGGGCCGGAAAGGAAATTGGTAGAACTGTGAAAGGCCCCTTAAAAATCGGAGGGCGCACGTTCCGGTCGCGCCTCATCCTCGGCACCGGCAAGTACGAAAACTTCCGCATCATGCAGGAAGCACACGAGGCGTCGGGAACCGAGCTCGTGACGGTCGCCGTGCGGCGCATCGACCTGGCCGACCGGGGGAAGGAATCCATCTGGAGCTACATCGACACGAAAAAAATCTCTCTCCTTCCCAACACCGCCGGCTGCTATACCGTCGACGAGGCCATCCGCACGGCTCGCATGGCGCGCGAGTTGTGCGAAACCGATTTCATCAAGCTCGAGGTCATCGGCGACGAGAAGACCCTTCTCCCCGACACCGCGGGGCTGCTGGAAGCGACGCGCGTTCTGGTCAAGGACAAATTCGTGGTCATGCCCTACACGAACGACGACCCCATCGTGGCCAAGAAACTGGAGGAGGCAGGCGCCTCGTGCGTGATGCCGCTCGCCGCCCCCATCGGCTCGGGGATGGGCGTCCAGAACCGCCTTCACCTGGGCTTCCTCTTGGAGCAGGCGGGCGTTCCCGTCATTGTGGACGCGGGCGTGGGCACGGCCTCTGACGCCGCGATCGCCATGGAGCTGGGCTCGGACGGCGTGCTCATGAACACGGCCGTCGCGTGCGCGAAGGATCCCCTCAAGATGGCGTGCGCCATGAAGCTCGCCGTCGAGTCGGGCCGCCTTGCGTACGAATCAGGAAGAATCCCCAGGAAACGCTACGCCTCGGCCTCAAGCCCCGAAACGGGACTCATCGAGTAAAGGCATAATAATGCCGAACCTCGGATTGCGACTCCAAGGCGCTTCTGCGTTTCTGTTGGTTCTCGCCACGTTCAGCACAACCGCTTGCCAGGCCAGGAATGTGAGCATACATTCCCTGGAGGCCCACCCATCCGTCGTCCTTATCACGATCGATACATTAAGAGCAGATCATCTCTCCGGATACGGTTACACCATCCCCACGTCGCCGAATCTCGACGCCTTCATGGCGAAGGGCGTGCAGTTCACGAACGCGTTCTCTCCCGCGCCGTGTACGGCACCGTCACATGCATCTATCATGACGGGGCTGTATCCGAGCTTTCACTCCGTGGGTGCCTACAACGGCATTTACGCGCTTTCTTCGGAAACCGAGACACTGGCGGAAATTGCCGGCCGGAACGGTTGCACCACCGCGGCGATTGTCAGCAACCCGGTTTTGTCCAAGGCGTTGGGTTTGAATCAAGGATTCCAGAGCTACGATGATCATCTCGACGGCAAGGAACTCAACCGCCCCGACAAGGAACAATACGCGAACACGGCGGTGGACAAGGCCTTGGCCAAGATGGAAGAATTCACTTCCGATGCGTTTTTTCTCTGGCTTCATCTTCATGACCCGCACGGACCCTATGTGCCGCCTGAGTCATGGGACGGATTCCGCGACCGCGATTATGCCGATGCTCAATTTGCCCTGCCCGTGGGCGAGGACCACTCCGGCTATCGAGCCATCCCAGCCTATCAGGTCTATTATGACGTTCGGCGCTACGGGGATTACGTGAGACGGTACGACTCGGAAATCGCTTTCGCGGACCATGAGCTGTCCCGCCTGTTCGACGCCCTCGAACGGACGGGCCGGCTTGCAAGCACCATGGTCATCGTGACCGCGGACCATGGCGAGGCCTTTGGAGAAGACGGGTTTTACTTTGCCCACAGTCATTCCGTGGGAACGGATCAAGTGCATGTCCCCCTCCTCATGGTCGGGCCGGGCATTCCGGAGGGGCGCGTGGTTTCCGAGCCGGTCTCGACGCGGGCTGTCTTCGCTACCGTTTTGGACTTTCTCGGAGTCCCTTCGCCTGCCCGGGGTTGGGCGGACAGCCTTCTTCCCCTGGCGAAGGGAGAGGAAAGCCGGAAAGCCCAGGCAGTCTACGTGGAAAGCCTGAACCAAGTAGGAATTGTTTTTCGGCACGGTTTCTTGCGGCGCGACCGTCGCCCGAAGGACGACGCGGAATTCTGGGCCGCTCCAAATCCCGCCAGCGGCAGCTTCTGGAAGCCCTTGGGCGAGCAATATTTCCGGCTTTCTGAGCCGGCAGAGCTATCTCACAAAGACAATCTTGAACGTTTGGCGGAGATGCTTTCTGTGTTCGACGAGAAGGCGAAGGCATTTGCCACTCGCATCCGCGACGGGGAAGAGGTGCGGTATTCTCAAGAACAAGTTCGTGCTTTGCAGGCTCTGGGATATGCGCGATAGCGCCGGAAGCAAAAGAGCGCCGGCCTCGAGCCCCGAGACGGGCCTAGTCGAATGAGGGGCATCGGCCGCTGGGGGCCGACGGGGTTTTGAAAGAAGCCTCTGGAAGCGGTAAAATGATCTATGGGCTCTTGTCGAAACTCTCCGAATCCTCATCCCTGGCCCCTGACCCCTGATTTATGAACGTCGTCGTCCGCATTGAAGACCTCTCGAAGGAGTACCGCCGCGATTCGCAGCGCATTCCGGTGCTGGAAAAAATTTCCCTCCGCGTCGAGGAGGGCGATTTCATGGCGCTTATGGGGCCGTCGGGCTCCGGAAAGACTACCCTTTTGAATCTTCTGGCCGGCATTGACCGCCCCACCTCGGGCGTGCTCGAAGTGGCGGGGATTAATCTTGCCGGGCTGCGCGAGGGCGACCTGGCGCGCTGGCGGGCGCGGCACATCGGCTTCATCTTTCAGCTTTACAATCTTCTGCCCGTCCTCACGGCCTACGAGAACGTCGAGATCCCGCTCCTTTTGACGAAGCTTTCCAGGAAGGAGCGCCGCCGGCACGTCGAAACCGCCCTCGACATCGTGGGCCTCTCGGATCGCCGCGATCATTACCCGCGCCAGCTCTCCGGCGGCCAGGAACAGCGGGTGGCCATCGCCCGCGCTCTCGTCACCGATCCGACGCTCCTTTTGGCCGACGAGCCCACGGGGGACCTGGACGCCCGAAGCGCGGAAGAAATTCTCACGCTGCTCGAACGCCTCAACGAGGAGCACAAGAAAACCATCGTCCTTGTCACCCATGACCCGCGCGCCGCAAAACGCGGCAAGACGCTTCGCTATCTCGACAAGGGCGTCCTCACCGACCCGCCCGCGGGACTGCTTGCCGGATAGGACGGGCCGTTGTCGAAGGCGAAACCTATAAGGAAGAAACCCGTGCCCAAGAAAAAACTCGTTCTCGCCTACAGCGGCGGACTGGACACGTCCGTCATTCTGAAATGGTTGATTCAAAAAGGATACGACGTTGTCTGCTTCGTCGGAAACGTCGGGCAGAAGGACGATTTCCAAGCGGTCAAAAGGAAGGCGCTCCGGACGGGCGCGTCCAAGGTCTGCGTGGAGGACCTGCGCGAGGAGTTCGTCACCGACTTCATTTTCCCCGCGCTTCGGGGCAACGCCGTCTACGAGGGAAGGTACCTGCTCGGGACCTCGCTCGCGCGGCCCCTGCTGGCGAAGAAGCAGATCCGGATCGCCGAGCAGGAGGGGGCGCGCTACGTGTCGCACGGCGCGACAGGCAAGGGCAACGACCAGGTAAGATTCGAGCTCACGTATTACGCCCTCAACCCCAAAATCAAAATCGTCTCCCCCTGGAAGGACCCGCAATTCCTGCGGAAGTTCAAGGGACGGGGCGACCTGCTCGCCTACGCCAAGAAGTGGAAAATCCCCGTCAAGGCCTCGGTGAAAAAATCCTACAGCGAGGACGAGAACCTTATGCACATAAGCCACGAGGCCGGCGAGCTGGAAGACCCGATGTACCGGCCGCCCGAGTACGTCTTCAGCGTCACGACGTCTCCCCGAAAAGCGCCCAACAAGGAGACCGTGCTTGAAATTCACTTCCGGGACGGCACGCCCGTCAAGGTGGTCAACCGGAACACGGGAACCGTCAAGACGAAACCCCTGGACTTGTTCCTCTATCTCAACGCCCTAGGCAGCCGGAACGGCGTCGGCAGGGTGGACATGGTCGAGAACCGCTTCGTCGGCATAAAGTCCCGCGGAATTTACGAAACGCCGGGCGCGACCATCCTATGGCACGCTCACCGCGACCTGGAAAGCGTCGCGATGGACCGCGAGGTCCTGCGCCTCAGGGACATGCTCATACCGCGGTTCTCGCAGTTGATCTATAACGGCTTTTGGTATTCCCCGGAGATGGATTTCCTCATGAGCGCCTTCCAGAAAAGCCAGGAGGCCATCAGCGGACGGGTGATTCTTTCGCTCTACAAGGGAAACGTCACGACCGTCGGCCGGGAGTCGCCCACATCGCTTTACGACGAGAAGCTCTCCAGCATGGAAGTGGAGGGAGGCTTCGACGCGACGGACTCGACAGGCTTCATAAATATCCATGCCGTCCGGCTGAAGGCGCACCACCTGGTGCTGAGAAAGAGAAAACCCTATGAGTGGCGCAAGAAGAAAAAATAGGCGCGCCGCGCGGGGCCGGAAGGCAAGCCCTTCGGCTCCGCTCAGGACAAGGCTCTGGGACAAAGGGGCCGCGCTTGACCCCGAAGCGGAGCGCTTCACCGTGGGAGAGGATTATCTTCTTGACCGGAAGCTCGTGCAGTACGACTGCCTTGCCTCGATCGCCCACGCCCGGGCGCTCGGCAAGGCGGGCCTGCTGAAGACGACGGAAGTCCGGCGGCTCACCCGGGAGTTGAACCGCATCATCGCGCTCGACAGGAAGGGAAAATTCAAGATCTCACGCTCGGAGGAGGACTGCCACACGGCCATCGAGAACCATCTCACGAGGCGGCTGGGCGAGGCGGGAAAAAAGATTCACACCGCCCGGTCGAGAAACGACCAGGTGCTCACGGCGCTGCGGCTGTATTGCAAGGAGGAGCTTGGAGATTGCAGGAAGCTCGCGCAAGCGCTCGTGCAGAGCCTCCGGGGGTTCGTGAAAAAATACGGCAGGGTGAAATTCCCCGGCTACACGCACACGAGGAAAGCCATGCCTTCCTCCGTCGCCATGTGGGCCGGCGCCTTCGTCGATTCGATGAAGGACAATTTGAAGCTCGTGAACGCGGTGCTCGGGCTGATGGATCAGTCCCCGCTGGGCACCGGCGCCGGGTGCGGCGTGCCGCTCAGAATCGACCGGCAGCGCACGGCGAAGCTTCTCGGCTTCAAGCGCGTGCAGCAGAATCCGGTTTACGCGCAGATGAGCCGCGGTAAATTCGAGGCGACGCTCCTTCACGCGCTGGGCCAGATCATGTTCGACCTGAACAAAATTTCTTCCGACCTCATCCTGTTCAGCATGCCGGAGCTCGGCTATTTCGAGATACCAAGGGAATTCTGCACCGGGAGTTCCATGATGCCCCAGAAGAAGAATCCCGACGTTCTGGAGCTCCTGCGGGCGAAATACCACGCGGTCGTCTCGTGCGAGTTTTACGTCAAGAGCGTAACGGGAAATCTTCCTTCCGGCTACAACCGCGACGTGCAGCTCACTAAGGAGCCGACGATGCGGGGACTGGAGATTGCGAAGGAAAGCCTATCCGTCGCGTCGCGGCTCGTTAAGAAACTGCGCGTCAACAAGGAGAATTGCCGAAAAGCGCTGACGGAGGAGATTTACGCGACGGAGAAGGCGTACCGGCTCGTCAGAAAGGGCGTGCCGTTCCGCGAGGCGTACCGGGAGGTGGCGAGAAGGTATTAGCTTCGCTGCCGCTTCCCTCGGTTTCCCTCTAAAGCCTCCCACTCGATCTTGAAGCTGGCGCGTCCTCCTACCTCGGCCGTGCGGATCTCGCGGGCCGCACCGTGCGTGCGGGGCGCTCGGACCGGCCGCTTTCCCCCGCGCCGCCGTAGCTGTTATGGGTGTTCGAGCGCTGCTGGACGTTTCGGTCGTCGGGGCGCGCCTGCGGCGGGGGCTGGACGGGGCGCGAGGCGGAGCGGTTCTGGCGGGCGGAGGGCGCCGGCGCGGCGGGAGGCGAAATCCTTTGAGACATCTTGTTTCGTATGTTCTCGAAGCGCTGGGAGCGTTCCATGATGCGCTCGAACGCGGGAGGCCGCTGCTCCGGCGACCGTTGCGGACGCGCCCGCTCGGGCGCGCGCTCGCGCCCGCCCGCATTCCCGCGTTCCCTTGGAAGCACTTGATTCGTGCGCGCTTTCTGTCTTTCAGGGCGCGGCTGCAATTGCGCGGGCTTCGGCTCTTGCCTGTTCGAGGGTGCGGGTCGCGATGTGCGCCCCATGCGCCTGTCGATATTTTCCAGACGCTCGCGTCGCGCGCCCTCGCGCGATTGCACGCCGGGGCGCTCCGTGCGGCCTTGATGAGGCCGCTCGGTAGACCATAGGCGGCGGGCGGGGCTCGCTGCATTTTCGCCGCCCCTTTCGGCGCGGCGGGCTGTTGCACCGTGCCCGGGCGGGGTTTTTCCGCCTTCCATGCCGGGCCGATGGTGCGGCGGGCGGTTATCCGGAGGCCGGTTGTCGGGCGGGCGGCGGCCTCCGCCGTTTTGGTTTATGACGTTCACAATCTGCGTCACGTTGCAGGTGGACATCGAAGTAGGGACGTAGTGGCTGATGTGGCTGTAGGAAAACGAGAAGAGGGGAAGACTGACGTGGAAAAAACTCCCCGCGGGCGCGAACGTCCAGCCCGAGTGATAACTCGTGCCCACGGAAAAACCGATGTAGGTGCTCGCCGGTCGGCCGTAGAGGCCGAGCGGGCACCAGCCGACGGTGTCGCCGTACGTGCTCCATGAGACCCACGCGGGAGCGAACGTGCGCCCCGGCACCCAGCACCAACCGAAGTCCGCCGCCCACACCCAGCGCCCGTAGTGGTAGGGCATCCAGCCCCACGGCTCGTAGGAAGCCCAGAAATAGCCCACCGGCGTGGGGCGCCAGTAGCCGTTGTAATAGGGCCGCCACGAGACGGGCACGTTCCTGGGAATCCAGACGAAGGAGCCGTACACGGGATAGTATTCCCACGTCCCGTAGGCGGCGAGCTCGTACGCATAGCGGACCGAGGCGCCCCGGAAGCCGTAGCGCGCGACGGCCGTCTCGTAGTCCGGGTCCCCGTCGTAGAAGTATTCGAGATAGCCCTGATTGCGCGCCCAGCGGACGAGGGAATCCGCGCGCTCGCGGAAGATGGCCGGCGTATCGACCTCGCCGAAGGGCGAAAAGTGCGTGCGGTAGCCCGCGTCCACGTAGGCGACGTCGGCGCCGCTCGACACCTTGGCCGTGCCCTCGAGCGTCGTGACGCGGACGTCGCCCTCCTCGAAGGCGTCAATTCGGTAGAGACCCTCGCGCAGTAGGCGCACCTGTCCTTCGCCTGCATAGACCAGGATGTCGCCCGCGTAGCGCGCCTTCTGGACGAGAAGGCCGCCCCGGTCGAGATGCACGACGGCCGCCTCGGGAGACGTCTCAAAGCCGAGCGCCTCCACCTCGAGCGCCGTGTTCGCGTCGAGGAAGAGCGTCGAGCCCTCGGCAAGCTCGATGGAGGCGCGGCTTTCGGCCTCAGTCACGAGGTACATGCCGGGATAGACGGGGGTGTTTCGCGTGAGAATCTGAAGCTCTTCCTCGCCCGGGAACTGGGCGTAGAGGCCCCCATCGACGACACCCACGCGGGCGTAATTTTCCCCCTCCTCGTGGCGCGCCAGGACGGGCGGCGCGATTAAAACGGCCAGAATCCAGATCCCCCCCAGCGTTTTCCTGACGGCGGCGACTGTAGACTCGTGCATGGCTTCGCCTTCCTTTCTTCCCCCCAGCCTCGAGCCCGTCGGGGCGGGGCGGAAAGTTTACCCGTTCGCCTTTTCTTCCTTCTTACTCTTAAGACGCCCGAATCATACCCACGGTTTAGTTTCATCGTGACATTAAAGAAAGCAATTGCTGTGCCAGCTTTCTCAATGTCCGTCTGGAGTCCGTGCGCACATTGCCCGCAAGTCAGCGAAAATAAAAGACTTTTACATAGTCCAAGAAACGGTTTGTTGCGCCTAAATTGCGCTTGTTCCGCCTGGAGCGGGCGATCAATAGCTGATACCAGGAGTGTTGGCCTCACATTTTTCAGCCAAATCACCTTTATTTACAAGGGATTGTGGCGCACTGGTCAGAATTTGAGCAGGCAGGCCTTTTAACCATAAGCTGAATGTTCGACGAACCGGGACTTCTCATTCCCCGGCGCCGCTCGGGAGCGTAATGAGCCGGGAAGCCCTATCCTTTACGTATGGTCACCCGCCACCTGTCTCCTTCCTCTTTCACGGACAGCACTTGGTGCCCGTCTTTCTCGGCGCTTGGCGGGACGTTGCGAGCGCCATCGCCGTCAAGGAAAACCGCGAGCACCTGGCCCTTCGCCATCTGGCCGAGCAGAAGCTTGGTTTTGACGTAGTTGAGCGGGCAGGTGACGCCTTGCAAGTTTTCCTCCCGGTCGACCTTTGCCTCTTCGCTTTTTACGCCGGGGGCGCTGTTGTCTGGCGCTTCCTTTTCCGCTTGCGAGGCGGGCGCATCGTCCGCGGATCTGAAACGAAGGGAGGGGTCCAGGCTGTCGTACAGCTTCTGCACCGCGTCGACCATCGCGGACACGTCGCCCGCGTCCGCGCGAAACGTTTTTTCTGGATTGCCAGACGACGCGCTGCTCAGCCCCCCCTCGGTCAGCTTGCGGAAAGTCTCCTTGACGAGCCCCGTATCAATAAAATGCTTGGTGAAAAGCTCGAGGGCTTCGGCGTCGTCTCCGGCTTCCTCTCCCTGCGTGACCAACAGGGCGCGAGAGGCGAGGACGGTGGCCGCGAAGAGTCTCCCCTGTTCGACGGCCTCGCGGGCGCTCGCGAGGTCCACCTCGATCAGATCGAACACCCCTGCGCCGCACTCGCCCGGTCCCCGACCCGCAAGGGAGAACAGCTCCTCTGAGCCCCAGTCGAAATAGCAGTTCTTGTCCTCCTCGAAGGACGGAATGCGGCCGTGCTTACGGGCGAGTTGCGCGGCGAGCTCCCGGCCGCCGTCTTCGAGGAAAACGTCGAAGTCGGGGCACTGGGGCGCTTCCGCGAAGGCGTGCAGGAATTCGGAGATGAAAGCCGGAACGTTCCGCGCCGGAACGACGTCTTTTCCCCGGGCGAGCCTGGTAATTCCCTCGCCCACCCTGCCCCCGAGCTGGACCACGTAGCAGGGCACGAGCCTTCCGTCGACGCGGCGCGCCGCTCCGAAAAGCCCTATCTGTCCTACGGGGTGGCGGCCGCAGGCGTTGGGGCAGCCGCTGACGTGGAGATTGAACTCACCGAGCTTGTCAAGAGAAAGCCCGCTATGTGTCAGCTCGTCAATGACGGCGCAGGAAAGCCCCCGGGAAAGGCAGATGCCCAGCCTGCAGGTGGATGCCCCGGTGCAGGCGATAGCGTTGCGCGCAATCGGAGAAAAAGTCTCCGCGAGCCCAAGCTCCCCGAGCTTCCTGTGCAGCGCGGCAAGCTCCCTGTCATGAACGGAGCGGAGCACCAGGTTCTGCAACTGAGTGGTTCTGGCTATGCCCTCCCCGTGCGCCTCGACGACGTCGGCCAGCTTCTCGAACGTCCCCGCGTCAATGTCCCCCAGGACGAGAGGTATGTGGACAAGGCGGTACCCGCTCTGCTTCTGGGCCGTGGTGTTCTTCTCGCGCCACTCACGGAAGCCCTCCTCAGGCGGCTCCCCGTTTTTGGGGACGGATGTGCCTGGGCCCGGAAGGTCGCGCACGTGCAGGGGAGGGAGGCCCTTTTGGCGCAGCTTCGAGAGCTCGTCCTCGTACAGGGTGCGAAAGCGCTCCGGGCCCATCCGCTCGACCAGGAACCGCAGCCGCGCCTTGTGCTTGTTCTTTCGGTCACCGTGCTTGTCGAAGACGCGCTTGACCGCCTCGGCAACGAAGTGGGCATCCTGCGCGGGCACGAACTCCTCTAAGAGGTCGGCGACACGACTTTTTGCGCCCATGCCGCCTCCCACGTAAACGGCGAACCCCGGTTCGCCGTCTTGTTTTTTCGCGATGAACCCCACGTCGCTCAGCGTGGCGCCGGCGCAATCCTCGGCGCATCCCGAGAAAGCGATTTTGTACTTGCGCGGGAGCCGGTAGCTCAGCGGATCGTCAAGCAGAAACTCCGTCACCGCGATGGAATACGGCGTCACGTCGAAGGCCTCCTTGGGGCAGACACCGGAGTCGTAGCAGGCCGTGATGTTGCGGACGGTGTTTCCGCCTCCGCCCTTTGTCGAGAGTCCCGCGCCGTAGAGCTTCACCAGGGCGGGGTGGATTCCCTCGAGCTCCACATTATGAACTTGAATGTCCTGGCGGGTGGTGACGTGGAGGACGCCGCTGCCGTACTTTCGGGACACGCCGGCCAGGGTCCGCATCTGGTGTGGCAGAACGCCGCCGGCGGGAAAGCGTACCCTCAACATGAATGTTCCGTCTTTCCGCTGCTCGTACACGCCGAGGGGAACGCGGAAGGAGCGGAACTCGGCGGCGGAAATTTCCCCTTTCCCGAACCGCTCCACGTTCTCCCTGAATTTATTCAGATCATCCTCGAGGGAATCCGGCAGCTTAAATATTGTTTGCATGGTGCTTCTCTTCCTACCCGGGTTGGGGGGCGTTCCCGCGCGGCCCCCGGCCCGACTTATGCCTTCGGCTTGCCTTCCTCTCCTAGAAAGTCCACGAAAAACGAGCTGTACTTGAGCCCGCTGTCCGGAGAGACGGCCACGGCCACCCCTTCCCTGTTCTTTCCGTACTCAGCGGCGGCGTGCACGATAGCCCCGGTGGACGGCCCCACGATCAGTCCTTCCTCCCGGAAGAGGCGCTTGGTCATGGCGTAGGCCGGGTCGTCGTCCACGCGAACTACCTGGTCGACGACGCTGCGGTCGAAAATTCCCGGCTCCTTCGATTCCTCCAAGTTTTTCAACCCCGAGACTCTATGCCCCTGCTGGGGCTCGACAGCGATTACTTCGATGTCCGGGTTTTTTTCTTTGAGGTACCGCCCGACGCCGGTAATCGTGCCGCAGGTGCCGAGACCCGCAAAGAAGTAGCGCACCGCTCCTTCGGTTTGATTCCATATCTCGGGGCCCGTGGTCTCGTAGTGAGCCTTCACGTTGTCGGGATTCTCGTACTGATTGGGCATCGCGTATTGCCCCTTGTGGGCTTCGCCCTTCACGAAGGAGTGGGCGAGCGCAATGGCCCCGTCCTTCGGGTGGTCGGTGGGACACAGGTCATCCGGCGTGGGCCAGACCTCGGCCCCCAGCATGCGGAGGAGCACTTTCTTCTCCTCCGGCTCCCCCTCGGGGATCGTCGCCGTGAACTTCTTTTTCATGAGTGCGGCCAAGGCGGCCAGGGCTATGCCGGTGTTGCCGGAAGTGGGCTCTACCAGCTTCTTCCCCTCCAGCTCTCCCCGCTCCTCCATGCCCTTGAGCAAATAGAGGGCGGGGCGGTCCTTGATGGACCCGAACGGATTGAACCATTCCAGCTTCAGGTGGAGCTCGAAACCGCCCTGGGGAATTACCCTGCCTATCTTCACGATGGGGGTGGGGTTGTCGGGGCCGGCTATCAGCTCCCGTATATCTCCGAACCGTCGAAGGGTGGTATTAGCACCGAGCGTTTTCTTACCGTCTTTGTCTGCCATTATTATCCGTAGATTTCCTTCAGGCTTCCGTTGCTGTGCGTCACCAGCAATAGCGAGCCCTTGGGATGTTTTCTTATTCTTTAACGCTATAGTTTATCACATTATCCCTGCCAGTTGCGCTGTGCCCCGTACGTCCCTCGCAGGACCTCCGCCACCTCGGGGCGGGTGAACTCCGCAGGCAGCTCCTCTCCCCGCGACAGCATCTCGCGCACGCGTGTTCCGCTGAGGCGGAGCCACTCGGACTCGCCGTGCGGGCAGGTCCTGGCGGAGATGACGCCCCCGCACGCGCGGCAGTAGAACGTGTGGTCGAAAAAGAGCGGCGTGACGCCGATCTCGTCCGGAGAAAACTCGTCGAAGATGCGGTGGGCCGCGAAGGGATCGTAAAAGCTGCCCACGCCCGCGTGGTCGCGCCCGACGATGAAGTGGGTGCAGCCGAAGTTCTTGCGCGCCAGGGCGTGGAAGATGGCCTCGCGCGGGCCGGCGTAGCGCATCGCGGCCACGAACGCCCCGAGCACCACGCGCCCCTTCGGATAGTAGCCCTCGATGAGCGCGCGGTAGCAGGCGAGGCGAACCTCGGCCGGGATGTCGTCGCTTTTGGTCTCGCCCACGAGCGGGTGCAGGAAGAGGCCGTCCGTGATTTCAAGCGCGCACTTGTGGATGTACTCGTGGGCCCGGTGGACGGGGTTGCGCGTCTGGAAGCCCACGACGCGCCGCCAGCCGAGCTCCTCGAAGCGCCCGCGCGCCTCGGCGGGCGTGAAGGCGCAGTCGTCGAACGCGCCGTGCGGAATTTTTTCGAAAAGCCGCACGCGGCCCCCGAGATAGAAATCCTTCTGCGCGTAGAGGCGCTTGACGCCCGGGTGACGCTCGTCGCGGGTGCCGTAAGCTTTCTCGGCCTCACGCTTCTTGTCGTAGGGAAAGCGGCACCCGGCTTCGAGCATGCCTAAAATCTTTCCCTCGTCGTCCGCGAGCGCGACCGGCTCGCCCGGTTCGACGGCGGACGCCTCCTGCTCCGTCGCGGCGAGGGCCACGGGCAGCGTCCACGGGAGGCCGCTTGCGAGGCGCATCGTTTCGAGGACGCTCTCGTAGTCCTCCGGCCCCATGAATCCTTCCAGGGGGCTGAGTCCGCCTATGGCGATTAGTTCAAGGTCGCTTTTTTCACGGGGCGTGAGCCGCAGGCGCGGGGCGTTCTTCAGGACGCTTTCCCACTTGCGCCTCCCGTGAGGCTTCACCTCGCGGTTGACGAGCCGGCCGCCGTGGGGTTTGGAAAGTGACATCGTGCTTTCTCCTTCCTATTCTTTTTCGTAATTACTCGGTCATGTTTTATTTATGCAGTCCGCACTCCGTCTTGGCGAAGCCCGCCCATCGGCCCGAGCGGGGGTCCTCGCCCGGCTTCACGGGCCTCGTGCAGACCGAGGTGTTGCACCCGATGCTCGGGTAATCCCGGTCGTGGAGCGGGTTGTAGGGAACGTCGTGCTCACGGATGTAGTTCCAGACGTCATCGTCACGCCAGTGGGCCAGGGGATTGATCTTGATGAGGCCGAATTTCTCGTCGTTCTCGACGAGGGCGGTGTTGGCGCGCGTGGGCGCCTGCTGGCGGCGGATGCCCGTAATCCACGCGTCCTGCTCCGCGAGCGCCCGCGTGAGGGGCTCCACCTTGCGCAGGTTGCAGCACAGGGTGGGGTTGCGCTCCCAGAGCGCTTCGCCGTGTTCCTCGACCTGCTGCTCCGCGGTGAGCTTCGGCTTCATCGCCACGGGCGTTATGCCGTAGCGCTCGACGAGGCGGTCGCGCGTCTCGAGGGTTTCCTTGAAGTGAAGCTGCGTGTCCAGGTAAAAGACGCGCACCTTCTTGTTGACGCGGGAAATCATGTCGAAGAGCACCACGTCCTCGGCCCCGAAGCTGCACGCCAGGGTGATTTTGGGAAAGTAGCGCTCGACGGCCCACCGCAGAATCGCGAGCGTCTGCTCGGCCTCGAACGTCCGGTGCAGTATTGCCGGGTCTTTTTGCCCGTTCGTTTGCGCCTTTAGAAACGTTGCAAGTTGCGTCATCGTTTTTTTACCTCCGTTTAAGCTGAAAAACCCACCGCTCCAACGCTGGTGCGCTGCAGTCAGTGGGTCAAAAGCTTTGCTAATTGTCTATACGCTAAAGGTTGTCTTGGGGCGTTACGGCTCCTTTGTCGTTTTCGGAATTAGCGCCGCTCTTGTGCCCCTGACGGCAGGCACACCGCGGCGCCGCTACAGCCGCACGGGCCGGCGCAGCACATTATCGTTGAGAAGCGCGTTCGGGCGTTCTCGGTTGCCATAACAGAACAGCTTATACTGATTTTCTTGCCGTGTCAACAGGAAAAATTTCCTGAATTTCAGGAAAAAGTCCTACGGGCTTGCCCGCCCTAACGACCTTGGGGGGCTTGCCCTGCCCGTCTCGTTGACAGGGGGCGGGTAATTTCGCCATACTACGGCTTCCTGACGGAAGACTCTCATGAAGAAGCTCATCGTCCAGATTCCCTGCTATAACGAGGAGGAGCACATCGCGGCGGCTCTCGCGGACGTGCCGCGCGCGCTTCCGGGCGTCGACGTCGTCGAGACCCAGGTCATCGACGACGGAAGCTCCGACGGCACGGCCCGGGCGGCCCGCGAGAGCGGGGCGCACCACGTGGTGCTCCTGCCGCAGCACATGGGACTCGCCCACGCCTTCCTGGCGGGTGTCCACAACGCCCTGGGCCTCGGGGCCGACGTCCTGGTCAACACCGACGCCGACCGCCCTTACTCCGGGCGCGACATCGAGCGCCTCGTGGCCCCCATCGTGCGCGGGGAGGCGCAGGTGGTGGTCGGCTGCCGCGACATCAGGAAAGTGCCTCACTTCTCGCCCCTCAAGCGGCTGCTCCAGCGCGTGGGCGCGTGGGTGGTGAACCGCGCCACGGGGCTTCGGCTTCCGGACGTCACGAGCGGCTTCCGGGCCTACGGCCGGGAGGCCATGCTTCGGATGAACGTTTTCTCCCACTATTCCTACACACTCGAGACGCTCATCCAGGCGGGCCGCCTGGGCCTGGCCGTGGCGCACATCATGGTCGAGCCCAACCCCGAGGTGCGCCCCTCGCGCCTGGCACGGAGCATCGCCCACTACGTCCTGCAGTCGGTCCTCATCATCCTGCGGGTCACGACCCTATATTATCCGCTGCGCGTTTTTCTGAGCCTGGGCGCGCTCTCGTTCGCCGCGGCCCTGGCCCTCGTGGGCCGCTACCTTTACTACTACACGCTCACCGGCGCCGTGGGCCACCTGCCGTCGCTTGCGCTCGCGGGCGTCCTCGTGGTGCTCGGCATCGTGCTCAGCGTCGGGGGCCTCCTCGCCGACCTGATGGCGGCGCAGCGCATGCTCCTGGAAGAAACCCTATACCGCGAGCGGCAGCGCCTCTACGCGCACGCACCATCCCGGCATGAAGTCGCCGGGCAAGCGGACTCCAGTGCCTCGTGACCGCGGGTTTCCGCCCGGCTACTACGACAAGCACCTCACCCGCAATCCCTTGGCGCGGTGGATGCTCCGCGGGCATTACCGCACGATCGAGGAGTACGTGGAAAAAACGGGCGGCCGCCGCGTCCTCGAGATAGGCTGCAACCGTGGGGCCATCCTCGAGCGCATCGCGGGGGCGGCGGAATGGGTCGTCGGCTGCGACGTGGACGTGGATGCGCTCCGGCTGGGGCGGCGCCTGCTCGGGGAAGAGTCGCTTCTCGCCGGAGGCTCGGCGTTCTCGCTTCCCTTCCGGGAGGGCGCGTTCGACGTCATCGTCCTGTGCGAAATTCTGGAGCACCTGGACGCGCCGGAGGAAGCCCTCGAGGAGACGGCGCGCCTTCGACCCAAAGCGGTCATTCTGAGCGTCCCCAGGGAGCCGCTCTGGCGGGTGCTCAACATGGCGCGCGGCGCCTACTGGGGGTCCCTGGGCAATACGCCCGGCCACGTGCAGCACTTCTCGACGCGTGGATTCCTCCGCTTCGTCGAGCGCTATTTCCGCGTCCTGGAGGTGCGAACGCCGACGCCGTGGACCATGGTGCTCGCGGCGCCGCGTGGAGGGTGAGCGGTTCATGAAGAGATCGCTAAATATACTGTTTCTTATCTCCATTGTCGGCTGTAGCGAAAAGCCGGTTCAGGAACCGCTGGCGTCAGGTCACGTTCCGCCCAACTCAGTCGAGATTAATCAGTCTGTCCTGGGTGAAGAGTTACGGAAGGCACGTCTCAAAAGCCTTGAAGCCTGCCTGTGGCCAAAGGAAGGGGGCTTTAGAGATCCTCGTCTCGACTCTCGCTCTCGTTGCGATATTGTTCCAGCCGAGAAAGCAGCATTTGATTTAGGAGAACTTGCTCTGCCGGTTTTGCAGAAAGCCCTTCTCGATGATGAGGTGAAGGAAAGGCAAGGATGGGCTGCTCGCATGATTGCAACAATCGGCGGAGAGCAAGCTCGGCACATTCTTCAGAGTGTTTTCCAGGAATCAGGCGATCTGCTGGGCTTGCTCTGCTTCGCCATGTCCTCGACAGGAACAAAAGCGGATGAGCGCTTTTTGATTAATACAATCCAAAGTGAAGTTGACGTAGACAACTGGTGGGAGATCGATGCTGCAGCCCTATCGCTGGGAGTGCTGAGATCCGAGGCTGCGAAAGAAGCACTCTCAGAGCTTGCAACCAAAGAAAAGAGAGGAATATTGTCAAGCACGGCTGCCCGCTCCCTAGAGTGGATAGAGAACGGGGAGTGGAATGTGCCTCAAATCGCCAATGCTAACGAGCGCGACGAGGTGATACTTTCTATGTTCCGTTGTGGAATTCCCCGGTCCGAGGAGAGCGAGGTTTTTTACGAAGAAGCCAACGACCGCATATGGAAGCGCTCTGATAGAGCATGGCAATTCGAACCAATCGATGCGGAGCATCCGCAGAGGGGCGCTCCCAAGCTTTACTTTAATGTGTTCATTACGCAGGATCGTGAGCGAGCACTTGCCAGAGTCGAGATCTATTTTGACATGATGAACGCTAGCGGTTTTCTCTACACCCTAAGGAAAAATGACGAGCAATGGAAGGTTTCGGGAATTCTTTTTGAGTGGATTTCATAGTCTTGCCTTCGGCGGAGGAGGAAATGGTGAAAGGCGAGCGGGCCGGCCTTCGCTACGGGCGCAGCGTTTCTTTGACGCCCGCCCCGCCGGGCATGGGCTAGGCCGCACCCTTCTCGATGACGCCGCCTCCCACGACCTCGTCGCCCACGTAGAACACGGCGGACTGGCCGGGGGCGGGCGCGCGCTGGGGCGTCTTGAACTCGACGAACGCCGAGCCGTCCCGGGGCGTCACGAGCGCCCGGGCGCCCGGATGATTGTAGCGGATGGCCACGTCGGCCTCGAGGGGCTTTTCGGCGGCGAAGCGGCGGAGCCAGTTCACGTTCGCGGCGCGGAAGGCCCGCCTGTAAAGGCGCTCCTCATGACCGACCGTCACCTCGTTTCTTTCGGCGTCAACGGAGAGCACGTACAGGGGCTCCGGGTGGGAAAGTCCCAGCCCCCGGCGCTGCCCCACGGTGTAGCGCCATACGCCGCGGTGTTGGCCGAGCACGTGCCCCTCCTCGTCGCGGACGACGCCGTGCGGGCCGTCGCCGTCTGAGGAGATTTCCCTTTCCAGAAAGCCCACGTAGTCGCTTCCGGCGAAGCAGATGTCCTGGCTCTCGGGCTTTTGGGCCACGGGAAGGTCGGCCTCGCGCGCGCAGGCGCGCACCTCCTCCTTGCTGAGTTCCCCTACGGGAAACACGGTTTTTTTCATTTGCTCTTGCCTGAGCGGGTAGAGGAAATAGGACTGGTCCTTGTCGGTGTCGCAGCCGCGCAGGAGGCGCCACTCGCGCTCCTCGCGGTCGAACGCGAGGCGCGCGTAGTGGCCCGTGGCTATCGTCGAGGCCCCGAGCGCGAGCGCCTTGCGGAGCAGCGCGTCGAACTTGATGCTGCGGTTGCATTCCACACAGGGGTTGGGCGTGCGCCCGTTGAGGTAATCGCCGACGAAGCGTCCCACCACGTCGCGGCGGAATTCCTCTTCCATGTTGACGACGTAGTAGGGAATATCCAGGGAGGACGCTACGCGGCGGGCGTCCTTAAAGTCCGCGAGCGAGCAGCAGGAGCCGAACTCCCGCCCGGCGGCGTCGCCGTAATCCCAGAGCTGCATCGAGAGCCCGATGACGGCACGGCCGTCGCGCTTCAGAAGAAGCGCCGCGACGGACGAGTCCACGCCTCCCGAAAGGGCGGCGACGACCGTTCTCGAATCACTAGGAATCGGCATCGTGTGGGGACGTAAGGGAAGAGGGCCGGGCGGCCCGCCGCCTACTCCGGCTCCGGCTCGTCGGTGATGCGCGTCTCGATGAACATCAAGGACGTCGAGCCGACGCGGAACTCCGTAAGGTTTTCGAGCGGCCCTTCTTTCACGCGCTTATCTCCGACGAAGGTGCCGTTCGTCGAGTTAAGGTCTTTGATGATGTACTTGTATCCGTGAATCTCAATCTGGGCGTGGAGGCGCGAGGACTCTGGGTCCTCGAGGGTCAGGTCGGCGTTGGCGCGCCCGAGGGTGATGATGGGCTTCTTGATCGGAAACACCGTGCCCGACATCGGACCGTCCAGAACCGAAAGCGACAGCTTGCGGTCGTCGGGAAGAAGCGGGATGCCATGGAGCGCAGCGTCCTCGGCGGAAACGGTGCGGCGGCCCGCGTCAATCCGCTTGGTCTGCGAGCTGACCTCTCCCGTCGATTTCCCATCGGCGCTTCCCGCGGGATTCTCAATCTCGAACGTGCCGCCGCAGTTCTTGCACTTGACCTTCTTCTTGGAAGCCCCCTCGAAGCGCTCCTCGGGGTACTTGTACTTCGACTGGCACGACGGGCACTGAATAACCATGGTTTCGCGTTTCCTTCCTGCCTGAACGAGGTGGTTTCCCTTAGGTGCATAGAATACGCGCGCCGGAAGCGTATTGCAAGCGGCGTCGTTTGGCGGGTAGCGTAAGGAAAATTGTGTAAATTTATCCGGGCTTTTTTCCTTTATCAGCCTCTGCTATACCTTGCAATTGCCGACGTTCTATGGTAAAGTCCAATTTTCCAACCTGGAGATAGCATTTTGGGTTCATTTTGTGGGAAAATTCTGCCATGAGCGAGAAAGTGCGATCGGCCGGTCAGATGACCCCTGAGTCGGTTCCCAAGAAAGGGCCGCTGACGGCCTCGCGCGTGATGGACGGCGAGGCCGTGGTGTTCCTGCCCGGAAAGGGACAGGTGCGCATTCTCAACAAACTGGGAACCGCCGTGTGGGAACTGGTGGACGGCGAGCGCACGGTCTCGGAAATCGTGGAGGAGATTTGCAAAAAATACGATGTGGAGCACGAGGTCGCCGAGCGCGATGCGCTGGAGTTTTTGAAAACCTTGCAAGACAAGGAGTTGGTGGAATGCCCCTGAACCGAACTCCCATCCAGAACTATGAATACTACCAGCAGCTGTTGATGAAGAAAGGGGCCCCGTTTGCGGCCCAGTTTGAGATTACGTACCTCTGCAATCTCCGATGCACATATTGTTACAACCCGACCCACGAGTCCGTCGGGGAGATGACGACGGAGAATGTCATCTACATCCTGGACCAGCTTGAGCGCCTGGGCGTTTCCAAGGTAACGTTCACGGGAGGAGAGTGCATGGCGCATCCCGATTTTTTCAAGATTCTTGAGGAAGCGCAGCGGCGTCAGTTCATCATCGACATCCTGACAAACGGCACCCTCATCGACCGCGCGGCGGCCGAGCGCCTGAAGCACTTTCCGATAGAAAAAATATACATAAGCATTCGCGGCGACAACGCCAAGACACACGAAAAAGAAACGGGCGTTCCCGGTTCCTTCGATAAGCTGCTCAAGGCCTTCGAGCACCTCCAGGACGCGCCGTTCGGCGTGGAGTTCTCATGCAACGTAACCAAGGCGAACCAAAACGAGCTGTGTGGCATCAAGGCCATTGCCGACCGCTACGGCACCAAAGTCATCTATGACCTGAAAGTCACCGCGCGTGACAACGGCGACACGACCCCACTCGAGAAAAACGTGGATGACGAGTTTCGTCGACGCTGGCACTCCAAGGAATTCGATGACCTGTGCGACGAGGACAAGATCCAGGCCCGCGAGCTCAAAGAAGACGAAGGCGTGTGCAGCGCAGCAATTAAAGGTTTTGCGATAGACCCCTACGGGAACGTCTTTCCCTGCATCATGTGGCGGCGCCCCCTGGGCAATATCCTGCAGCAGGATATTTTCGACATCTGGTACGGGGAGAACGCCACCTTGAAGGAAGTGCGTGAGGTGACGGTGAAAATTAAGGACGCTTTCTCCAAAGAGGACCTCAAGTTCGCCCACCCGTGCGCCGGCATGAATAACCGCGTCACGGGCAACCCCATGGAGATACTCGAAAGCGAAAGAAAAGAGATTGCGCTACGGCGCGAGCGTTACCTTGCGGACCTGGCCGAGCGCGAAGCTTCCACGCGGGACGGAACCGCTACCGCCGGGGCCGCCGCCCCTTCGTAGGCTGACCTTGCGCCCGCTACGGGGAAGCGGAAGCTTCCTGAACGCTCAGGCGAGACGTTCCCGAGAAGCCGTTCCACGCAAGGAGCGGTTTTTTTGGCGCTCCCGAGAACCCGGAAGCCGATCTTGCCGCGGCGCAAAAAAGCAACAAGAAGGCGCATTTGACTTGCGAGAGCGCGGCGGCTAAATTAATAGCTCATCCAACCGTGACAAACGAATTTAGGAGACAACCATCATGATGTACCGGTTACACGCAGTCCTCGCCATTGTGATTGCGGCGGGTGTGCCCGGCACCCCCGCCGCCCAGGAAGCAACCCCTCCCGAGAGCCCCCGGATTGCGGTGGTTGACCTTTTTCGCATTCTGCAAGAAAGCACCCCCGGCAAGGCGCTCCTTGAGCGCCTCGAAAACGAAGAGGCCGCGAAGAAGAAGGAGTTGCGCGTCGCCGAAGTGGACATACTTACGCTCGAAGAGCGCATCCGCACGAGTCCGCAGCGGGGGTTGAGTGCGGAGCGCGTCGAAGAACTCAAACAGGATTACGAAAAGAAGCTCACCGAATACCGCCGCCAGGCCATGGAAGCCGAGCGCGAGTTCACCGAGCTTCAAAACAAGCAGTTCCAGGAAATCGAGAAAGACATCCAGCCCATCCTGGAAGAGATTACTAAGGAGCAGAAGCTCGATATAATCTTTGACCGCCCCCAGAGCGGCATCATATATATGCACCAGGCGCTTGACATCACGGGCGAGGTCCTCAAGCGCCTGGAGGCGCGCATCATCGAGCAAGAATCGGCCCAGCCCCCGGCGGAAAGCGCAAAACCCGAGGGCAGTTGATGGCCAACCCCGAGACAACTCGCCGCGCTTCGCGTCCGGCGCAGCGGGTCGGGGCAAGTCCCAGGGGCGGCTTTACCCCGGCCGCTTTGGCGAAACGCCTCGGCGCCCGCATAAAGGGCCCCGCCAAAAAAACCCGCCTCACCGGCATAGCCACCCTCGAAGCGGCCAAAGCGCACGACCTGAGCTTCTACACCAACCCGCACTACCGGAGCGCCTTCGAGGCCACGCGGGCTGGTGCCGTCCTCGCGGCCTCCGACGTGAAAGCCCCTGGGAAAACGCTTCTTTTGGCCCGGAACCCCTATCTGGCGCTGGCTCGGGCCGTGGCGCTTTTTCATCCCGAGCCGTCGCCTCACTGGATCGGCATAAGCAAGGGGGCACGGGTGGCCCCCTCCGCCCGGGTCGGCAAGCCCGTGAGCATCCATCCCGGCGCCGTAATCGGTGAGCGCTGCCGCATCGGAAAAAGGGCCACCGTCCACGCGGGCGTGGTGGTGGGCGATGACGTCGAGGTCGGCGAGGATACGACGTTGTTTCCTAACGTCGTCCTCTACCCCCGGACGCGGATCGGGCGCCGCGTGCGCATTCACGCCGGCTCCGTGCTTGGAAGCGACGGCTTCGGCTACGTCCACGACGGGCGCCAACATGTCAAAATCCCGCAAGTGGGGCGGGTGCGCGTCGAGGACGACGTCGAAATCGGCGCATGCGTCACGATAGACCGCGCGACGCTGGGGGAAACGGTCATCGGACGAGGCACCAAAATCGACAATTTGGTGCAAATTGGCCACAATGTCGTCCTCGGCGAGCAGTGCATCATTGTGGCTCAGGTCGGGGTGGGCGGAAGCGCACGCTTCGGCAAAGGCGTGGTGGCAGGGGGCCAGGCCGGTTTTGTCGGCCACATAAGCATCGGCGACGGGGCGCAAATCGCCGCGGGGGCGGGCGTTACGAAAGGCGTGTCCGCGGGGGCCCAAGTGGGCGGCCATCCCGCCCGGCCGCTTGCCGAGTGGCTGCAGGCGCAGGCCGCCGTGCGCCGTTTGGCCCGAAAAACGCCCTCCAGGGGGCGAAAATAAAAAGGAAAAAATTGCTATTTTCCTCTTGACAATGCCTCAAAAGGATGATATGGTAAAAAGCGCAACGAAGGGTTGCACCTTAAGAACAATACAAAGATCTGACAAGGAGAAGAATTTATGGCGAAATTGCCCTATGAGAAACCTGTAATTGTTTACGAAGAAGCGATACAGACTGCAGCGGCTACGTGCAACGCAGCGCCGTTGGACCCTCTTTGCTCTATCCAGGGCACGGGCAGTTGATTTCACGGGCACACATTACAGGCAACATTTCAAAATCACGTAACTTAAGGCAGTTTTAAGCCAAGCTGGCCGTTAGACACGTAGCGTAACAAGCGGCGCCGCAAGGGCGAGGGGGGGGGTGGTCTTATGCGAGGCGGTGCGTGGTTTGTGTTAATTTCGGCGCTCTCCGCGTGGGGAGGGGGAGCGCTTTGTGCTCAAGAGGGGGCGGGGGGGCCTTCCTGTCTTCAGCTTCTTTCCAGCGAGGAGGGGTTTTACGAATTTAAGATCACCCCGCCGCAGCCCGATTGGGGCGAGGCCGGGTCACGCAGAGACGGCCTATGGGAGGGAGACCTGCGCGTGGAGGGTTTTCAGTTGCTTGAGATACCGGGGCACCCCGCCCTTCCCTATCGGGTATGGCGAATTGCCGTCCCCGAAGGGAGCACCTACCGCTATGAAATCGTTTCCCTCCACTACCGCGAGTTCCGAAACCGCCGCCCGCGGCCGGTCCCGTCGCTCCGCCACACGGAGCAAGACACCCTAGAGTCCGTCTACGAAGAAGACCCCGCCGTTTACCAAAGCGACGCATTTTATCCCGAATCGCCGGTACTCATTCGCCGGGGTGGCGTTTTTCGCGGCATCCACTTCGTTTCGCTCGAGGTGGCGCCCGTCCTGATGCATCTGCGCGAAGGGCGAGTTCGGTACTACGACAGGCTGGTCGTGCATCTTTACGTAGAAGGCGCCGAGACGGAGCCCGCCGAGGAGCCGGACCCCTTCTTTCGGGAAGCGCCGAGGCATTTCCTGAACCCCGAGCAGGCGCGCCGCTATAAAGCCGGGCGCGCCCGGCGCGAGCCGACTGCTCTCCCCAGCGAGCCGTTCGGCTTCCCCGGCGGACCGGGACTCCCCAGCGGGCCGCTCCCTACGTCCGGGGAACCGGAAACGGAAGGCGATTCCTACAAATTGACCGTCACGCAAAACGGCGTCTACCGCCTCGACCATGCCTACCTGACGGCCAACGCCCCGGAGCTTCCGTGGCCCGCCGTGGACCCACGCTACTTCCGCCTCTACAACAAGGGGCAGGAAATTCCGATATACGTGTACGACGCCGGCACCGTGGGCTTGTTCGAGAGCGGCGAATACCTCGAGCTCTACGCCGAGGGGCACTTCGACGAGAATCTTACCGATCTCTGGGACGAGGGCGACTACACGGACAAAAACGTCTACTGGCTGCAGCTTGACTCCGCCACGCTGGGCGCGCGCGTCGCGACGCGGGACGGCTCCCCCGTAAACGGCTATACGGCGCCCGCCTATTTTCAAAGCACGCCCCACTATGAAGAAGACATCTATTTCGTCAACGGCCCCCCCTACGACCCGGCCGTGTTGCACCCTCCCCGCTGGTACTGGGAGATTACGAGGTACGCGGCTCCGGGGCCGCTTTACACGTTCCCCATAACCATTCCCTCGGCTGCGGGCGGGACCGCTACGTTTGACTTCAAAATTCAAGGCGCGACGCTACCCGCCGACTATCGAGTGATCGTGCGCCTAAACGGCACGCAAATCGCCGACGAGGCGTGGACCGGGAGAAATTTCCACACCTTTACGGCGAGCACGTCCCAGGTTCTTCCCGAAAGCTCCACGCTTGAGATGGAGGTCATGGACCCCACCCCCACCACGGGCTTTATGCATTTCCACGAATTCGATTTGACGTATTCGCGCGACTTCGAGGCCTACCAGGACGAGCTGGCGTTCGACTACGGGACAGGCGATCACCGCTTCGCGATCTCGGAGTTCGCGAGCTCCGACGTGACCATATACGACATTTCCGACAAAACCGCTCCCATCCGCATCGTCAACGCCGACATCTCCGGCCTCGGCCCGTGGACGGCGACGTTCGAGGACACCATCCCGGCGGCCACTTCGTATTCCTATTTCGCGGCGTCCGTTTATCGCACGCCCGATTCCATCGTGAAAAACACCCCGTCCGATCTGAAAAACATTCTGAACGGTGCGGACTGGATCGCCATTACGCCCGACGAGTTCTACAACGACGTCAACCTGGACGACCTCATTGCCCACCGCGCGTTGCAATGTGCCGACATCGATTGTACCAACGGGATTGACGACGACGGGGACGGCCTGACGGACGAGCTCATGCGCACCATGAAAGTGCGGGTGGAGGACATCTACGACGAGTTTTCCTTCGGCATTTTCACCCCTTACGCCGTCCGGGATTTCGTCTTTTACGCCTACCACAACTGGACGCCTCCGAGCCCCGCCTACATCCTGCTCGTCGGCGAGGCCACTTTTGACTACAAGAACAACCTCGACATGCCCACCATTTACGAGCATGCGCCCACCCCGATGTTCGACAGCAGTGATTGGGCGGGCTCCTACGCCGGCGACGTATGGTACGCCATGGTGGACCCTCCCGACCCGGGCGATCCCGAGAAGCCCGACCCCGATGACGTCTACCCCGACCTTCACGTGGGGCGGTTCTCGGTGCGAGACGCCTCGGATTTGGCCGTTTACATTGACCGCCTTCTTAACCCCGTGGACGGCTACGAGACAGCACCTCTTTCAGGCGCCTGGCAGGGAAATGCCGTGATGGTATCCGATAACATTAACGACCCCTCGTGCACCCCCGTTACGTGCACGGGTGGCGGCGGAGATCCCCCGGAATGCATATTTGAACGGGCGCACGACGATTCGGCATTATTCATAGCGGATAACGAGCCGGCCGCAACCGTCCAGCAAATCTATTTCGACAAGGACCCTTACTTTGGCTGCAATTCGGACAAAGACTCATGTCCCGCCTGCACCACCAGCGGCATAACCACGGACATCCAGAGCGCCATCAACGGGGGCGCCCTCCTAGTAAGCTACATCGGCCACGGAGCCTGGCGGCTGTGGTCGGGTGAAAACATCTTGTACGTCGACGACCTGGACGCGCTCACGAACGGCGGCATGGCTCCCTGGGTCATTAACGCCAACTGCTACACGGGCGGCATTCAGGGGCCCGCAAACTACAGCAAAGACCCGGACTCCCAGGAATGCTTGACGGAAAAGTTTCTCCGCGATATCGTGCCTCCGCTGGTAGACGGCGCCGTCGCCGCTTATTCCCCGTCGGCAATCGGCTTCACCGACGATATATACGGCCCCGTGACAACGATCTTCCAAAGCATCTTCGGACGCGATAAAGACCGCAACCTGGGCACGCTTACGATGAATCACCGCATGGTGTTTTTGTTGCCTTTTGAGGCAACTGAGATGATGAAATTCATCCTTCTCGGCGACCCTGTTACGGACCTCGTCCTCCCTGTTCCCGCGCCGTCGCCCGACCTTCGCGTCCAATCCGTAGGCCACGGCAGCGTAACCCTGGAGTGGGATCCGAGCCCCGACGAAACGAATCCGAACCCCGACCTTACGGTCACGGGCTATTACGTGTGGCGCAGCGAGACAGGGAACGAAAACTCCTTCACCAGAATCACCGCAACCCCCGTGCCGGCGGTACTGGGTCTCGTTGTCTATACCGACGGAACGCCGGGGTGCGCGGGCAACGCAAATGACTATTATTACTACGTCACGCCCGTCAACGCAGACGGCTTCCAGGGACCTTCGACGCCGCCCTCTCCCGGCTCCGTCATGGCGACGCCCCTCAATCCCAATCCGCCAGCCCCCCCCGATATGACGGCGGTGCAGGACCTGGAGACGGGGATGCGCCTCAAGGTGCTCTGGAATGCGAACACGGAGTGCGACTTCCAGAACTACACCATCCACTACGACACGGACTCGGGAGCCCCCTACGCGAATTCGATAACCTTGTGGGATATCACGATCACAGAATACGTCGTCGGCAACCTCACGGACGGCAAGAGCTACTGTTTCGCCATGACCGCGACGAACACCTCGAGCAAAACAAGCGACTATTCCGTGGAATTGTGCGCCACCCCCACGCACACGAAGGGCTACGCGCCGCCTGCGATGATTACGGATCTCAAGGTCGAGCTGAGCAACCCAGGCGGCAAGCCGCTGCTCAAATGGACGGCGCCCACCACCGATATCTACGGCGATTCCCCCATCGCGCTCGACCGTTTTGCCATCTACCGCCGCGAGGACGGCAACCCCGACTTTGTGCCCGACCGAAGCTCCGCTTCTCCCGATCGCATCGTTGATAACATACTCTATACAGGGCCGGGCGTCTATACCTATGAAGACATCACGGCGGACACCACGGCGGGCGCGGCATACGACGGGTTTTACTACGTCACGGCCTACGATGCCAACTCTCCCGTGGGCGAGTCGAGCGTGAGCCGGCCGCATCCCCAGGGAGTAAGCGGGGTTATGGTCGAGCCCTTCTTCGGCTGGTACTACGTATCTTGGACTGCACCGGCACCCCTGTTAGACATCGAGGGCAACCTGACGGACACGGCTCAATATCACGTTTACGGTGAAACGGCCGCCCCCGATTTTCAGCCCGACCGTTACTTCCACACCAACTGGCTTTACTCCACCACGCTCCCACAGGCGTTCTGCTGCCCAGTTGGTGATGGTTGCGACTTTGAGCATCCCACATGCGTCTCTCTCACCTTCAAGGTCGTGATCGAAGACGTGAAAGGCAACGAGGGCCTTCACTAATCCTCCCCCGCCCTCTTCCCCGTCTTAATTTCTGCTATACTGTATGAGGGTCTTTCATGGTCGAAGACCAGAATCTGGAATTTTCCGTTCGGCGGGCGCAGCGGGGCGATCGAGAGGCGTTCGAAGAACTCGTGCGCCGCTTCGAAGCTAAAGTGTTTTCGATTGCGCTCAAAATGACGGCCGATCCCAACGACGCGAAAGACGTGGTGCAGGAAGTGTTTCTGCGCGTATTCCGGTCGCTCCGCACCTTCGATGCCGCACGCAACTTCGGGGTATGGCTTGCTCGAATTGCCGTGAATTGCTCCTACGATTGGCTGAGAAAGCGCGGCCGCGGTGACCGGACGGAATCGCTCGACGAGCTTTTCGAAGCCAACCCCGGCGTCCTCCAGTACGAGCCGTCCGAAACACCGGAGGAGCGCCTCGACCACAAACGCCTGCTGCTTTCTCTCCTCGATGCGCTGCAAGAGCTTCCTCCCAAGCAGCGCGGCGCCTTTGTGCTGAAGGAGCTGGAGCACTACGCCACTTCGGATGCCGCCTCGATCCTGGAGTGCGACGAAGCCACCGTCCGGCGCCATCTCGCCGAGGCGCGCCGAAAGCTGCGCAAGGCGATGGAGCGGGCCCTGCCGAAGACATGATGTTTCCCCGTGGAATCGCTGCGGCTGCGGCGATCGGCCTCGCGATCATGCCATGCCTGAGCGGGTGCGGCCGAACGACGGCCCCGAACGTCTTGTTCATCACCGTCGACACGCTCCGGGCCGACCGCCTCGGATGCGCCGGCTACCCCATCGAGACCCCCACCATTGACCGCCTAGCGGAGGAGGGGATTTATTTTTCGAGCCTCTACGCCTCCGTTCCCACGACGCTTCCCTCCCACGCAAGCTTGTTCACGTCGAAGCGCCCCTTTTCGAACGGAGTCCGCACGAATGGATTGCATGCCTTGGACGATTCGCACACGACGCTTGCGGAAGTCCTGAGTGCAGAAGGTTATGAAACCGGCGCCGTTACGGCGTCCTTCGTGCTGCACTCCATGTATGGACTCGCGCAAGGGTTTATGTCCTACGAGGAAGTGGAAAGCCTTCCGCACCATGAACACCTGGCACAGCGCCCCGCGGGCGAGATTACCCGCTTGGCGGAACAGTGGTTAAAGGAAAGAAAATCTCCATGGTTTCTGTGGGTGCACTACTTCGATCCACACACACCCTACGAGCCGCCCGAGCCGTACAGGACGCGCTACGAACATCCCTACGACGGGGAAATCGCCTACACGGACAGCGAGATCGGAAAATTGCTCACAACGCTTCGACGGCGCGGCATGCTCGACTCGACGCTCGTTGTATTCATCTCAGACCACGGCGAGGCACTGGGGGAGCACGGAGAGGAAACGCACGGCCTTTTACTCTACGAACCGACGGTGCGCGTGCCGTTCATCTTGTGGGGCGAGGGAATTGAGGCGATGGAAAGGCCGATTCATGAGGCCGCCGCCCACATGAACGTCGCGCCTACGGTTTTGGATCTTCTGGGAATTCCTCTGCCCGTCGGCTTTCAGGGGCAGAGCCTGCGCCTCCGATGGGAACAAGGAGCGTCGGGGCCGGAAAGCATTTACACGGAAACGTGCGTGCCGTATTACGATTATCGGTGGGCGCCAATGGAGGCGCTGGTGCAGGGAGGATGGAAGTACATCCTGGCGCCCCGGCCGGAGCTTTACCACGTGGTCGAAGACCCCAAGGAGGAGCGGGATCTCGTCGAGGAAGAAAGGGAGAGGGCGGAAGGGTTGCGGAGAGCGTTGCTGGAGGAGCGGAAACGGTACCCGAAGGCGGAGCCGGAGAAGGCGGAGCTGACGGAGGAGGCGCTGGAGAAGCTGCAGAGCTTGGGGTATTTGGCGGGGGGGCGGATGACGTGGGAGGAGCCGGACGCGCTGGCCATGGCAGAGGAATTTCCGGACATCAAGGAGCGCATGGAAGTGCTGCAAATCATCGAACAAAGCAGGAAAGCCCTCTCGGAGGGGCGCATTCAACTGTGCGCTGATTTGTTAGAACGGGCGTTCTCTTTGGATCCGACCAACCTCAACGTTCTTGCCCGGCTCGCCGCATATTACCAAGACTCCCACAGACCCCGGGAAGCGCTCGACTTGCGGCGCAGGCTGGCGGACATCGAGCCCCTGCATGCACCGGAATACTACCGCAGGCTTGCGGAGTGGGAATCGGTGAACGGCAATTCAGACGCGGCGCGGCAGGCATGGGAAAAGGCGGTCGACTCGTACACTGTGCTGGAGGCGCGCATCGGAACGCTCTATGCGGAAAACTACTACGACCGTGCCCTTTGCTACGAAAAGCTCGGCCAGGCAGAAAAGGCGGAAGCCGACCTGCGCGCCGGCCTCGCCCGGTATCCCGACTCGCCGCTTCTCTACTACGCCCTCGGAGCTTTTTCCCAGAACGCCGGCAATTGGGACGAAGCCCAGGCGATGTACGAAACCGCCTTGAGGTATAGTCCTCACTATATGGACGCGAAGGTGAATCTGAGCACGGTGCTACTTAAGAAGAAAGATTTTCAAGGTGCCGCAGCAATCTTGGAAGAGATCCATGGGACGACGGAGCCTACGGTGCAGACATTAAACAATTTGGCGCATGCGTATTCTTCCCTGGGGCGATACGCAGAGGCCGAGCCATTGTATCTCAAATCGCTTGCGCTGGAACCGACGCAAGCCTTGGCCCGGGCCGGGCTGGCAGACCTCGCGTTTCGCCGTGGTGACGCCGAGCGCGGCACGAAACTTTGCCGGGAGGTGCTCGCCTCGGACCCCAAAAACCGGGAAGCCCGCATGGTGCTTGAGCACCATACCGGGAAGGCGGGGAATTCCTCATGAAGAACATCCCCTTACTTATTCTTGCCTTCGCCCTCGCCCTGGCGCCGGGATGCGCGCAGCGGTCGCGCCCCAACGTGCTGTTCATCACCGTCGATACGCTCCGGGCCGACCGCCTCGGATGCGCCGGCTACCCCATCGAGACCCCCACCATTGACCGCCTGGCGGAAGAAGGCGTCTACTTCCCCAACCTTTACGCCCTTGCACCCCTTACGCTCCCCTCCCACACGAGCCTGTTCACCTCTATGCGCCCCTTTTCGCACGGGGTGCGGATGAACGGCGTGCATGTGCTGGGCGAATCGCACACGACGCTCGCGGAGATCTTACAGAAAGAAGGCTATGAGACCGGGGCCGTCACTGGAGCCTACGTGGTGCATTCAATGTTCGGGCTCAGCCAGGGGTTCTCCACGTACGCAAACGTGGAGAATCCGCCTCCTTCCGAGCGCGACCCTTTCGAGACCCGGATAAGCGACCGCCTGGGGGAGGACGTGACGCACATGGCGGAGGCATGGCTCAAAGAAAGAAAATCTCCCTGGTTCCTGTGGGTGCACTACTACGACCCGCACTCGCCCTACACCCCGCCCGAGCCCTACGCCGCCCGCTACAAGCATGCCTACGACGGGGAAATCGCCTACGCCGACAGCGAGATGGGAAAGCTGCTCGATGTTTTAAAAAACCGCGGCGAGCTTGATTCAACGCTCGTGGTGTTCGCCTCGGACCACGGGGAGGGACTCGGGGAGCACGACGAGCCGGAACACGGGCTTTTTCTGTACGAACCGACGGTGCGGGCACCGGTGATCGTGCGCGGAAAAAATGTTCCTCAGGGCATGCGCATCGAGCACGCGGCCTCGCACCTCGGCGTGGCGCCGATGGTGCTTGATCTTCTGGGCATCGAGGCGCCGCGGGAGTTCCAGGGGCAGAGCCTGCGCCTCCTGTGGGAAAGAAGCGGCGCCTTTTCTCCGGAAATGATTTACCTAGAAACGTACGAACCGTACTACAACCACCAATGGGCTCCGATGGAGGCGCTGATGCAGGGAGGATGGAAGTACATCCTGGCGCCCCGGCCGGAGCTTTACCACGTGGTCGAAGACCCCAAGGAGGAGCGGGATCTCGTCGAGGAAGAAAGGGAGAGGGCGGAAGGGTTGCGGAGGGCGTTGCTGGAGGAGCGGAAACGGTACCCGAAGGCGGAGCCGGAGAAGGCGGAGCTGACGGAGGAGGCGCTGGAGAAGCTGCAGAGCTTGGGGTATTTGACGGGGGGACGGATGACGTGGGAGGAGCCGGATGCACTGGCGATGGTGGATGGGCTTCCCGACATCAAGGAGCGCATCGACGTGCTGAGGCTCGCCAAACAGGCAAGGGACGAGATGCTTCGCGGACACATGGAGCGGAGCCTCGAACTTTTGGAGCAAGCGCTTCCGCTCGACCCCACCAACGTTCAGGTTCTAAAGCGGCTCGCCGTATTTTACCGTGACCTCCGCAGGCCTTGGGAAGAGTTGGACATGCGGCGGAGATTGGCGGACATCGATCCCCTGCATGCACCGGAATACTACCGAAGGCTTGCGGAGTGGGAAACCGAAAACGGCAACCTGGAAGCCGCACGGCAAGCATGGGAAAAGATGCTTGACTCGTACGACGTGCTGGAGGTGCGCCTCGGAACGCTCTTTGCGGAAAACTATTACAACCGCGCCCTTTGCTACAAAAAGCTCGGCCAGGATGAAAAGGCGGAAGCCGAGATTCGCGCCGGCCTCGCCCGGTATCCAGACGCGCCGCTTCTCTACTACGCCCTCGGAGCTTTTTCCCAGAACGCCCGTCGGTGGGACCAGGCCCAGGAAATGTACGAAGCCGCGCTGGCGCGGGATCCGAACCACCGGAGAGCGAAAGTGCATCTGAGCAAGGTCTTGACCCGAAAAGCGGCCTCGGCGTCGAATAGCGAAACCCGAATGCGCAACCTGAAGCGGGCCGCGGCGCTGTTGGAAGAGGTGCACGAGACGTTCGGTCCCACGGCGGAAACCCTGACCGATCTCGCCCGTCTGAACTTTTCGATGAAGCGGGAAGATAAAGTGGAAGAACTCCTCTTAAAAGCCCTCACCGTGAATCCCAATTACGCCAAAGCCCGGGTCGCTTTGGCGGAACTGTCGTTTCGCCGGGGCGACACAAAACTGGGCATCGAGCTCTGCCGCAAGGTGCTTGCGGCGGAGCCCGGCAACATCGAGGCGCGGAAGGTGCTTGAACACTACGCAGGAGTCCGAGAAACCCTATGAAGCACAGCATCCACCCTCCACGGGGCTACGGGGGACGGATGTTCTGGTGGCTCCTTCTGGCCGGCCTGTCCTTGGCGGTGGGATGCGCCCGGGGGCCGCGCCCCAACGTGCTATTCATCACGGTCGACACCCTCCGGGCCGACCGCCTCGGATGCGCCGGCTACCCCATCGAGACGCCCGCCATCGACCGCCTGGCGGAAGAGGGAGTGTACTTTCCCGGCCTGTACGTCCCGGCGCCCGTAACGCTACCGTCCCATGCGAGCCTGTTCACGTCGGAGCGCCCTTTTTCGCACGGGGTGCGGATGAACGGCGTGCACGTGCTGGGCGAGTCGCACACGACGCTCGCCGAGGTGCTCGAGAGCGAGGGGTACGAAACGGGGGCCGTGATCGGCGCGTTCGTGGTCCACTCGATGTACGGGCTGGGGCAAGGGTTTTCGTCGTACGAGGAGATGGAAAACCTGCCGCCCGATGAGCGGGGCATATTGGCGCCCCGCCAAGCGTCGCGCACCGCCCTTGAAGTGAGCCAGCGGGCACAGGCATGGCTCCAGGAAAGGGAGTCTCCATGGTTTTTGTGGGTGCACTACTATGACCCCCACGCACCCTATGAACCGCCCGAGGGATTCCTGGAAAGGTACGAGAACGCGTACGACGGTGAAGTCGCCTATACGGACCGGATGTTGTCGCGGCTTTTGGGAATGATGAGGGAGCAGGACCTGTTGGAGAATACGCTGGTGGTGTTCGCCTCGGACCACGGTGAAGCGCTGGGAGAGCACGGGGAAGCCGAGCATGGGCTTTTCCTCTACCAGCCGACGGTCCGGGCGCCGCTCATCCTGCACGGTAAAAACGTCCCCCGCGGGAAGCGGGTCGAGCAAGCCGCCTCCCTGATTGACACGGCGCCGACCGTGCTTGACCTTCTGGGCATCGAAGCCCCTAGTGAGTTCCAGGGGCAGAGCCTGCGCCCTCTGTGGGAGCAGGAAGGCGACGCTCTGAAGAGTTCCTATTGGGAGGAAGGTATCTATACGGAAACCTACATGCCCTATTACAACCATCGGTGGGCCCCCATCGAGGGCCTGATCAAAGAAGGATGGAAATACATCCTGGCGCCCAAGGAGGAGCTTTACAATTTGGCCGAGGACCCGAAAGAGGAGCGCGACCTCAGCAGTGACGAACCGGAAAAAGCCAAGGCGATGCGGAAAATGCTCATAGAAGAGAGGCGGCGGTACCCCAAGGCCGCCTCGCGAAAAGCCGATTTGTCGAAGGAGGCGCTGGAGAAGCTGCAGAGTCTGGGGTATCTGACGGGGGGGCGGATGACGTGGGAGGAGCCGGACGCGCTGGCCATGGCGGAGACGTTGACGGACAGCAAATCGCAAAGCCATTTCACGGAAGGGATTATCCTGCAGCGGGCCATGGCGCTCCTCAACGAGGGCAAGATCGAAGAAAGCATCCAGGTTTTTGAGAAAGAGGCCGAGAAGGACCCCGACAACCTCGTTCTTCTCAAGCATATAGCCGAGATTTACGAGCATTCGGGTGAAACGGAAAAAGCGCTGCCAATCCGCCGCAGAATGGCGGACATCAACCCCACCGAAGCCTTCTTCTACTATCGAAGTCTGGCGGATTGGGAAGACCGCCAGGGCAACAAAGACGCAACGCAAGACGCCCTGCGCAAGGCCCTGGACTCCGTCACGGTTTTGGAGGTGATCCAGGGAGCGCTGTTTCCGGAAGATTACAGCAACCGGGCGCTCTGCTATCAACTGTTGGGAGAAGAGGAAGAGGCGGAGGCCGAGCTCCGGAGCGGCCTTGACCGGTACCCCACCTCGACGCTGCTCCACTTCGCGCTCGGCGCGCTGTACCACGAGGGGCTGGGGCGCCTCGACGACGCACGGGCCAGGTACGAGAAGGTCCTGGAGCTCGACCCGCGTTCACGCGACGCCAAGGTGAACCTGGCCAACGTCCTGAGAGAAATGGGGGAGTACGAGCGCGCGCTGGCCCTTATCAAGGAAGTCCATGTTGAATTCGGCCCCACGGCGCAGGCGTTCTACAACATTGCGCTCATTTACCTTAACATGGGAAAAGGCGACGAGGGCGAGCAGTTCCTCCTCCAGGCGCTCGAAACAAATCCCCGGCACACCCTTTCGCTTCTTGCGCTCGCGGAGTCGGCCTTTAAAAAAGGCGACATCGAGCGAGGCACCGCCCTCTGCGGCAGGGTGCTCGAAACGGAGCCCGCCAATCGCACGGCCCTCATCATGCTCGAGGCGTACGGACAGGGGGAGGCGGCTCCCGGCACGTAGGCCGTAGCGTTCCGGTGCCCCCTTTGGTAAAGGGGGGGATTGCGGCCCTTGCAACAAAGCGGAACTATGGGCTTTTTCTGAAGGCCTTCGGTTTCAGAATCTCCCCGACGAGAAAAAGCGAGCCCGCAACGCACACCAGCCCCTCGCGTCCCGCAAGGAGCCGCGCCCGGCGGAGCGCCCTGAGGGGTGAAGGCTCCGCGTACAGGCAGGGCTTGCCCGCCAAGGTCGTTAAGGCGGGCAGGCCGACGCGCCGGGCCAGGCGGGCGAGATGGCGCGCCCGGAAAAACTTATGGCCGGGAACCTCCGTCGCGACGATCCCCTCCGCGACTCTCTTCCAGGCGCGGAGCATGGCCTCGGCGTTCTTTTCGCGCCCTACGGCCACGACGAGAACGCGTGGGCGCTCGGCGCGCGTTGCGAGGAACGCGGCCAGGGCACGCGCGCCCGATGGGTTGTGCGCCCCGTCGAGGTACGTGGCGGGGCGGCCCGCCGCGCGCTCCAGGCGCCCGCGAATCCGGGCGCGGGCGAATCCGCGGCGGAGGGCCGCCGCGCTCCAGGGCAGCCGCTTGCGGGCGAGCGCGAGGGCCGCGAGGGCCGTCGCGGCGTTCTCGCGCTGGTGCGCGCCGGTGAGGCCGAGGCGCAGGCCGGAAAAATTTTTTCCGAGCACGCGCGCAGAAAAATTTCCTCCCTTACCTTCCCTTAGCGTGCAGACGCGCGGCACGGAAACGAGGCGCGCCCCGACTCGGGCGCAAACCTTCCGCACCGAGCGCTCCGCGGACGGCGTCATCGGCCCCGCGAGGAGGGGGCGCCCCGCGCGGGCGATGCCGGCCTTGGTGCGGGCGATGACGGCGCGCGTCTTGCCGAGCCGGCGCGTGTGGTCGAGCTCCACGTTCGTCATGACGGAGACGAGCGGCGAGCCGAGCACGTTCGTAGCGTCCCAGTCGCCCCCCATGCCGACCTCCACGACCGCGACGTCAACCTTCCGGCGCGCGAAATAGAGAAAGGCCGCGGCCGTCAGGACCTCGAAGTAGCTGGCCTCGGCGCCGCGCCGCCCCGTCGGAGACCGGGCAAGCCCCGCCGCGTCGCGCACGTCGAGAAGGACGCCGGCGAACGCCCCCGGAGCGATGAGGCGCCCGTTCAGGGCGATCCGCTCGCGCGGGCTCACCAGGTGGGGCGAGGTGTACCTTCCCACGCGGAAGCCGGCCTCGCGCAGGACCGAGTCCAGATAGGCGACGACGGAGCCCTTGCCGTTCGTCCCGCCGACCAGGACGGAGAGAAAATTCTTCTCCGGGCGCCCGAGCTCCTCCAGCACGGCGCGGATGCGCTCGAGCCCGGGCTTCATCAGCCAGAGCTCGAGCGAGTCGAGGTAACGCCAGGCGGAACGCTCGCGGGAACGCATCGCTCATTTTATAGGAGTTCTTACCGCCGATAAAATTCCGCCCGTCCAAAGGGCGGGCCGCCGCTCGCTCGCGCGCCCCGGGCGTGGTAAACTGAAGATAAAGATGCCCAGGCCGGCCGAGATTCACACGTACGCGGAGTTGTTGAGCCGCTTCACGCGGGAGGGAGAGCTCTACGAGAAGCTCGAGTCGAACAAGCTGCGCTGCACCGCCTGCGGCCACATGTGCCTCATCCTAGACGGCCACGACGGCGTCTGCCGCGTGCGGTTCAACCGTGGCGGCACCCTCTACGTTCCCCACGGTTACGTCGCCGGGCTCCATCCCGACCCCATAGAGAAGAAACCCCTCTTCCACGCCTACCCGGGGTGCACGGCGCTTTCATTCGGGATGCTCGGCTGCTCCTTCCACTGCGACTACTGCCAGAACTGGATGACGTCGCAGGCGCTCCGCGACCCCGGAGCCTTCTCGACGCCCGACGTCATGACGGCCGGGGAGGTGGTCGCGCTCGCGGGGAAGTGCGGCGCGAAGGTGCTCACGAGCACCTACAACGAGCCGCTCATCACCTCGGAGTGGGCGGTCGAGATTTTCAAGCTCGCCAAGGAGGCGGGCCTCGTCTGCTCCTACGTCTCGAACGGAAACGCCACGCGCCAGGTGCTCGAATACCTCCGCCCCTACGTCGACCTCTACAAGATCGACCTGAAGTGCTTCGACGACAGGCACTACCGGAAAAAACTCGGCGGTATGCTCCAGACGGTGCTCGACAGCATCGGGGCGGCGTGGGAGATGGGCTTCTGGGTCGAGGTGGTGACGCTTGTCGTTCCGGGCTTCAACGACTCGGACGGCGAGCTCCGGCGAATCGCCGGGTTCCTGCGCTCCGTCTCGCCCGACATCCCGTGGCACGTCACGGCCTTTCACCAGAACTACAAGATGACCGGGCCCGAGGACACGCCCGTCGCGACGCTTCTCCGAGCCGCCGAGATCGGGCGGGGCGAAGGGCTGCACTTTGTCTACGCCGGAAACCTTCCCGGCATGGTGAGCGAGCTGGAAAATACGTACTGCCCCTCGTGCGGCGAGCTTCTGGTCGAGCGCCTGGGCTTCCACGTCCGCCAGAACCGCCTACTGAAGGGCACCTGCCCGAAGTGCCGCGCCGCCGTTGCGGGGCGCTGGGAGTGAATCAGGGGCCAGGGGCCAGCCTCCAGAAACCAGGGGCCAGGAAAGTGAATTCTTGCTGGCTACTGGCTACTGGAGGCTGGAGACTGAAGGGTCGCACGCGTCGCCGATTCCGTCACCGTCCGTATCCGTCTGCAGCGGGTTGGGCACAGACGGGCAGTTGTCGCACGCGTCGCCCACGCCGTCGCCGGGAGAAGGGATGGGCGAGAATTGGTCAATTTCAGGCTCCGCGACGCCTTCCGGAACACCGGAAAAAGTGGGCGCGGGGACACACGTTGGCCCTTTCTCGTCTACGAGGCCGTCCCCGTCGTCGTCCACACCGTTGAAGCAAGAGAGCGACGGGCCGTCCCCGCACCAGGTGGGCCCTACCCAGAAGCGCATATAGTAAAGGCCGGGGTCGAGCCCCAGGCCGGCCGGCCCCCCGGGCTGCCGGTCGGGAGGGTTGTCCCACTCATCTGTGAAGAGGTCCCCGTCGTTGTCAAGGCAGTCGTCGCAAATGGATTCGCCGCAAGCCTCGATTCCATCGGCAAGCAGGTCCAGGTAGCCTTGGTCAACGCTAATAACACCGTCCAGAAACAGGGGGCACCTCCTATCCGGGCCACCGGAAGACCTGGTCGGGTCGCTGATAGGACAGGGGAAGCCGTTTATGATCTGCCAGCCCGCCCCGTCCCAATATTCCACAATCATGTGCTTTCCACCGTCCCAGCACGTATTGGGAGTCGGCATAGAAGAACTGGGACTCGTAAAATCGGAGGCAGATGTTCGCTTATAAAGAATCTGATCGAAAGGCCCCGACGTTCCTCCCACGACGACATATTTCGCCCCTGAGCCGAAGGTCGGGCCGAACGCCGGGGCGCACTTGCCCGCTTGGCAGGAGCCATCGTCGTCTTGTGTCAAGAATTCCTGCGAAACGTCAGCGAGCACGGCTTCACCCGCGTCCAAGAGAAGCGCCTTAAAATCGACAAGGTTTTCCCCGTCTTCTTGCAGAGGATTCGCCGCCGTCGGGCAGTTGTCGCTTCCGTTGTCCAGGCCGTCCCCGTCAATGTCCCCATCGCACGCGTCGCCCGCGCCGTCGGAGTCCATATCCTCCTGGCCGGGATTGAAATCCGCCGGACAGTTGTCGCACACGTCGCCCAAGCCGTCCAGGTCCGCATCCTCTTGCTGCGGATTGTTCCTCATCGGGCAATTGTCGACATCGCCGCACAAGCCGTCGCCGTCCGCGTCGTTGTTCCGATCGTTCGGGCAGGCGTCGCAGCCGTCGGGCGTGCCGTCGCCGTCTGCGTCGATTCTGTCATCGAAGCCCGGGCAGACGTCGCACGCGTCGCCCGCGCCGTCGGCGTCGGCGTCCGTAGCCGTCTGCGCGGGGTTCGCGACCTTCGGGCAGTTATCCACGTCGCCGCACACCCCGTCGCCGTCGATGTCGTTGTCCCGGTCGTTCGGACACGCGTCGCATGCGTCGCCGGTGCCGTCGCCGTCCGTATCCGTCTGCCGCGGGTTGGTATTCACCGGGCAGTTGTCTTTCGCGTTGGGCACGCCGTCTCCGTCCATGTCCGGGTCGCACGCGTCGCCGATGCCATCACCGTCCCCATCCTCTTGCAGCGGATTGGCGTCCGCCGGACAGTTGTCGCACACGTCGCCCACGCCGTCCTCATCCGCGTCCTCCTGCCGCGGGTTGGGCACCAACCAGCAGTTGTCGCACACGTCGCCCAAGCTGTCCTTGTCCGCGTCCTCCTGCCGCGGGTTGGCATAGATTTCCGGCCCGCTCAGGCCGTAGCGTGGAGGGCCGCATGGTGCGGTGCGGTCGACAGGAGTATCCGGGTCTTGAACCTGTGTGCCAGGGCAGTTGTCGCTTGCGTTGGGCACGCCGTCGCCGTCGGCGTCCGGGCACTGCTCGAACACCGTGGCCTTGGAGTCCACGCCCTTCACCGGGCTGCCGGTGACCGATGCGGAAGAATCCACGCCCTTCACCGAGGTTTTTGTGATGACGGCCGAGGAATCGACGCCCTTCACCGCAGTATCCGTAATGAACGTGCAGGACGACGGGTCAATGTCTCCGTTTGCGTCGAGCTTCAGAACCCACCAATCACACTCACCCACGCCGAAGGATGTCGTATGTCCCGCCACGACGAAGCCGCCGTCCGAAGTCTGCTCGACGGTGCGGGCATGCTCTTCGCCGGGGCCGCCGTAGGCCTTCTGCCATTGGACTTTGCCCGAGGCGTCCAGCTTCAGAACCCAGGCGTCCCACCAGCCCCCGCCGAAGGACTGCGTCCTTCCCGCCACGACGAGGCCGCCGTCCGTGGTCTGCCAAACGCAATGGGCTATATCCTCCTCGGTGCCGCCGTAGGTTTTTTCCCACTCGATGTCACCCGACGGGTACAGCTTCAAAACCCAAAAATCGTGAGAGCCGGCACCGAAGGACATCGTCCCCCCCGCCACGGCGTAGCCGCCGTCCGAGGTCTGACAGACGGATTTGGATTCCTCAAAATTAATGCCGCCGTAGGCCTTCTGCCATTGGACTTTGCCCGAGGCGTCCAGCTTCAGAACCCAGACATCCACGGTGCCCGCGCCGAAGGACCGCGTCTTTCCCGTCACGATATAGCCGCCGTCCTTTGTCTGCTGGATGGGGAAAGCCAGCTCCGCCTTGGCGCCGCCGTAGGTTTTTTCCCACTCGATGTCGCCCGAGGCGTCCAGCTTCATAACCCAGAAATCCTGAAAGCCCGCGCTTTGGTAAGTTCTGAATCCCGTCGCGATGTAGCCGCCGTCCGCGGTCTGCCGGATGAAATGAGGCCCCTCGTTATCGGAGGAAGCGGCGCCGTAGAGTTTCTGCCACTCGATATCCCCAGAAGCGTCCAATTTCAATAACCACCAATCGACATAGCCCGGGCCGAGGGTATAATTGGGCCCTATAACAATGAAGCCGCCGTCTGAGGTCTGCCCGATAACGTTGAACCACTCGATCTTTTTCCCGCCGTAGGTTTTTTCCCACTCGACGTCGCCCCAGGCATCCAGCTTCAAAATCCAGCCGTCACTGGGCTCCCCCCCGACGAAGTCGCTGTCTGAGGTCTGCCCATCGCTTTCGCCCGCGCCGAAGGAAGCCGCGCCTCCCGTCACGATGTAGCCGCCGTCCGCCGTATGCTCGATGAACTGGCTCCTATCCTCGCCGTCGCCGCCGTAGGTGCGCGCCCACGTCTGGGCGAATGCGGTGTGAGAAATGAAGAAAAGCAGTAAGGCGCAAGGAATCAACGCCCCGACGCGAGCCGACCGGCTGCCTTGACGCGGAGATGGTTTTTGTGAGAACAAGAGCAACCTACTGCGCGTCAACCGGCCAAGATAGAATCCCGCGTTGCGACTTGACGTCCATGCCGTAACCCTGTTTTTTCCCCGAGGGGAGCATAGTGGAAAAACCGGCCGTTGTCAAATAAACACAGAGAGTGGATCGACGACCGCCCTAGCACCAGCGTATCCGCACGCGGTAGCGGATCTTCACCTCGTCATGGGAGGGCACGCGCACGATGAACTTGAAGGTGTGCGCGTCCACCTTCTCCCAGTCGTGCGAGGTAGTAAGAATTTTCCACTCGCCCTCGGCGGGCTCGAACACATCCACCTCGGCGTCCTCGTCCTTGTGGTTACGCAGGGAGATTTCCCACTCCGACTCCGAGCCGCAACGGCCGTGATCTTTGTAGTCCGTCTGCACGCGGTCGCCCACGACGTCGAACGCCTCGCCCATCTTGATGCGCACGCGCTCGTCGCGGGGCGTGTGGTCGATGCGGTCCTCGCCGATGAACTGCAGGGAGCCTTCCGCGTCGGCCTTGTAGACGCGGACGATGCCCTTCGGGAGCGGCATCCCGAGGCCGTGCGCTTTCTTGTTCTCAATGTCGAGGAAGACGCCCACCTTCTGGTTCGACTGCACCCGGCCGCAGGCAGAGCGGAAGTAGTACGGCGCGCCGCGGAACACGAGGCGCTTCTCGATTTTCACGCCCGGCGCCTCGAGCAGGGAGATTTGCTTCTGCTCGTTGTCGCGGAGCGTCGTCGGGCGCTCGAGCGTGTAGAGGTGGTACTCGAAGAAGGCCTCCTCGCGGAACTGCGGCTCGGCAGCGGCCGCCATGAACTTCACCCCCGGGCGAAAAACGTCTTCCTCCTCGGCGCGGTGCACGTCGCCCGCGACGAGCTTGAGCCGCGCGTTCTCGTACCCGGCGCCGCTCGTGTTGTTGAGCGTCACCCAGCCGTTCAGGTCGCCCGCCGCGTCCTCCGAGTCCACGACGAGCACGTAGTCCGCCTTCCAAGTCATGCCGTCCGTGAGGTAGGAGACTTCCAGCTTGTGCTTCGGCGCGGCGCTATCAAGGAGCCACACGAGCGTGGGCTCGGCGATGAGATTCCCGGGAATCTCGGGGAAGGAGATGCGTCCCGGGTAGCCGAAGGTTATCTCGTCGCCGACCCGGAGGATGGTGCCGTCGTTCGTGGAGAGCACCTCGGCCTCGCGCTCCTCGTCGCGGCCAGTCACCTCGTTCCAGCGAAACACCTTGACCTTCCTGCCGACGTATTTTTCGAGTAGTTTCTGCGGGCTGAGGAGGTCGTACTGGTAGTTCTGCTCCAGAACGGAAAGTTTTCCCGAAAGCGACTTGATGTGCACCGTCTCGGGCTGAATTTTCGAGGCTACGTCCCGGAACTCGAGCGCCGCGACGCCGCGCCCGAGCGAGACGTCGCGTACCTCCCTGACGAGCCCCATGTTGACGTTGTAGACCGTGATGGCCGTCTCGCGGCGGTCTTCCGCGGTCGAGCGGAAGGTTTTTTCCGCCCCCTCGACGTGGCCTGCTTCGGGCGCCGCCGCCTGCGGCCGGGTTCCATGAAACACCATGAAGAGCACCAGGGCCGCCGCGCCCACAGTTACGGCCGCCCGCTTCATTTTTGTCGCCGTTTTTTTTCTTTCCATCGTTTCTTTCCTTTCCGCTTGGTGCGCTGGAATGTTCGAGCCTTACTATCCTTCTACGCTACTCGAAGCGGGGCGTTTAGGGCAAATCCATAAGTCACGGCCCCGCTCCGCCCGGGAAATTACCCGGAGATTCCCGTGGTTTCAGCTTTTTATGGTAAAATACCCGGTTGGGGCATTTCCCCGATTACAACAACCCTATGAAGAAAATTAAAGTCGGTGTACTAGGTGCAACAGGTATCGTTGGACAGTGGTTCATCCACTTGCTCCGCGACCACCCATGGTTTGAGCTCACAGCCCTGGCAGCGTCCGAAAAGAGCGCCGACAGGCCCTACGAGGAAGCCGTCGGCGATAGGTGGAAGATCCCGTACGAGATGCCCGATTACGCGAAGGGCATGAAGGTCCGGGATTGCACGCCCGACCTGGACTGCCGGCTGGCCTTTTCCGGCCTCGACTCGAGCGTCGCCGGCCCCGTCGAGACGGCGTTTGCCGAGGCCGACTACGTAGTAAGCAGCAATTCCAAGAACCACCGCATGGACGCGGACGTGCCCCTCCTGGTACCTGAGGTCAACCACGACCACCTGGAAGTCGTGAAGCGGCAGAAAACGCCGGGCTTCATCGTCACGAACCCGAATTGCTCCGCCATTCCCCTGGCGCTCGTCCTGAAGCCTCTTCTGGACAGCTTCGGCGTAGCGGAAGTTTTCGTGGCCACGATGCAGGCCTTGAGCGGGGCGGGGTTCAAGGGCTTCGAGCTCGACATCGTGGACAACATTCTTCCCCACATCGGCGGGGAGGAGCCCAAGGTGGAGTCGGAGCCGCTCAAAATTCTGGCGCGAGTCCAGAACGGCGAGTTCGTCAATGCCGAGATAAAAATCAGCGCTCACTGCAACCGGGTGAACGTGCAGGACGGCCACCTCGAGGCGGTGAGCGTCCGCCTGGACCGAAAGCCGACGCTGGAGGAATTTAAAGGTGCCCTGAAGACGTTCAACCCCTTGAAGGGGATGGACCTGCCTTTCGCGCCCGACCCGCCCATCGTCCTTCGGGAGGAAGACGACCGCCCGCAGCCCAAGTACGACCGCGACAACGGGAAGGGAATGGCCGTCACAGTGGGCCGCGTTCGGGAGGACCCGGTCTGGGATTACAAGTTCATGCTGCTCGGCCACAACACCATCCGGGGCGCCGCGGGCGCCGCCCTCCTCAACGCCGAGCTCATGAAAGTGAAGGGATTATTGAAATGATCGTGATGAAGTTCGGCGGAACTTCCCTCGGGGACGCCGCGAAGCTCACGAACGCGGCGGAGCTTATCGAGGCCAACCTGGAGAAAACCCCCGCCGTGGTGGTTTCCGCGATGGCCAGCGTCACGAATCTACTGATCGACACGACGAAGAACGCCGCACTGGGAAAGACTGCCACCGTCGAGCGCGCCGTCGGGGAGCTTTCCCAAAAGCACGAGACGGCCGCGAAGCAATCGCTGAAGCAACCCGACTCGGTTTTGCAGGAAGTCCGGCACATCATCGGGTCCCTGAAGCCGCTCTACGAGAGCATCGGCGTCCTCGGGGAATACACGCCGCGCTCCCTGGACCTCATCTCGTCGTACGGCGAGCGGCTGTCCTCGCTCCTGCTCGCGAACATTCTGATAGAACGCGGCGTGAGCTCCGAGCCGATTCCGACGGCGGACCTCGTCATCACGGATGACAACTTCGGCTCCGCGAACGTCGATTTCAAGGTGACCCGGGCCCGCGTGGCTAAGAAAGTGAAGCCCATGCTGCGCGAAGGCGTCACGCCCATCCTGACGGGCTTTCTTTCCGGAACGGAAAAAGGCGTCGTCACCACGCTCGGCCGGAACGGCTCCGATTATTCCGCGTCCATCGTCGCGGCTTGCCTGAAGGCGGAGGAGGTGTGGATCTGGAGCGACGTGGACGGCGTCCTGACGGCCGACCCGAAGCTGATTGCGGAGGCCAAAACCGTCCCGGAGCTGTCCTACCGCGAGGCGGCCGATCTTTCGTATTTCGGCGCCAAGGTGCTCCATCCCAAGAGCATCCTTCCCGCCGTCGAGGGCGGGATCCCCATCTGGATAAAAAACGCCTTTAAGCCGGAGGTGGAGGGAACCGTGGTCAAGGCCGAGACCGTCCGCGACAAGAAGCCGATTCGGGGAATCACCTCCATCCGCAACCTGAGCCTCGTCAACGTCGAGGGGGCCGGGATGGTGGAGCTCTCGAACGTCGCGGCGAAAGTCTTCGGCGCGGTCGCGAACCTGGGGATAAACGTGTACGTCATCTCGCAAGCTTCCTCTGAACACAGCATCTGCTTCGTCGTGGACAAGGGCGACGCGTCCAAAATCGTGCGCGTCCTCAAGCGCGAGTTCTCCGAGCGCATCATGCATCGGGACATCGACGAAGTCTCCGTCATGGACGGTATAGCGATTGTCGCCGTGGTCGGGGAGGGCATGATCGGCACGCTTGGCATTGCCGGCCGCGTGTTCGGCACCTTGGGCAAGAGCAAGGTGAACGTGGTCGCCATCGCCCAGGGAGCCTCGGAACTCAACATCTCCTTCATCGTAAAAGAGGAAGACCTCACGAAAGCGGTGGCGTGCCTCCATCGGGAATTCGGACTGGACAAATGAGGCTTCGGTGCCTGGAGTGCGGGAGGGAATATGCACTCGAGGCACGCCACGCGTGCAACTGCGGCGGAAACCTGGAGGCGATACAGGACATGGAAGCCGCACGGGGCAACGTGTCTTGGGAGCTGTTCGACGAGCGGCTCCGGCGGGAGCCGTTCGGGTCGGGCGTTTGGCGGTACAAGGAGCTCGTTCTTCCCGAGGCGGAGGACGACGAAATCGTCACCCGCCGAGAGGGTAACACCCGGCTCTATTCGAGCAGGCTGATCGGCGAGTATACCGGGGTCAAGAACATTTTTCTCAAGCACGAGGGGGAGAATCCCACCGGCAGCTTCAAGGACCGCGGCATGACCGTGGGGATCACGGCGGCCCGAATGTTCGGCATGAAGACCGTGGCCTGCGCTTCGACGGGAAACACCTCCGCGTCGGTGGCCTCATACGCGTCCCACGCCCGCATGCGCTGCGTGGTGTTCGTCCCCGAGGGGGAGATCGCGTACGGGAAATTGGCGCAGGCCCTGGCCTACGGAGCGAAGACGCTGCAGGTCAAGGGAGTGTTCGACGACGCCATGGCGCTCGTGCTTGAGGCGTGCGACACGCTGGAGTTCTATCTGATGAACTCCCTGAATCCCTTCCGCCTCGAAGGGCAGAAAACGATTTGCTTCGAAGCCCTGCAGCAGCTGGGCGGCGATGTTCCCGACTGGTTCGTCCTTCCCGGAGGAAACCTGGGCAACAATTACGCCCTCAGCAAGGCCCTGCGGGAATTGCACGAGATCGGCCTCGTTCGCAAAATTCCTCGGATCGCCGTCGTGCAGGCCCGGGGCGCCAACCCTCTGTACCGGATGTGGAAGAACAAGACCTCTTTCGAGCCGCTCAAAACCGTGGACACGGTGGCGTCGGCCATCAAGATCGGCAACCCGGTGAATTGGAAAAAATCCCTGGCGGGCCTCGAATGGTGCAACGGCGTGGTCGAGGAGGTGACGGACCAGGAGATCATCGACGCGAAGGCCCACGTCGACCGAACCGGAATCGGCGCAGAGGCGTCCTCGTGCGCCACCGTCGCCGGGTTGAAGAAACTGGTGGAGGCGGGCGTGGTGGGAAGAGACGAGCTCGTCGTGGGCATCCTGACAGGCCATCTCCTCAAGGATCCGAACCTTGTCGTGGATTATCACCTGGGCAAGCTAACGCAATTTAGCGACCGATACGCCAACAAACCGGTGCCCGTCGACGCCACCATGGAAGCCGTGCGCGCGGCCCTGGGGGATTTTTCCTAGGGTGAGAAGCCGCGCAACCTCGTCAGGCAGGACAAGGCATTAGGAATCTTATGAGCGAATGGCTGAAAGTTTTCGCCCCCGCCACCGTGGCCAACGTCGGCCCCGGGTACGACGTCTTCGGATTCGCCCTGCACGAGCCCGGGGACGTGGTGGAGGTGCGGAAAATCGAGGAACCCCTCGTGAGGGTGGCGGAGGTCACGGGCGACGGCGGGAAGCTTCCGAGGGATTCTTCCGAGAACACCGCCGGAGTCGCCGCCACGGAAGTGTGGAAACTCCTCCGTGCCGATGCTGGCGTCGAGATGAAGCTCCATAAGGGCATGCCGCTCGGCTCGGGGCTCGGAAGCAGCGCCGCGAGTGCCGCGGCGGCGGCATGGGCGGTGAACGTTCTTTTCGGAAAGCCCCTCGAAAAAGAGGCCCTCCTGCCCGCCTGCATGGCGGGAGAGAAGGCGGCAAGCGGCACGGCGCATGCCGACAACGCGGCACCCAGCCTGCTCGGCGGATTCGTCCTCATCCGGAGCTACGACCCGCTCGACGTCGTCCCGCTGGCCGCGCCGGAGGCGCTGGTGGCCGTGGTCGCAACCCCGGCGTGCGAGCTGAAGACGGCCGAGGCGAGGGCCGCCGTTCCGGAAAAGATCCCGTTGAAAGACGCCGTGCGCAACTGGGGCAACGTCTCGGCCGTCACGGCGGCGCTGTTCACGAACGACATCCGGCTGCTCGGGAGGGCCATGGACGACAGAGTCGCCGAGCCCGCCCGCGCCCCCCTGGTGCCCGGTTTCCACGACGTGAAGCGGGCCGCGCTCGAGCACGGTGCCTACGGGTGCTCGATGAGCGGCGCGGGGCCGAGCGTGTTCGCCGTGACCGACGACCGGGCGGCGGCGAAAAAGATCGCCGCAGCCATGCAGGCCGCCTTCGCCGGGCACGGACTCGAGAGCCGAACATTCGTCTCGAACGTCAACAAGGAAGGAGCAAAGGTAATCTAGCAATGAACATCGGATTGATCGGGCTGGGGACCGTGGGAACGGGCGTCGTCAAAATCATCGCCAAGAGCGCCGGGTTGATCAAGGAAAGAAGCGGCGTCTCGCTGACCCTCAAAACCATCTGCGAGACGGATCTCTCCCGGAAGCGGGACGTCGACCTGACCGCGTTCAGGACGACCCCCGACGCGGACGACGTTCTCGGCGACCCGGAGATCGACGTGGTCGTCGAGCTCATCGGCGGTTACGAGCCCGCGAGAGCGTTCGTCCTGGGCGCGCTCAAGAAAGGCAAGCACGTGGTCACGGCCAACAAGGCGCTTCTGGCGCGGCACGGCGGGGAGATCCACAAGGCCGCGGCCGAGAACGGCGTCCAGATACTGTACGAGGCGGCCGTCGGCGCCTGCATTCCCATCCTCCGGGCGCTCAAGGACAGCCTCGTCACGGAGAACATAAGCTCCATCTCGGGCATACTGAACGGGACCACGAATTACATCCTGACCAAGATGACCCGCGAGAACCAGAGCTATGAGGAAGCCCTCAAGAAGGCGCAGGAGCTCGGCTTCGCGGAGGCCGACCCCACGTTCGACGTCGAGGGGAAGGACGCCGCGCACAAGCTCGCCATCATGGCCTCCATCGCGACGGGCTCCTTCGTGAGCGACGAGGAGATTTCCACGGAGGGCATCACCGGGGTGACGAAGGACGACATAAAGAAAGCCCGCGAGAGCGGAAAGGTCATCAAGCTGGTGGCCAGCTACAAGAAAACGCCGGGGGGAAGGGAGCTGTCGGTCAGGCCGACCCTGCTGGACGAGGACCACCCCCTGGCGGGCGTCCAGAACGAACTGAACGCCGTGTTCGTCGTGGGGGACAACGTCGGCGAGATGATGCTCTACGGCAAGGGCGCGGGGCAGCTGCCCACGGCCTCGGCCGTCGTCGCGGACGTTGTCACCATCGGCAGAAACAGGGTATAATAGATAAATTGTATTAAAAGGCAACCGAATCCCTTATGAAAATTGAAACCATCACCGTCCACGGGGGGCAGCGGCCGGATCCCGTAAGCGGGGCCATCGCGACTCCCATCACGACCGCCAAGAACGGGGCGTTCCGGGCGCTCGGCGAGCCCATCAAGATCAAGTACGGGCGCACGCAAAACCCGGTGCGGGAGGTTCTCGAAAAACTCTTCGCGGAGCTCGAGGGAGGCGAGGAGGCCGTCGTCTTCTCGTCGGGCGTCGCGGCCATCAACTGCCTGTTCCACACGCTCGAAGCCGGCGACCACATCGTCATGGGCAACAAGCTCTACGGCGGCACCGTCCGGCTGGCCGACATGGTTCTGGCAAAATTTCTCCAGATTGATTTCGCGGACCCGAACGACACGGAGAAGCTCAAGGGCCTAATAAAAGGGAACACGAAATACATTTTCGTGGAAACGCCCACGAACCCCCTGCTCGACATCGTGAACCTGGAGGCCGTCCGGGACGCGGCCCAGGAGGTGGGCGTTCCCCTCATCGTGGACAACACGTTTGCGACGCCGTGCCTGCTGCGCCCCTTCGACTACGGCGCGGAGACCATCATCCATTCGACCAGCAAGTACCTCGGGGGCCACAACGACCTCGTCGGGGGCGCCATCGTCACAAAGAACAAGGAACTGGCGGAGCGACTGAGACTCTACGCGAGGACCCTGGGCTCCGTCCCCGGCCCCCACGACGCCTACAACACCATACGGGGCGTCAAGACGCTGGCGCTGCGCATGGAGCGGCACTGCGAGAACGCGCAGCGCGTCGCCGCCTTCCTGGAGGAGCACAAGGGCGTGGGGCGCGTGTACTATCCGGGCCTGCCCGACCACCCGGGGCACAAGGTCGCCAAGAAGCAGATGAAGGGCTTCGGGGGCGTCGTCTCGTTCGAGGTGGAGGGCGATTACAAGAAATTCGCCAATACCATCGCCTCCCAGGCGCCGCCGGTCTACCTGGCCGAGTCCCTCGGCGGCACGGAGACCCTGCTGACGCACCCGCCCACCATGTGCCACTCGTACCTGACGCCGGAGCAGAGGCTCGAGGTGGGCATCCACGAGAACCTCTTCCGTCTGTCGGTCGGCGTAGAGCACGCGGACGACATCATCGAGCAGCTGAAAGCCGCGCTCGACGCCGCCTCTTCCTGGAACTCCGTTTCCGAGTTAGTCGGTTAGAGCCGGGGAACTCCGGCAGCCGGGGATTAGCCGCCAGCCGTTGGCAGTTAGCAGTTAGCGAAACGGCTTCTTACGGGCACACTACGGGAGCCGGCCAGCCGGGTGCCGTGTCCCGCTCCATGTAGCTTGCGGCTAAATCCCACGAACGTCCGGCGCTCGACTCCCCCGCCGCGTTCGCCGCCGTCACCACGATCCACACGTCCGGCGCTCCCATCACGTAATCCAGCCGCGCCGTCCCCGGCTCTCCTCCAGGCCCGAGCGGCGCCAAGCACCCGCTCTGACCCGCCGGAAACCCGTACCACGTCCCTATCGCTTCCTCATATACCACGTAGGCGGTTGCTCCACACCCGGACTCATCCTCAACGTCCACCAGCGTCCCCGCTGTATTCACTACCCTCAGCGGCGGCACACCAAAAGGAAAACTGTCCGTGTCCGACGGCTCACACGGTTCCCCGCCATTGCAAATACAGTTCGTGACATCCTCTGGAGGCGACGTCCCAAAGCACGTGCCGTCAAACACCGTCACGGTGTAGATGCCCGTCGAATCGCACGGCACCTGGATAGTCTGCGTCGTCGCCCCGTCGCCGGGCTCGCCCGGAGGCACCGTGCTCCACGAGTAGCTCAAGTAGCCCGCGCCGGCATCCAGCGTCGAGAACGGAACACCGCAGGTCTCAATGATCACGGGCGTCGGCAGCGGGTTCACCGTCACCACGATGGAATTCGTAGTGACCGTGTTGCCGCAGATCAGATCGTTGTCCGTCACGTCGCAGAAGTAGGTATCGGCCACACCCACCGTGATCGTCTGCGTCGTCTCGCCGCCCGGACTCCACAGGTACGTGAAAGGTCCGACGCCGTCGTCCGGCGTGGCCTCCAGGTCAACCGAGCCGCCTTCGCAGAACGTCGTCGGCCCGAGCGCCGTCGCCGTCGCGCTCGTGATGCAACACGAACCCATGCAGTTCGAGACATCCTCTGCGGGCGACGTCCCGAAGCACGTGCCGTCAAACACCGTCACGGTGTAGGAGCCCGTCGAATCGCACGACGGAACCTGGATCGTCTGCGTCGTCGCCCCGTCGCCGGGCTCGCCCGGAGGCACCGAGGTCCACGAGTAGCTCACGTAGCCCGCGCCGGCATCCAGCGTCGTGTTCGGAGCACCGCAGGTCTCCAAGATCACGGGCGTCGGCAGCGGATTCACCGTCACCGTCGTGCCCGGAACGGTCGTGTCTGAGCACGCCGGCACCGCGCTGTCCGTAATCGTTACGCTGTACACGCCGGCCGTCGTCACCGTGATCGCCGTCGTCGTCTCGCCGCCCGGCGCCCACAGGTACGCGAACGGAGGCGTACCGGTCGCGGAGCTCG
>CP070701.1:2181176-2230938 GCA_020349885.1 Acidobacteriota bacterium
GATAGATAGCACGCTGGCGTAGCTCAACGGTAGAGCAGCTGATTTGTAATCAGCAGGTTGGGGGTTCAAGTCCCTCCGCCAGCTCTCTTTTCATGGAAGGGGCCCGGCCCAAAGGGCGGGGTAAAGCAAGCCTGGGGGCTTGTCCCGACGTCTGCGCGTCGGGATTCAAGTCCCTCCGCCAGCTCCAGATTTTTGGTTTGGTTGAAGATGCGTTCCAACTTCCCGCGCGGGCGCGGGGCGAAAACCCCACATGGCCTGCGGATGGTCATATAATTGGATTTTCTCTCGTATCCCTGCGATAGTGTATTTTTCAAGGATAAGATTCACGGCAGCAAACGGAACACGATGTTCCGTTAGCTGAGGCGCGGAGCAAAGGAGAAGCCCGGTGGACGCCATGGCCCTGGAACTGTTGAACACCATCAACGGAAACGTCATTTGGGGACCGTATTTCATGATCCCCATCCTGATCCTTACCGGGATCTTTCTGACTTTCCGTCTCGGTTTCGTGCAGGTGCGCCACTTGCGCCATGCCTTCGCCCTCATCTCCGGCCGCTACGACAACCCTCATGATGAAGGAGATATTACTCATTTCCAGGCGCTCAGCGCGGCGCTGGCCGCCACGATCGGCATCGGGAACATCGCCGGCGTCGCGACCGCCATCCACATGGGAGGCCCCGGCGCGGTCTTCTGGATGTGGGTGACGGCGTTTTTCGGCATGGCCATCAAGTACAGCTCCTGCATGCTGGCGGTGCGACACCGCAAGCTCCACGAGGGCGGCTCCGTGAGCGGAGGCCCGATGTACTTCATCGAGCTCGGCTTGGGTAAAAGTTTTCGATGGCTCGCCGTTTTGTTCGCCACGTGCGCGGCCGTCTCCTCGTTCGGCACCGGAAACATGGTGCAGTCGAACACGGTGGCGCAGGGCATGAGGGCGCACTTTGGAATCCCTCCGTACGTGACGGGCTTCGTGCTCGCGGTTTTCTTATGTCTCGTCATAGTCGGCGGCATCCGGCGCATCGGCCAGGTGGCAAGCCGCCTCGTGCCGGCCATGTGCACGCTCTACATTGCGGGCGCCGTCGTCATCCTGGTCCACTACGTGCGGGACATCCCGGAAGCGTTCGCCTCGATACTTCAAAGCGCCCTCGCCCCCACGGCGGCCACGGGGGGATTCCTCGGGTGCGCCGTGATGATGACCCTGCGCTGGGGGGTGGCGCGGGGACTTTTCTCGAACGAATCGGGGCTGGGGACGGCCCCCATCGCCCACGCCGCGGCGAAAACCAAGGAGCCCGTGCGCGAGGGCCTGGTGGCCATGGTCGGGCCCTTCATCGACACGATCATCATCTGCACCATGACCGCGCTCGTCATCATCACGACGGGCGTGTGGAGCGACAGCTTCGAAAAACACCTTCCTTCCGAGGCAGTGGAGATCCGGAGCGGGGCGCCCGAGGCCGCGGACCATGCGTCGGTTTCTGAATTGCCTCCGTTCACGGGAACCCTTCACGCGGAGCAGGGGCACGTCCTCTCTCCGGATGAGCTCTCCTTCCTTGCCCGCGACGGGTTGGCGAAGGACCCCCTCCTTATCGGGCGGGACGGGAATCCGTTTACGGGCGCAATCCAGGTGGAGGAGGGAAGCATCGTGTCCCCGGAGGTCGGCGTGCGCGCCGGGGTGCTCCTCACGGGAGCGGAACTCACGGCGGAAGGCTTCAAGCGCGGGCTTCCCGGAACGTGGGGCAATATCATCGTGACGATCGGGATTTTGTTGTTCGCCTACTCGACGGCCATCAGCTGGTCCTATTACGGCGACCGCTGCGTGGAATATCTCCTCGGCGCGGGCGCGGTGGTTCCCTACCGGTGGGTTTACGTTCTCATGAATTTTCTAGGAGCCATTTGGAAGCTGGACTCGGTCTGGGCCTTCGCGGACCTGGCGAACGGATTGATGGCTGTGCCGAACCTGATTGCCCTCGTCGCGCTGAGCACGTCCGTGGCGGTCATGACGAAGGAGTATTTCTCGCGCGAGCACGTGCCCTACCGGTAGGGCCCTACGGAACAATCCGCGCGCCCCGGAACAAGCTGCACTTAAGCAAAACCCGGCTGAACGCCTTGATGTGGGGCAAGCGGGAAGTTAATTTAAACTCGTCAGACGCGTATAATGGACGGAATGCTTCGCTATCTTCGCGTGCGGGACGTTGCGCTGTTCGACGACCTCTCGGTCGAGTTCTCTCCGGGCCTCACGCTGTTCACTGGAGAAACGGGCGCGGGGAAATCGCTCCTCGTCGGGAGCCTCGTTCTTCTTGCGGGAGGACGTGCGCAGGAAGCGCTGATTCGCACCGGCGCGGACGAGGCGCTGGTTGAAGCCGCGTTTGACGTCGCCCGGAACGCGCCGCTTCAAAAACATCTCGATGCGGGAGGGTTCGAGGCGGGCGAAGAAGCGCTCCTCGCGCGCCGCATCGTGCGCGGCGGCGCGAACCGGGCGTTCGTGAACCATTCGCCGGCGCGCGCCCAGGACCTGGCCGCCGTGGCCGGGTTTCTTCTGGACCTGCACGGCCAGAGCGAGCAGGTCTTCCTTCGGGAAATCTCCTTTCACCGCGAGAGCCTGGACGCGTTCGCCGAGAACGACTCGCTTCTCGAGGAGGGCGCGGCGCTGTGCGCGGAAATGAAGACGCTCGAGGAGCGCCTCGAGGCGCTTCGCTCGGACGAAAAGGTGCGTGCGCAGCGCGTGGACATGCTGCGCTATCAGGTCGAGGAGATTGAACGGGCGGGCTTCTCGCGCGGCGACGAGGAGCGCCTGCTCGCCGAGGAGCGGGTTCTCAAGAACGCCCAGCGCTTCCTCGAAGCGGCGGGCGAGTCGCTTCGGCTGTTGGAGGGCGACGAGGACTCCGCCCTGGCCCGCATCGCGTCGGCGGAGAAACAGACGGAGCGCCTGGCCGCGCTGGACGGGGCGTTCGAGGAGACCCAGAAAGGCCTTGCCGAGGCCGCGGCCCGCATCGAGGACGCCGCCCGGACGCTGCGCGACAAGGCCGAGGGCGTGGACCTGAGCGCGCAGCGCCTCGAAGAAATCCAGAGCCGGCTCTACGCGCTCGACCGCCTGAAGCGCAAGTACGGCGACTCGCTCGACTCGGTGCTCGACCACTTGGACCGCGCCAGGGCGGAGCTCGCGGAGCTGACAGGCGAAGGCGGATCGCCCGAGAAGCTCGAAGCGGACTTGACGGCGCTCTATCGCCGCTACGAGACCTGGGCCGAGACTCTTTCCAAGCGCCGCCGCAAGGCGGCCCGTGCGCTTGAGGCGCTGATGAAAAAGGAGATGCCGCGCCTGGCGCTGGAGCGCGCCAAGTTCGAGATATCCATCCGGCCGCTCGAAGGGGAGGGAAGTCCCGTGCGCCTGGGCGGCGTGCCCGTGCGCTACGGGCCACAGGGCTCGGAAAATATCGAGTTCTTGTTTTCCCCGAACGTCGGAGAGCCTCCCAAGCCCCTTGCGAAGATCGCCTCCGGAGGGGAGCTCTCGCGCGTTATGCTCGCGCTGAAGACGGCGCTTTTGGCCTCGGATTCTTCGCGCGTACTCATCTTCGACGAGGTGGACCAGGGCATCGGCGGGCGCGCGGCCGAGGCCGTGGGCGAAAGGCTGAAGGCCCTCGCGCGCAAGCATCAGGTGCTCTGCGTCACACACCTTCCGCAGATTGCCGCGCTCGCCGACCACCATGTCCGAATCGAAAAAACCGTCGAAGACCGCCGCACCACGGTGCGCGCAAAGGAGCTCTCGACAAAAGAACGCGTCGAAGAGCTGGCGCGCATGCTCGCCGGCAAGGATATTACCGATTCCGCCCGCCGCCACGCCCGCCAGCTGCTTGCCCCGACCTGCCCGCCATAGGCGCGGGGGCATGCCGGGACTCGCCCGCGCGTCCCTTACCATATCGGAGGCTCAGCATGTTGCATAAATGCAACAGGTGTGTGGTAAAAGAGCATTTTCTATGAGTTTTTTTGAGTGATTCCAGCTTGGAGATACTATATGTAGTGTTTTTCTTCTGGCATGGTTTTTGCTTTATTTATTGACCTATGGCTTCCTTTCTCTATGAGCGCACCCTGCGGCGGCCTGTTGAAGGGCAGGGCGTGGGCCTTCATTCAGGGGCCGAAGTGGCGTTTCGCCTCCTTCCGGCGGCGCCAGGCACGGGCATTGTTTTCGTTCGCCGCGACCCGTCCGCCCGAGGGGGCCGGGACGGCGTCGAGATACCGGCGGGCTTGGAATATGTCCAGCCGGCGCAGTACGCCACGGTGCTCGCGGCAAACGGGGCGTCCGTCGGGACGGTCGAGCACCTCCTTTCCACGGCGGCGGGCCTCGGCATCGACAACCTTCGGGTGGAGCTCTGGGGGCCCGAGGTGCCCATCTTTGACGGAAGCGCCAAGCCTTACGTAGCGTTCTTCCGGGAAGGCGGCGTCGAGACCCACGGTGTACCGCGGCGCGTTCTCGTTCCCCAGAAGCCCCTCAGCTTCCGCCTAAACGGAAGCCGTCTCGCGCTCCACGCCTCGAGCAAGATGCGCATTTCGTACACCATCGACTTCCCCGGCACGATGGTCAGCCATCAGGAGCTTTCGCTCGTTCTCACGCCGGAGACCTACGAGAAGGAAATAGCGCCGGCGCGCACCTTCGGCTTCGCGCGCGACGTGGAAGCCATGCGCCGCAGCGGTCACATCCGCGGTGCGACGCTCGAAAGCGCCATCCTCGTAGGCGAGGAGGGTATCGTCAACGGCACGCTCCGCTTCCCCGATGAGTTCGTGCGGCACAAGATCCTCGATGCCATCGGCGACTTTGCCCTAATCGGCAAGCCCTGGCGGGGCCACTTCACGGCCTCGAAGGCCGGCCATCAGGCGCACACTCTTGCGCTGAAGGAGTGGCTCGCCGATCCCGAGGCCTTCGCGATCGAAGAGACCACCGAGGAAGACGCCGCGCTTTCCCAGCTTGCCTGAGCAGGCAGGCCGGGCTATCCCTGTAGCATACTTTTTCGCTTGAAAGCTTGAGGAGTCTTTTCGGCCTCCTGAAAGTGGTCGGGACGACTGGATTCGAACCAGCGACCCCCTGAACCCCATTCAGGTGCGCTACCAGACTGCGCCACGTCCCGAAGGTTTTTATTATACCCAAAGTGTTTCTGGAAAAACAAAGCCCCGGCCGGGGGGCCGGGGCTTCGAAGAAGTTTTTCGGCCGGGTTTTTCTTAGTACATGTCCTCCATGCCGTGGCCGTGGCCGGGTCCGCCCGGGCCGACGCCTTTCTTTTCCTCCTCCTTGAGCTCGTAGACCGAGGCCTCGGTCGTGAGAAGGAGCGAGGCTATGGAGGTGGCATTTTGAAGGGCGTGGAGGACGACCTTCGTGGGATCCACGACGCCCGCCTTGGCGAGGTCCTCGAATTTCTCCGTCTGGGCGTTGAAGCCGAAGGCGCCATCCTTGGCACGCACCTCGTTCACCACGACGGCGCCCTCGGTGCCGGCGTTCTGGGCGATGAGCCTCATGGGCTCCTCGAGGGCGCGGCGCACGATGGAAATGCCCATGGCCACGTCTTCGCTATCGTCCTTCAGCTTTTCGAGCGTTCTTGCGGCGCGGATGAGGGGGACGCCGCCGCCGGGCACGATGCCTTCCTCGACGGCCGCCTGGGTCGCGTGCATGGCGTCCTCGACGCGCGCCTTCTTCTCCTTCATCTCGGTCTCGGTCGCGGCGCCCACCTTGACGACCGCCACGCCGCCCACGAGCTTCGCGAGCCGCTCCTGCAGCTTCTCGCGGTCGTACTCCGAGGTGGTCTCCTCGATCTGCGTGCGGATTTGCTGGACGCGCCCCTCGATGGACTTGCTTTTGCCCCTGCCCTCGATGATGGTGGTGTTTTCCTTGTCGATTACCACCTTCTTGGCCTGGCCGAGGTCCTCGACTTTGACGTTTTCGAGCTTGACGCCCAGATCCTCCGATATGAGGCGCCCGCCCGTGAGCGTGGCGATGTCCTCCAGCATGGCCTTGCGCCGGTCGCCGAAGCCGGGGGCCTTGACCGCCGAGCAGGACAGGGTGCCGCGGATCTTGTTCACGACGAGCGTGGCAAGCGCCTCGCCTTCGACTTCCTCGGAGATAATCAGGATGGGGCGTCCCTTCTGCGAGGATTTTTCCAGAAGCGGCAGCAGGTCGCGCATCGAGGTGATTTTCTTCTCGAAAAGGAGGATGTAGGGATCCTCGAGCACGCACTCCATCCGCTCGGCGTCCGTGACAAAATAGGGCGAGAGGTAGCCGCGGTCGAACTGCATGCCCTCGACCCCCTCGAGGGTCGTCTCGAGGCCCTTGGCCTCCTCGACCTGGATAACGCCCTCTTTGCCCACCTTGTCCATCGCCTTGGAGATGATCTCGCCGATCGACTCGTCGCCGTTCGCCGAGATGGTGCCGACGCGCTTGATGTCGTCGCGGCCTTCCACCTTCTTGGAAAGCTTCTTGATGGCATCGACGGCCTTCAAAACGGCATGGTCGATACCTTTCTTGAGCTCCATCGGATTGGCGCCCGAGGCGACCATCTTGATGCCTTCGCGGAAGACGGCCTGCGCGAGCACGGTGGCCGTAGTCGTGCCGTCGCCGGCGACGTCGCTCGTCTTGGACGCAACCTCGCGCACCATCTGCGCGCCCATGTTCTCTAGCGGATCCTTCAGTTCGATTTCCTTGGCCACCGTGACGCCGTCCTTCGTCACCACGGGTGAGCCGAAGGACTTGTGCAACACGACGTTGCGGCCCTTCGGGCCCAGTGTGACCTTCACGGCGTCGGCCAAGCGGTTCACGCCGCGCATCAGCGTCTGACGCGCTTCGGCGCTATAGGCAATTTGTTTCGCTGGCATAGCTCGTTATCTCCTTTCTCTAATGCGAGGTAATTACTTTTCTATGATCCCCAGAATATCCTCTTCGCGGATGACGCGGTGCTCGACGCCGTCGAGCCTGAATTCGCTTCCGGCGTACTTGGCGAGAAGGACTTTGTCGTTTTTTTTCACCGCAAGCTTGATGCGCTTGCCGTCGTCCGTGAGGCGGCCTTCGCCCGTAGCCAGAACCACCCCTTCGAGGATGGAACTGTCGCGGGCGCTCTCGGGAATGTATAGACCGCTTTTGGTGGTTTCTTCAGGGTCCTGGACTTTGACCAGGATCCGGTCGTGAATTGGCTTTACTTTCATACGTGGGCCTCCGTAATTTGTTTTGTTTTCAAGGTTAATTTAGTATTGTGCGCTATATATACTCATTTATTATGCGTCATATACACTCAGGTCTAAGCTATATAATACACACCCTTTTTGGTTTGTCAAGAGAATTTATAAGAATTTTTAGCACTCACCACGCTAGAGGGCTAATATAGAATTTTTGAGCCCTTTTGTCAAGAGAATTTTTAGCACTCCTTTCAATAGAGGGCCAACACCGCTGAGCCACCCATGCTCTGCTCCCTATCGGCTGCCGCAGAGCCGAACGCGCTATAATAATGAATATGCGCATTATGGGGCTTGACGTCGGTACGAAATCCCTCGGGGTGGCGGTGAGCGACAGCGAAGAAAAGCTGGCGCTCGGCGTGGCCACGCTCGATCGCAAGAGTCTTTCAAGCGACTGCGCCGCCGTTCGAGAGCTCGCCGAGAAACGCCGCGTGGGGAGCATCGTCGTCGGCTGGCCCCTCACGGCGGGGGGCCGGGAAGGCCGCGCCGTCGAGCGAACGCGCGTTTTCGTGGAAGCGCTTCGCCGGACGCTCGATCTTCCGGTCGAAACATGGGACGAGCGCTTCACGACAGCTGAGGCGGAAGAAATTTTGCGCGGGGACGGCGCGACCTCCACGAAGCACCGCGCGGCCGTGGACTCGGTGGCGGCCGTGCTCATCCTGCAGGCGTATCTGGACGCGCGCGGCGAAGGGCGGGGAAAATGACAAAGGTGAAAGTCTCTTTCGGCCCGCCTCCCCCCGCGGCGATGACGCGCGGCCGCCTCGCCGCGTTCGCCGCGGCGCTTGCGGTGCTCGCCCTGGGCGCGGGCGCGCTCGCCGCAGTGCGGATGTTCGGGTTCGTGGCGGCGGAAAACTTCGAGCGGCCGTGCGAGGTGTGCATAGAGCCCGGGATGACGAGCCGCCGGATCGCGCGCCACCTGGAGGAAGCGGGCGTCGTGCAGAGCGCCTGGGCGCTCCACTGGCTCGCCCAGTGGACGGAAAATGCATCGAACCTACAGGCTGGCGTCTACCGTTTCGAACGCCCCCTTTCGACCACGGAGGCCCTTGCTCGCCTTCGCAAGGGCAGTCCGGAATTGATCGAAGTGACGATTCCCGAGGGCTTGACGCTCGAGGAAGCGGCCGCGCTCCTTGCCCGGGAAGGATTCTTTTCCGAAGAAGGATTTTTGAAAATATTCGGCGAGCCCTCGCTCGTTCGGGATATTTCTTTGGAAGCCGAGACGCTCGAAGGCTACCTGTTTCCCGACACGTACAAATTCTCTGCGGACGAATCGCCCGCGCGCATCACCGAAGCGATGATTTTTCAGTTCAGAAAAACCTTTCTCCCCGCCTGGAGCGCACGCGGCGACGCGCATCCTCTTAGCCTTCACGAGACGGTGACGCTCGCTTCGCTCATCGAGACGGAGACGCGCGTCGACGACGAGCGCGGCCTCATCTCGGCCGTTTACCGAAACCGCCTCGCGCGCGGCATGCTCCTTCAATGCGACCCGACGGTCATCTACGCCATGAAGCGCGCCGGCGTGTACCGCGGCGTTCTGACCCGCCGGCATCTTCAAGACGTCGATTCCCCCTACAATACCTACGTTCACGCGGGGCTTCCGCCCGGGCCCATCGCAAGTCCCGGCGCCGCCTCGCTCCGGGCGGCGCTCGCCCCCAACGACGCCCGTTACCTGTACTTCGTCGCGCGCCCCGACGGGCGGCACCATTTCTCGAAAACGCTCGCCGAGCATAACCGCGCCGTCTACCGCTACCGGGTCCTCAAGGTCTTTCCGCAAGAGACGGAGCGCATCCGGTGAAGCGCGCCTGCCTTTTCCTTGCCGCGCTTTGGTTTTCGGTTCTCACGGCCGTGACGGGCGCTCAAAACGCAAAACCAGAGCCGCAGAATTTGGAGGCCGCCGAAGACGGCAACGCCCTGGCGCGGCGCGCCGAAGAAAAGATCCGCGCCGCGAAGACCATCGCCTTTCGCGCCAGGCAGAGTTACTCCCTGGAAGGACTTTCCGTGCGCGCCGAGGAGGGCGACGTGGCCTTCCGGCGTCCGAATCGGATCCGGTGGGCGTACCGCGGCCCGGAAAAAAAGCTCTTCGTCTCGAACGGAAAGCGGACGTTTTTCCACCTTCCCTCGGAGCGCGTCGTCTACACCGCGCCCCTCAAGGAGGCGCTTCGCGCGAGCCCGCTTCTTTCGTTTCTGGTGCGCGACCGCTCCTTGGTCTCGGCGTACGATTTCGAAACGCTGGAGCGCAGCGAGGACGACGGCTGGCAGCTTCGCGCCCGCCCACGCAAACGCGAAGAGGCGCTGATTCCGTTCCTCGTGAGCCTTTCGCCGAGCCACGACCTTCTCAAGATCGCCTATCTCGACGGCGCCGACGGGCTTATGGAAATTTTCCTCTCGGATATGCGGTACGACGTGCCGCTCGATGAGGCGCTCTTCGGGTTCGAGGTGCCGCCGGACGCCGAGGTCATGGAGGGCATGCGCTTTGGAATCGAGGAGCCGTAGACGGTGACCAAGACGAGCGTGCGCGCCTGCGCGGAGCGGTTCCTGCGCCACCAGGAAGCGGTGCGGAACGTGTCCAAGCACACGCTCTCCGCTTACCGGAGCGACCTGGAGCAGTTCGCCGCCTTTCTGCAGCTCGCGGGCTTTCCCGATGACGTGAAAAAAATGGACCATCTCACGATCCGCGCCTTCCTCGCCACGCTCTACGAAGCAGCGCCCCGGACGGCCCCGAGTCGCCGCGGCAGGAGAGGCGGGCTTTCCAAAACGAGCGTCGCGAGAAAAGTGTCGGCGCTCCGGTCGTTTTTCAACTACCTCATGCGCGAGCGCCTGGTCTCGAAGAATCCCGCCGCACTGGTTTCCCTTCCGCGCCCGTCCCAAAGGTTGCCTGCAAGCCCCGCCGAGGACGCGGTGGCGCACCTTCTCGACGAGCCCTTTCCCGAGACGCCGCTCGGGTGGCGCGACGCCGCCCTCTGGGAGATGCTCTACGCGACGGGGATGCGAGCGAGCGAGCTCGTGGGCCTCAACCTCGACGACATGAGGGTTGGCGAGGCCCTCGTCTGCATACGCGGCAAGGGGGGAAAAGAACGCATCGTGCCCTTCGGCTCGAAGGCGAAAGCGGCGCTCGTGCGGTATCTCGACGGCGGGCGCGGTGCTCTTCTTGCCCGCGCTGGAGCACGCGGCAACGTGCGTGCGGTGTTTCTAAACCACCGCGGGTCGCGCCTGACAAGGCGCGGCCTTGCGCTTGTAATCGGGCGGCGCATCCGCCTTGCGGCCGCGTCGGCGGGGCAGGGCGGGGCGGCCGCCGCGTTCTCGCCGCACGCGCTCCGGCACGCCTTCGCCACGCATCTTCTGAACCGCGGCGCCGACTTGAGAAGCATTCAGGAACTGCTGGGCCACGCGAGCCTTGCAACCACCCAGCTTTACACGCGTCTTTCGGTCGAGGACCTCAAGCGCGCCCACAAGAAGGCGCACCCGCGCGCGTAGGCCGCCGTTTTAATCATGCCCCTCGACGTCTCCACGCTCGTCCTCATCAGCACCTGCTTCTTTCTCGTGGCCGTCCTGTATTCCTCCGTAGGGCTCGGCGGCGCCTCGGCGTATCTCGCGGTCATGGCGCTTTTTGGATTTTTTTCGCACGAGCAGATGGCCTCGACGGCGCTCGTATTGAATCTGCTGGTCGCGGGCGCGGCGTGGCGGGCGTTCTGGCGCGCGGGGCATTTTTCGCGGCAGCTGCTTTGGCCTTTCCTTGTCGCGTCGCTTCCCGCAGCTTTCATCGGCGGTTGGATGCGCGTGCCGCCTCGCGCCTACTCGCTCCTGCTCGCGGTCGTTTTGTTGTTTGCGGCATGGCGCCTCATATTTTCTTCCAGCAGAAGGGCAGGGGAGGAATTTGAAAAAACTCCTAGACTTGCCGCCGCGCTTCCCGCGGGCGCCGGCATCGGCCTGCTCTCGGGCATGGTGGGGATCGGAGGCGGCATATTTTTGAGTCCGCTTCTGCTGCTTCTTCGCTGGGCGGGGCCGAAACGCACGGCGGCGGTCTCGGCGGCGTTCATCTGGATAAATTCGCTTGCGGGAATCACCGGCCGCCTCGCGGGCGGCCACTTCGCATGGGCGGGGCTCGAGCTGCTCATCGCGTCCACGTTCGCGGGCGGACTCCTCGGGTCGTATCTGGGCGCACGGCGGCTCTCGGGAATCTTCCTGCGACGGCTCCTCGGGGTGGTGCTTTTCGTCGCCGCAGTGAGGCTCGCTCAGACAATATTTTTTCCATCTTGAGGTGCTCCTCCATTCAACGCTATAATGCCTCATGGAAACGGTGAAAAGAACGTTGTCGATTCTGAGTGTGCTTGCTGCTTTTCTGGGATGCGGTGCGCACGAGGGCGCGTCCGCCCCGAAGGCGTCGGTGCAGGCTGAGGACGGGGCAGCGCAGGAAGCGGAGGCGCAAAGACCTGTCCCGAGCCCCCCTCCGAGCGGAACTAGGAGAGAGGAGAAGCGCTTCGCCGCACTTCGGGAACAGATGGTGCGCGAACAACTCGAAGCGCGCGATATTACCGATAAGCGCGTCCTCGAAGCGATGCGAACGGTTCCGCGCCATCGCTTCGTTCCCGTGGATGAGCTCCGCCACGCTTACGCCGACAATCCCCTCCCCATCGGTCTCGGGCAGACCATATCGCAGCCCTACATCGTTGCCGTTATGACCGAGACGCTCGAACTTAAGAAGAGCGACGTCGTTTTGGAGATCGGCACGGGGAGCGGCTATCAGGCGGCCGTGCTCGCGGGGCTCGTCAAACACGTCTATACGATTGAAATCCTGTGCGAGCTTGCGGAGCGCGCGCGGAAGACGCTACGGGTGCTGAACTACGAAAACGTCACCGTGCGCTGCGGCGACGGCTACGGGGGCTGGCCCGGCCGTGCCCCCTTCGACGCCGTCATCGTGACGGCCGCGCCGCCTGAAATTCCCCAAAAGCTAGTCGAGCAACTCAAACCCGGCGGACGCATGGTGGTGCCCGTCGGGCGCTACTTCCAGTCCCTTCAGCTCATCGTGAAGCGCGAGGACGGCAGCGTCTCGACACGCGACATCCTGCCCGTGCGCTTCGTCCCGATGGTGCACGGCAAGGAAGAGAAGAAGTGAGATTTCTTCTCCGGTTTTTTCTTATCGGGTGCTTGCTTTCTCCTGCCTTCGGTCAGCAGTTTCGGATTGTCGAGGAAAAGGTGGAGCGCTTCGAGCCGCCGTATGATTTAAGCGGTGCGGGCCCCCCTTATCTGATTCGAGTTCTTTCGAGCAGCCCGATTTCAGCCGAGCGGTTGAGCGCCGCTTACTACCTGGGGCGTCTTTCCGAGCCGCACGAGCGCGAGGAGGCGCTGCTTCCGCTTTTCGAGGCGTTCTTTCACGACGAGAACAGCATGGTGCAGCGCTTCGCGGGCGCGTCGCTCGAGCGCTACGCCAATGCCGACCCCGTGCCCAATCCGCACCCGGCGCGGCTGCAGTACCTTGACGCGCTTCTGGAGCGGCTGAAGCCGCCCGGGGACGCGACGCTCCGCTCCCAGGCGGCCGTGCTTCTTGGGTACTTGAACGACGCCCGGTCGACGCCGACGCTCGTCGAGGCACTCGACGACGAGTCCATGCACGTGCGGACTCAAGCCGCGAGGGCGCTCGGACGCCTCGGTGACATGCGGGCGCTCGCTCCCCTGCGCAAGAAAAGGGACGCCACGCCCGCCGACTCGCTCGAGCGCCCCATCTACGAAGACGCCTACAAGGAGCTTGTGCTGCGCGTCGAGAAAATTCTCCGGTTTCGGAAGGGAGAGACCAAGAAGGAATACAAAGAGGCGGAAAAGGAGCTCAAGAAAAGAACGGCAAATTAATTTTGCCGTATGGAAATTGATGGCGGCACTCCGAATTTTTCCATCGATTCTTGTTGCATTGTCCTTTTCTCTGGCCGTCTCGGCGGGTGACAAACAGACCGCCGCCGAATGGGTGCCCCGCGAGGGCCTCGAACTCATCGGCACGCCCGCGCCGGCGTGGAATCCGGAAAAAATATGGCTCAACTCGGAGCCGCTGAGCCTGGAGGACTTGCGAGGCAAAGTAGTGCTCGTCCGCTTCTGGCTCATCGAGTGCCCCCTCTGCGAGAACACCGCGCCAGCACTCAACGCCCTCTATAGGAAATACCGTGAAAGCGGCCTTGAGATCATCGGCTTCCATCACCCGAAGTCGAAGCACTCGCGCAGTCCGCGCGTCGTCAAACGGTACGTCAAAGCCTACGGGTTCCGATTCCCCGTGGCGCTCGACGACGACTGGGAGACTTTGAGAAAATTCTGGCTTTCCCGGGGAAAAGACCGCACTTTCACGTCCGCTTCGTTCCTCATTGACCGCAAGGGAATCATCCGATGGCTCCACGACGGCGGCGAATATCACAGAGAGGGCGGGGAAGGGCACGAGCGGTGCGCGGCGGCCTATCAAAGCCTCGATGCGGCGATTGATAAGCTGCTTTCCGAAGGAGGGTATCTCAGGGCGGCTCTGGAGCCGCCTTCTGCCCGCTCGCTTTATAGCGGCGGAGAAGGAAAATTCCACTAACTGATCTCTGAAAACTGACCCCTGCGGACTGATTGCCGGCCCTAATCGTTCCTTGACATCCATGCGGCATTCGTGCTAAAAACAGTGTGGTGCGCTATCCAAAAATAATTTCACTCCGATAGAGAGGTAAGACATTATGCCGAAAACCGAGTCACGCATCCTGCGCGAAATCCCTTTTTTTGATGACTTCACGGACGAGGAGCTCGCCGAGCTCGAACCGCACATCTCCATCAAATTCTTCAAGGCCGATACCCACCTGCGCGAGGAGGCCGGCCAGGATTTGCAGTTTTACGTCATCCGCTCGGGCGAGGTGGCCGTTGTCAAGGGCCACGGCACGCCCGGCGAGGTGCGCCTTGCGACACTAGGGGAAAACGATCTCTTCGGCGAGATGGCCTTTATCTCCGACGCGAAGCGCGGCGCCACCGTGCTCGCCACAAAGGACACCTCCACGGCGTCGCTGCCCCTTGGCCTTCTATTAGAATACGAGAAGCGCCAGCCCGCGATTGCGGCGAAGTTCTACCGTCAATTCCTCCTCAAGGTGATCGAGCGGGTTCGCACGATGAACGAGCGGGTTCGCACGATGAGCGAGCGGCTGGAGGCGAAGGCAAAATAAGCGTTCGAAAAAGGGGCCAGGAGCCAGCTCTATAAACTCCATACAGAGGTTGCACAACATATGCCAAAAGCCAAGGTCAGTATTCTGCGCGGGATTCCCTTTTTCAAGGATTTTACGGACGAGGAGCTCGAAGAACTCGAACCGCACATCACAATAAAATATTTCAAGGCCAAGCGCCTTGTGCGAAAGTATGCCGGACTGGATTTGCACCTCCACATCATCCGCTCGGGCGAGGTGGAGGTCATCAAGAGCTACGGCACGCGCTACGAGATGCGCCTTGCTACGCTCAAGAAAAACGATTTCTTCGGCGACATGGCGTTCCTCTCCGACTCGAAGCACGGCGCCACGGTCGTCGCCACAAAGGACACATCCACGATGTCGATTTCCCTGGGGCTTCTCGTCGGGTATGAGAGGCACTGGCCCGAGATCGTGATGAAGTTCTACCATCAATTCCTCCTCAAGATGATCACGCGGGTCCGCACTATGAACGAGCGGCTGGAGATGCTGGAGAGGCGAAAGGAAAGCAGGCGCCCGAAAAAAGCGGGCGTTCAAAAAAAGAGTGCGGGCCCGGCAGCCGGCAAAAAGAAAAAAAAGAAATTTAAAATAAGAAAGCGCTGAAAAAGCCCCTCACGCTTTTTCAGAGATTCCATTAACTGATTCCTGGCGGCTGACTCTTTATCCCCGGCGGCTGCTTCCGGACCATCGGCGGCTTCTTAAACCACGCCTGCAGCGGCAGGACGGAGAGCTTGGCGTCGCGTAGCGCGCAGACGCCCTCGAGCGCGGCGGCCGCGCCCGACAGCGTCGTTATGAGGGGCACGTTGTGGCGAATGGCGTTTCGGCGGATGGCCGCTTCGTCGTAGAACGATTCTTTCCCGATGGGCGTCTGGACGATCAGCTGAATCTGCCCGTTCTTGATGAAATCCACGGCGTTCGGGCGCCCCTCGTTGACTTTGTTCAGGGCTTCGCACGGAACGCCCGCCGCGCGAACGGCCGCCGCCGTTCCCCGCGTGGCGACTACGCGGAACCCGAGGTCGTGAAAGCCGCGGGCTAGCGGCACTGCTTCCGGCTTGTCCTCGTCGTGCACGGTGACGAAGACCGTGCCTTCGAGGGGGAGGGTGACGCCGGCGGCGAGCTGGGACTTCGCGAAGGCCTCGCCGAACGTTTCCGCAATGCCCATCACCTCGCCCGTCGAGCGCATCTCGGGCCCCAGGGTGGAGTCGGCTCCCGGGAAGCGGGAGAAGGGAAGCACGACCTCTTTCACGCAGAAGCCGCGCGGCTCGGGCGCTCGTGCGAAGCCGAGCTCCTTGAGTGTTTTCCCGAGCATCACCTTGGCGCCCAGTTTCGCAATGGGCACGCCGATGGATTTGCTCACGAACGGCACGGTGCGCGAGGCGCGCGGGTTGACCTCGAGCACGTAGATGCGGCCGTCGAGGATGGCGAACTGGACGTTCAGGAGACCAACGACGCGGAGCGCTTCGGCGAGGCGCACCGTTAGCGCCCGCAGCTCTTCCTGGTGCTCGCGCGAGACCTTGAAGGGCGGAAGGACGCAGGCGCTGTCGCCCGAGTGGATGCCTGCCTCCTCGATGTGCTGCATGATGCCCGCCACCACGACGTCGCGACCGTCGGAGATGGCGTCCACGTCGAGCTCGAACGCGTCCTCGAGAAACTCGTCCAGAAGGACGGGCCGCCCCGGCGAGATTTCAACCGCCTCTTTGAGATAGGAAAGGAGGACCTCCTCGTCGTAGACGATGGCCATGGCGCGCCCTCCGAGGACGTACGAGGGGCGCACGAGGAGCGGATAGCCCACCTTCTGCGCCACCTGCAGCGCTTCCTCGGGCGAAGCGGCCATGCCGTGCCGCGGGATGCCGACCCCGAGGCGCGTCATCAGTTCGTTGAATTTCTGGCGATCCTCGGCGAGGTCGATGCTTTCGGGTGACGTGCCCAAAATCGGGACGCCGTGGTCGGCGAGCCCCTGCGTGAGGTTGATGGGCGTCTGCCCCCCGTACTGGACGATGACGCCCATGGGTTTTTCCTTCTCGACGATGTTCAGCACGTCCTCCAGGGTGAGCGGCTCGAAGTAGAGCCGGTCGGAGGTGTCGTAGTCGGTGCTCACGGTCTCGGGGTTGCAGTTGACCATGATGCTCTCGCAGCTCTCCTCGCGCAGGGCGAACGAGGCGTGCGAGCAGCAGTAATCGAACTCGATGCCCTGGCCGATCCGGTTCGGGCCGCCCCCCAGGATGAGCACCTTCTTGCGCGAGGTCGGGTGCGCCTCGCACTCGCTCTCGTAGCTCGAATAGAGATAGGGCGTGTACGCCTCGAACTCGGCGGCGCAGGTATCCACGCGCTTGTAGACGGGGCGCATGCCGAGGGCCTCGCGGCGGGTGCGGACAGCCTCGGCGGAGACTTTCCAGAGCGCGGCAAGCTCCTCGTCCGAGAAGCCGTACTCCTTGGCGCGGCGCAGCAGCGCGGAGGAGACGTCGGGCAGGGATGTTTCGCGCAACGTTTCCTCCAGGGAAACCACTTCCTTCATTTGGCGCAGAAACCATGGGTCCAGCATGGAAAGGGATGCGATTTCCTCGATGCTCGTTCCGTCCCGCAGCGCCGCGTAGACGTAAAACAGCCGCTCGTGGGTCGGCGTGATGAGTTTTTCCTTCATCCGGGACGGATGCACTTTTCGATAGGCCGAAAGCCCGGCCGCCCTGATCTCGAGCGAGCGCACCGCCTTGCCGAGCGCTTCCTTGAAGGTTCTTCCGATGGCCATGGTCTCGCCGACGCTCTGCATCTGGACCCCGAGGATGCCGCTGGTGCCGGGGAACTTCTCGAACGTGAAGCGAGGGAGCTTCACGACGGTGTAATCGATCGTCGGCTCGAAGGACGCGGGCGTCTCGCGCGTGATGTCGTTCTGGATCTCGTCGAGCGTGTAGCCGGCGGCGAGCTTCGCCGCGAACTTCGCAATGGGGAACCCCGTCGCCTTGGAGGCTAGGGCGGAGCTCCGCGAGACGCGCGGGTTCATCTCTATGACGACCATCTCGCCCGTCTCGGGGTGGACGGCGAACTGGATGTTCGAGCCGCCGGTCTCGACACCCACCCTCCGGATGACGCGCATGGCCCAGTCGCGCATCTTCTGGTACTCGCGGTCCGTAAGCGTCTGCGCGGGGGCCACGGTGATGCTGTCGCCCGTGTGGACGCCCATGGCGTCGAAGTTCTCGATGGAGCAGATGATGACGGCGTTGTCAGCCAGGTCGCGCATCACCTCGAGCTCGAATTCTTTCCATCCCACGACGGCCTTCTCGACGAGCACCTCGTGGATGGGGCTCGCGTTGAGGCCGGCGGCGGCCAGATTTTCGAACTCCTCGATGTTGTAGGCGATACCTCCCCCATGGCCGCCCAGCGTGAACGAGGGGCGGATGACTACGGGGAACGATAGCTCGCGTCCGAGCCGCATGGCCTGCTCCAGGGTGGTCGCCGTGCCGCTCGGGGGCGTCGCAAGGCCGACCTCCTCCATGGCCTGCTTGAATAATTTCCGATTCTCGGCCACCTCGAGGGCGTGCAATTTCGCGCCGATGAGCTCGACACCCAAGCGCTCGAGCGCACCCGACTTCGCAAGCGCCACCGCGACGTTGATGGCCGTCTGCCCCCCCATCGTCGGAAGGAGCGCGTCGGGGTGCTCAACTTCGAGGATTTTTTCGACCACCTCGGGGACGATGGGCTCGATGTAGGTCACGTCGGCGAACTCTGGATCCGTCATGATGGTCGCCGGATTCGAGTTCACCAGGACGACCTCGTAGCCTTCCTCCTTGAGCGCCTTCAGGGCCTGCGTGCCCGAGTAGTCGAACTCGCACGCCTGCCCGATGATGATGGGCCCGGAGCCTAGGACGAGGATTTTCTGTATGTCGGTGCGGCGGGGCATTTCTTATCTACTTTTCTTAATGAGATGCCATTCGTCTCGATGAAGACGAAATGAAAGCGGAGTGCTTTGCACGATGCTATCTTGCGCTTGAATCGACCGATACGGGTGTGCCGGCGGAGGGAAAGCGGCGTTAAATCGACGGGAGTGGAGAAAGGGCGTCCTTGGTCTTCCGCCGGAAGCGCTCACGCCCCCCACCGCTTCTTGTCGAACCCGAAATAGACGCGCGCCCCTTCGACAATGATCGGGCACTTGATGAGGTTGGGCGAGAGCGGCATTTCCGCGATGGCCGATTTCTTCGCGGGCCGCTCGTAAAAGACTAGCTTCTTCGCCATGAACACAACATAGCACCAAGAGGGCGAAATTTGCAACCCAGGCGGGATTGTGCTACTCTGAGCGCGAATAACGAGGTTTTCCATGCGCGAAGGCATTCATCCCGAATACCAGGAAGTGAAGGTGCACTGCTCGTGCGGGAACGAGTGGGTCACCCGCTCGACGAAGAAGAACCTGCGCGTCGAGCTTTGCTCCGCGTGCCACCCGTTCTTCACGGGCAAGCAGAGGTTCGTGGACACGATGGGGCGCATCGAGCGCTTCCAGAAAAAATTCAAGCTTTCCGACTACTTCGAGCCCAAGAAGCCCAAGGAAGAGGAGCCCGCCGAGGAAGCCGCTCCCAAAGTCGGGGCGCTGGAATACAAGGAGGAGGCCGAGGTGCAGGCCGTGGAGGCAGCGCCGGCGGCCGAGCCCGCCGCAGTCACAGAGGAGCAGGCCGCGCAAGCCGCAGCACCTCCTCCCCCGCCCGCGGCGCCTGCGCCCGAGCCTGCGACGCCGCAGGAGAAGTTCGATGCTATGTTTCCGTCGCCGCCGCGCGAGCTGCCGACTGAGGAGGAATTTGCAGAAATTGAACGGGAGCGTAAGCGCAAAGCGGAAGCCGCCGCTGCGGCCTCTGCGGCGCAAGCCGTCGAGCCGGCGGCAAAGCGAAAAGCTAGACCGCCCAAAAAGAAGGCGGCCCCTACTGCGCGAGTCGCTAAGCCGAAGGTAAAACCAAAAGCAAAACCGGCAAAAAAGAAGGCGGCCCCTGCGGCGCGAGCCGTTGGGCCGAAGGTGAAACCAAAAGCGAAGCCGGCCAAAAAGAAGACGGCCGCCCGCGCCCCGAAGGCGGCGAAAGCCGTGAAGACCAGGAAGGCCGCGGCCGCCAAACCGAAAATCTCCGCTTCCAAGAAAAAGGCGGCTCCGGCGAAAAAAGCGGCGCCGAAGAAGAAAGCCCTTTCAAAGCCCGCCGCGAAGAAAGCGGTCAAGAAAAAACCTTCGACCAAAAAGCCCGCTTCCAAGCGCACCCCGTCCGCTTCCCGCGCCTCGTCCAAGAAAAAAGAGTCTTAGCTCGCCCCCAAGCGAGCTTTTTCCGATTCCCTCTGAGTTGACGTGTATTAATTTCGAGGCTGAGATTGTCTTGCGATTTTCTCGACTTCCTCAACCGCCGCGGAGCCAACGCGAGTGCGCCGCAGGCGTGCGAGAATCGTAAAAATAGACCTGAAGGCTTTACAAATTAGGTTGACCCATGAAAACGTTTCTGGAAAAACTGAAGAATCTTGAGGCGCGCCGCGAGGCGCTCGCGCAGCGGCTCGCCGAGCCGAAAGCGCTCGAAGACCAGCAGGAGTATCGAAAGCTTTCCAAGGAATATGCGGAGACCGAGGAGCCGGTCGAGCTCTTCCGCAGCCACCGGAAAGCGCTCGCGGACCTGCAGGCCGCGAAGGAGCTTCTCTCCTCGAGCGACGACAAGGACATGAAGGCGCTCGCGCGCGAGGAAGTCGCGACGCTCGACTCGAAGGTCGCGTGCCTCGAGGAGGCGCTCAAAGAAGCGCTCCTGCCGCGCGATCCGAACGACGAAAAGAACGTCGTGCTCGAAATCCGCGCGGGCACCGGCGGCGAGGAGGCGGCGCTTTTCGCGCAGGAAATCTTCCGCATGTACATGCGCTACGCGGAGCGCCGGGACTGGAATTTATCCATCGTGGACGCGCACGAGACGGGGCGCGGCGGCTACAAGGAGATTGAGGCCATCGTGGAAGGGCAGGGCGCCTACAGCCGCCTCAAATTCGAATCGGGCGTTCACCGCGTTCAGCGCGTTCCGGAGACCGAGGCCTCGGGGCGCATACACACCTCGGCCGTCACGGTGGCCGTCCTGCCCGAGGCCGAGGCCGTCGAGGTGAAGATTCCCGAGAAGGAGTTGCGCATCGACCGCTTCTGCTCCTCGGGCCACGGCGGGCAGAGCGTCAACACGACGTATTCCGCCGTGCGCATCACGCACATTCCCACGAACATCGTCGTACAGTGCCAGGACGAGCGCTCGCAGATCAAGAACCGCGAGCGGGCGATGCGCGTTCTGCGGGCGCGCCTGAAGGCGATGAAGGAATCGGAGCAGGCCGACGCGCGCGCACGGGAGCGCCGCTCCCAGGTGGGCTCTGGAGACCGGAGCGAGAAGATTCGCACCTACAATTTTCCCCAAAACCGCGTGACCGACCACCGCATCGGCCTCACGGCGCACGAGCTGGAAAGAATCCTCGACGGCGAGCTCGATGCGTTCATTGACGCGCTCGCGGCGCACGCGCGCGCCGGGGCGATGCAGGAAGGAGAGGAAATTGGCGGGGCGTGAAGCTTAAGCAGGGGCCAGCCGTCAGGGATCAGTCGCCAGTTAAAGAATTTTTTCTTTTTGCTGATCCTTGATTCCTGGTCCCCGGTTACCGATCCCTGTTAATACGCCACGCCCCAGCGGGCGCCCGGCGAGAAAAGCGAATAGAGCAGTTTCAGCCCGGCGGGCGTCCGCGCGCCGTGCCAGCACAGGTCCTCGCCCGGGACCAGGTGGACGCGGCCATGCTCCACGGCGGGGCAGGGCAGGGCGCTGGCGAGCTCCTTCGCATGCTTTCCATTAAAAGGAGCAGGTCCGCCCCGAAGAAGGAGAATCTCCGGCGCCAGCTCCTCGAGCTCCTGCACCATCGCCTCGGGATGTTGCGCTGAGGGTTGCACATGTGTGCCGCCCGCGGCCTCGATGAGGTGGTGGACGTAGGTCTCACGGCCCGGCGTCCTGTAGGGCTCTCGCTCCGTGAGGCACGCGACGCGCGGCCTCGGCTCGGGAGGATGGTTCTGGCAATACTCGTAGTGCGCCTTGATCTGCGCGAGGAGCAGGTTGGTTGTTCTGCGCGCGACGCCCGTGCGCTTGGGAAGCTCGCTCAGCGTATCGAGCACGTCCGCGATGGTCACGGGCCCAGTCAGCCAGACGTTCAGGCCCGCGGCGCGCAGTTGCTCCACGTGCTCCTCGGCGGTTTCCCCGCGGCCCGCCAGGACCAAATCGGGCCGGAGCGGGAGGACGCGGTCGACGCGGAGCGTTCTCGCGCCGCCCACTTTTTCCTTGCCCGCGACGCCTTCGGCGGGATGAATGCAGCCGTCCGTGACGCCCACGATCGAATCGCCCGCGCCGAGGGCGAACAGGGTTTCCGTCATGCTTGGAACCAGTGAGACGATGCGCATCTCGCCTTACTCCTCGCGGCGCTCCACGTCGGCGCCGAGGGCGCGCAGTTTCTCCTCGATGCGCTCGTAGCCGCGGTCGAGGTGGTAGACGCGGTGGACGACGGTCTCGTCATCGGCCGCGAGGCCCGCAAGGACGAGCGAGGCGCTCGCCCGCAGGTCGGTCGCCATCACGTGCGCGCCCGTAAGCGGGGTGGGGCCGCGCACCACCGCCGTGCTCCCGTCCAGGCGGATGTCCGCGCCCATGCGCAAGAGCTCGCTCACATGCATGAAGCGATTCTCGAAAATGGTCTCCTCGATGACGGCCGTGCCATGTGCCTGCGTCATGAGAGCCATGTACTGCGCCTGCAGGTCGGTTGCAATACCCGGATAGGGCTGCGTGACCATGTCCCGCGCTCTGAGAGTATCGTCGGAAGGGCGCACGGCGACGGCGTCGTCGGCCTCTTCGAGACGGACGCCCGCATCGTGCAATTTATCCAAAAAGGCGCGCAGGTGCGCCGGGCGGACGCCGGCCGTGCGCACCGCGCCCCGCGTCAGGGCCGCTGCGGCGAGGAACGTGCCGGCCACGATGCGGTCCCCGACGACTCTGTGCTCGACGCCCCGGAGCGGGGTGCCGCCGTGGATGGTGAGGACGTCGGTTCCCGCGCCCTCGATGTGCGCGCCCATGGCGCCGAGCATCTCGGCCAAGTCCGAAACCTCCGGCTCGCACGCCGCGTTTTGAAGCACCGTCGTCCCTTCCGCCAGCGAGGCGGCCATCATCAGGTTCTCCGTGCCCGTGACCGTTTTCGTGTCGAAGAAAATCTCGGCGCCGCGCAGCCGTTTCGCCGTGGCGTGGACGTAGCCGTGCTCGACCGCGACCGAGGCGCCCAATTTCTTGAGCCCCTCGAGGTGCAGGTTGATGGGGCGCGTGCCGATGGCGCAACCGCCCGGAAGGGAAACTTCCGCCCGGCCCTCGCGCGCAAGCAGGGCGCCGAGCGTCAGGATCGAGGCGCGCATCGTGCGAACCAGGTTGTAGGAGGCGCGCCGCGTGTGAAGGTCCTCGGCGCGCAGCGAAAGGCGGCGCCCCTCCGCGTCGTGCTCGACGCGGACGCCGAAGCTGCGCAGAAGGGCCGCCATAGTCGAGATGTCGCGCACGTTGGGAACGTTTTCCAAAGTAACCGGCTCGGTCGTGAGAAGGGCGGCGACCATCTCGGGAAGGGCCGCGTTTTTGGCGCCCTCGACGAGGACTTCGCCCCGGAGGGATTTTCCGCCGCGAATCGTTAATATATCCATGGCAGCCTATTTCACGATTTCTTCATGGGATAGTTGTGGAAGACGGAGGAAATTGAGGAAACCGTGGAGAGTGTTGCGGCTTTTCCATGCGTTTTATTATATCATTAGCGGTCATGGCAGCGAGGCGCACGGGCGGCCGCCCGCATCGGAAAAACCCCGGCGGGGCAGGGCGGGGAAAATTTTTGACGACCCTCTACGGACCGCTTCATCCGGGGCCGCTTACGCGGCGCGACCCGTTGTGGAAGTCGCTATCGCCGAAGGAGCGCGAGCAGGAGCGCCTTCGCCGGCTGTTTTTTCACGAGGAGCCCCTGTGGGCCGAAGGCTTCGAGCGCATCGCGGGCGTGGACGAGGCGGGCGTGGGGGCGCTCGCGGGCCCGGTCGTCGCCGCAGCCGTCATCCTGCCGAGAGGCGCTTCCATCCCGGGGCTCAACGACTCGAAGCGCCTGACGCCGGCGCGCCGCGCCGCGCTTTTTCCGAAAATCAGGAAAGCGGCACTTGCCGTGGCCACGGGACGAACGAGCCCGCCCGAGGTGGACAAGCTGAATGTCTACCGCGCGGCTCTTCTGGCCATGCGGCGCGCCGTGGAAAGGCTGCCTCTCAGGCCGCAGTTCGTTCTCGTGGACGCCCGCCGCATCCCCGATATAAACGTGCCGCAGCGGCCCGTCGTCAAGGGCGACGCCTTGAGCCACACGATCGCCGCCGCCTCCATCGTGGCAAAAGTCACCCGCGACCGCCTCATGGCACGATACGTCAAAAAATATCCATCCTACGGCTTTTCCGCCCACAAAGGCTATGGCACAGCTGCTCACAAAGCAGCCATCCGCCGCCACGGTATACTCCGTATTCACAGAAAATCCTTCAATTTAGAGTAATTGGGACAAAAGAGGGGAGATAATCCTTTAGGAGTTGGATATCTGAGGCTTTTGCCACCATTAACTTCCCATAATATATATTATGTTAAATAACCGAGGTCGTCAGGCGGCGTGGCTTGTGAAAAAGTTCCTGGCGAGCAGGCTCATTCCTGCTTTTTTGGCGCCTGCGGCTTTTCTCTTTGGTCTTCACACGGCTTTCTTCCCCCTTCAGGCAGTAGCTATGGCTTTCATGGTGGTTTTTGTTTCATAATACTTAGCGATGAACACCCTTGACCGGTATCTCTTCAAGGAAATCCTGGGGCCGACCTGCCTGGGGTTCGCCATTTATACGCTGGCGATGCTTCTGAATCAGTTTCCGAGGCTCGCGGAAATCGCCGCGAAGCGCGGAGTCTCGCTTTGGGTCATCGCAAAGATGCTTTTGTCGAGCCTTCCGAGCATCGCTGTGCTCACGGTGCCGATGGCGTTTCTGGTCGGCCTCCTCATTGCCTTCAGTCGGATGTCGGCCGATTCGGAAATTACCGCGCTGCGGGCAAGCGGTGTAAGCTACGCTCGGATCTTCCGGCCGGCGTGGAAGCTCGGCGTCCTGTTTGCCCTCGTGACGCTCGTGATGACCTTGTTCGGCATGCCGTGGGGCAATTCCGCGCTCATCAACCTGCGCCTGAAGGTCTTTTCGACCAACGTGGCCAAGGCCGTGGAGCCGCGCATCTTTTTCGAGGGCATTCCCCGTTTCCTCCTCTACTTCGACCATTCCGAGCCGCGTGATCCCTACGTACGCCGCGTCTTCATCAGCCAGGAAACGCCCGGCCAACCCATGCAGCAGTCCGTGACGTTTGCCGAGCAGGCCCGCCTTTCGGTGGACGAAGAGAACACGCTTGTCGTTCACCTTGAAGAAAGCGAGACACATATCGTGGATCCCAGACAGCCGGACATCTATGAAAAAAGCGAGCAAGGGTCGCAGAACCTGAAGCCGCCAGAGGCGTCGTCTCGTGGTTTCATGCAGCAGCGCACGAAGGGACTGCGCGAGCAGACGCTCGGCGAGCTCTCTTCCACGCTTAAGAACTACAGGGCGACGGCGGACCCGAAGGCCCGCTTGCGGCAGGTCAATTCCGTATGGGTTGAGATCCACAAAAAATTCGCCATCCCCGTGGCATGCCTAGTGTTCGCGCTTCTCGGGATTCCCCTGGGCATCTCCAACGCGCGCGGCGGGAAAGTTTCGGGCTTCGTCATAAGCATCGGCGTGTTCATCGCGTACTGGATTTTTCTGTGGGGCGGCGAGCGCCTTTCCGACGAAGGCAGGCTTTCTCCGGTATGGGCCATGTGGTCGGCCAACCTGGTGTTTGCGGCGTGGGGCGCTCTTTTGTTTTGGAAGCGCAGCCGGAACGTGGACTGGGGAATATGGCGGCGGCTGCGCAAGCTCGCGCACGACCACATGCACGCTACGTTCGTTGTGGTCATCGCCCTGGGCATCGGCGCGTTCCTCGTGTACGGGATTCTTTCCGGAAACGGTGAAACCCCCTCGGACAAAGGCGGGCTTCCGCCGGTATGGACCATGTGGCTGGCTTTTCTCGCGCTTGCCGTGTTGGGCGTTTTTCTTCTTGGGCGGCACTACCTGAATCTTTTGGACCTCTATGCCTTGGGGCTTTTTGCCGGGTTCTTCGCGCTCGTTATGTTCTCCTTTCTTGCGTTGTTTTTGATTATCGAGGCCGTTCAGCTCGTTGATGATCTGGTCAAGCACGGCGTGTCCAGCCATGTATTCGCGAATTACCTGCTTTTTACGATCCCGCGCTTTGTCTCGTGGGCGCTGCCTCTGTCGGCCCTCGTCACGGCCATGCTCGCGGTAAGCTTCATGGTGCGAAACAACGAGGTCATCGCCGTGCACGCCGCGGGCGTGAGCGCTCTGCGCATGGCCGTTCCGCTGCTTCTGATATGCTCCGCCCTCTCGCTCGGGCTATTCACCCTGCAGGATTTCGTCCTCCCCACAACGAACCGGCGCGCCGAGCAGCTCAAGGACACCATCCGCGGCCGCTCTCCGCGCACCTACGCCAGGCCCAGCCGCCAGTGGATTTTCGGCGAGGGTTACCGCCTTTACAATTTCAGCATCCTAAATCCCGTTTCCGGCCGCATGCATGGCGTTCACGTGTTTACGCTCAACCCGATGACCTTCTCCGTGCGCGAGCGCGTGTTCGCGCGCACGGCCGTGTGGCAGGAAGAGAAGGAGTCCTGGCGCTTCGAGCGCGGCTGGGTGCGGCGCTTCCGCAACGAAGAAGAGGAGTTTGAGCCGTTCGACGTGCGCGAGTTCCCCTTCTCCGAATCCCCGGCCTATTTCGAGCCGGAGCGCTGGAAATCGCCCGACGTGATGAATTTCGTGGAGCTTCGGCGACACATCAAGGACTCCCGCCAGGCCGGCTACCAGGTGCGTTCCCTCGTCGTGAACCTGCACAAGAAATTTTCGTTTTCGCTCGTACCCTTCCTTTTGGCCATGCTGGGAATCCCCGTGGCGCTTCGTTTGGGACGGCACGGGGCGCTTTTCGGGCTCGGCCTGAGCATCGCTCTGGCCGTGCTTTACTATATCGCGTTCGTCTTCTTTAACACGATGGGTCTCCTGGGTACCCTTCCCCCCGCGCTTGCGGCATGGGCGGCCGATATCCTTTTCAGCATCGCCGGTCTCTACGCGTTCTGGCTCGCGCCGACGTAAGGACGCGGAGACCACGTCCCGACAAAAAGAAAATCCTGTCGCGAGAAATCAATTCATCATGGCGCGCGGGCGGATCGCCGAGAGTCGCGCCATGGTATTTTCAGGCTCGAACTTGCGTTTAACCGCGAACGGCGCCCGTATAATCAAGCCTCCCATGAGACCGCAACGGCGTCGGGGTCCTCTTCGTGAAAAGGCTCGCTGGAATAGATGAGCAAAAGAAGCGTCTCGGCGCCGGTGTTGCGGAAACGGTGGGCAACGCCGGGAGGAATTTTTACAGCGCGAAGGGACGCCTCATCGAGCGCAAGCGTTTCCTTCAGACCGGTTTCCGGGTCGAGCAGGTCGAGCGCGCACGCCCCGCGCAGGACACAGAACCACTCGGTTTTGCGCGCGTGGTAATGACTGCCCTTCGCCTGCCCAGGAAGAGCGCAGGTCACGTAGATCTGGCCGAATGTGGCGTCCGGCGCGAGATGCTCGCGGCGGAGGATTTCCGCGAGCCAGCCGCGCTCATCCTCATGCTTACGGAGCGTCCGGATTTCCACGCCGTTCATGGCTCGCTGACTCTTTGAGCGAATCGCTCAGGCGGTGGTCATTCGTCAAAGGCCGTAACTCAGGCGTTCGGCCATCGCGGGAGGGAGGCCCGCCTCAAGGATGCGGCGCTGGGCCTCCGCGATGTCGTAGGCGATGCGAAAGAACATGATCTCCCGCTTCTCCGGGTCGTAGAGAGCGTAGGCCGCCTTGGGGTTCTGGTCGCGCGGCTGGCCCACGGAGCCGGGATTGATAAGATAGCGGTTTTCTCGTTCGAATTGAAAGGTCGAGGAATCGCCGCGGGGCATGCGAACCTCGGCCGTACGGCCGTTGAGGCGGACGACCAGCGAAATGTGCGTATGGCCGAAGAAGCAGATTTTCCCTCTCTGCGCGGCAAAGGCTTCGCTTATGCTTTCCTGCGTGAGAAGGTAGGCGTCCTCGTCGGCCGGCGAGCCATGGGCGAGCTCGATTTCCTCGCTCAGCATGAGCGGCCCCTTCGGCAAGGAACGCAAAAAGGCAAGATTTTTCGCGCTCAGGTGTTCGCGCGTCCAGAGCGCCGCCTCGCGGGCGTCGCCTTGAAATTCCTGGCCGTCGCCCTCGACCCCGCTCGCCACGCGGTCGTGGTTTCCGCGAATGAAGGTCGTCTCGCAGCCCAAATTGCGAAGGCGCTCAATCGTTTCGTTCGGATCCGAGGCGTAGCCTACGAGGTCCCCCAGGACGATGGCCCGGTCGTAGCCGTGCTCTCCCGCCGCGGCAAGCACTTTCTCCAACGCGGGAATGTTCGAGTGAACGTCGCTCAGAAGGAGATAGCGCATTTTGGCCAGGCCAGCCGATTTATCTTTGAAGCCATGATGAAGTCGTTCTCGTAGAGGCCGTTAATTTTGTGCGTATACAGGGCGAGGCCCGCTTCAGACATCGAGCGTCCCGTTTCGTCAGGTGCGGGTCGCAGCTTGGAGCTTCGGCTCGCGACGCTCGGCGTAGGCCCTCAGCCAATCCACGACCTCTTGAATGGAGAAATTCGGTGTTGAAGCACCGGCCGTGATGCCCACGTGTTTGATGCCCTGAAACCATTCTTCCTTCAACTCACGAGCCTCAGTGACCAGGTGGGTGCGGGGCTGGTGCTCGGCGCAAATTTGGGCAAGACGTTTCGTGTTGCCGCTTAGTTTGCTGCCAATGACCACCATGGTTTCCACGCGTTTCGAAAGCTCATGCGCCGCTTCCTGGAGACGGGCCGTGGCGTCGCAAATCGTGTTGTGCACCTTGAGCTCGTGCGTGATCGGGATGAGCTTGTTGATGAGTTCGGCGAGCTTTTCGTAGCGTTGCGTCGTCTGCACCACGATTCCCACGCGGCTCCAGTACGGCTTGTCGGGAAGCTCGCTCGCCTGGCTTACCACGAGTGCCCTGCCGCCTGCGTGGCCCTGGATGCCGATGATTTCGGGATGCTTGGGCTCGCCGAGCAGGATCAGCTGGTAGCCGTCCTCGACCAGCTTCTTGGCGAGCTCCTGGGCGCGCGTCACGTAAGGGCAGGTCGCGTCCATTACGTTGTTGTCCTGATCGCCGGCCTGCCTGTAGAGTTCGGGCGGGATCCCATGCGCGCGGATGACCACCGTGGCCTCGTGCACATCCTTCATGTCCTTGAGCACGTTGACGTTTTTTTCCTTTTCGAGCTTCTCGAGCACGAGCTCGTTGTGAATGATGGGCCCCAGCGTATAGACTGTCTTGCCACCCGAGTCGTCGGTCGCCTTTTCCACCATTCGAACCGCGCGCTCAACCCCGAAACAGTAGCCGGCCGTCTCCGCGATTTCAATAATCATCGTGCTTCGATTCCCCCCTGTTTACGAAGTAACAGCGAAATTATAATATTTTACAGCTTTTTTCCATGGCTGTCAAACAGGCGATAGGGGATGAATTGGTCAAGCCTGAACGGGGAGCACTTCACGCGCAATCTCCGACCCCTGACGCCTGAAGCAGGCGAATGTGCCCCACCCTGTTCCCCTGCCCTGTCGCTTTTCCCCCTAGCGGAAGCCCTCCATAATCTCTTCCAGCGTTTCCTTGGGAAGGCGCAATTCCTCCTGCGAGAGCTGGGCAAGGGGTTTGTCGACGAGGGCCAGCGTTTGATCGAATCCGGTCGTGTCGGGGTTGACGTACAGAAGCCCCGTCAGGATTTGCTTCTTTGCTGCGGCCTCGCGCAAGACTCGGAGGGCGCCGATACGGTCGGTCGGGTCGTACTCCTTTTCGAGTTTTTTCAGGACGATATAGGAGCCGTCGGGGAGCTTGACTTCGAGCGTCTCGCCCTCGGGGTGCTCCACCTCCCGCGGCTCGTAAGACGGGATGAACTCGACCGCGTCAAGCGGCCATGCATGCTCCTTCACGTATTTGTAACTCTTGGTGGAACCTTCGTGATTGTTGTATGTGACGCAGGGGCTGATGACGTCAAGCAGCGCAAATCCGCGGTGATTGATGGCGGCCTTTAGGAGCGGCACCAAATGCTTGGGGTCGCCCGAATATGAGCGAGCCACAAAGTCACAACCCAACTCAAGGGCAAGGCCACAGCAGTCAATAGGCTTTTGTTTATTAACCTCGCCCGTTCTTAATGTCACTCCCACATCGGCCGTAGCTGAGAACTGTCCCTTTGTGAGGCCGTAAACCCCGTTATTAGCGATGATGTAGACCATACGAACATTGCGGCGGACGGTATGGACGAACTGGCCGGTGCCGATGTTCACCGTGTCACCGTCGCCGCTTACACCGATCACATAGAGCTCGCGGTTTGTGACAGCCGCCCCTGTCGCAACACTCGGCATGCGGCCATGCAGTCCATTAAACCCATGTCCGCTGTCGATAAGGTAGGTAATCGCCTTCGACGAGCAGCCGATACCGCTCATCTTGGCTACCATGTAGGGACTGATCCCGAGCTCGTAGTAAGCCGTAATGATGTGGGCGGTGATGGAATTGTGACCACACCCCTGGCAAAGCGTCGTGGGAAGGCCGGCATATGCATTTTTGGGAAATCCCGAGCGGTTAACCTTAACAGCGCGTGCTGGCGTCGCCATGGTTAGGCCTCCTTTTCCATCTTCAGGTAGGTTTCTGTAACGAAGGCAGCATCTATGGGAAAGCTGTTATAGTGCGGCATGGAGCGAACGCGTGGAGCGAGGTCCGGGAAGTTTATCTGCAGAATCTGCGCCATTTGGCCGTCGCGGTTCTGCTCCACCACATAGACCCGTTTGTGTTTCCCGACGAACTCCCGCACCTTTTCGTTGAGCGGAAGCGCCTTGAGCCGTAGATAGCCCGGCTCCTCTCCCCGGGCCCGCAACTGGTCGAGGCATTCCACGACGGCGCAGTGGGTGGTGCCGTAAGCTAAGAACGCCGTGCCGTTTTTCCCTTCGGCCACCGTATCTGGCTGCGGCACCCGATCGGCCGCCGTGCGATACTTCTTTTTGAGACGGTCCATCACGCGCACAAACACCTCAGGCTTCTCCGAGTACTTGGCGTTTTCGTCGTGGCCGGTTCCTCGCAAAAAGTATGACGCAAGCGGGTGATCGGTGCCGGGAAGCGTTCGGTAGGGGACGCCGTCGCCGTCAACGTCCTTGTAGCGTGAAAATTGCTTAAGCTCGTCCAGTTTCTTCGCATCCAGCACCTTGCCACGACGGAATGGTTCCGTCGAATATGGAAAGGAATCAGCCATCCAGTAGTTCATCCCGAGGTCGAGGTCGGTCATAACAAACACAGGTGCTTGGAACTCCTCGGCGAGATTGAAGGCCTCCTGCGTGAACGTGAAACACTCGTTGGCGGACGAGGGGAGCAACATAATGTGCTCCGTGTCGCCATGCGATATGTAGGCCGCTAGAAGAATATCGCCCTGCTGGGTGCGTGTCGGGAGCCCCGTGCTGGGTCCCACCCGCTGGACGTCGATAACCACGACGGGAACTTCGGTGTAGTAGGCAAGACCCAGGAACTCGCACATGAGCGATAAGCCGGGGCCCGAGGTGGCCGTTCCGGAACGCACGCCCGCCCAGCCCCCACCGATGGCCATACCCACCGCCGCAAGCTCGTCCTCGGTTTGGGTCACGGCGAATCTGAATTTGCCGTCTTCCGTCCTGCGGTATTTCTCCGCGTAGCGGGTAAGAACTTCTCCAACTTCGGAGGCCGGCGTAATCGGATACCATGGGAAGAAGGCACATCCACCGAACAGGCATCCCAGCGCCACCGATGTGTTGCCATCGATAAGTATCTTCCCTTTCGCTTCACTCATCGGCTCGAGGCGGTACGGAAAGTCGCCTTTAAAACTCTCCCCGGCATATTCCATCCCCCTGCGGGCGGCCACCAAGTTCAAGTCGATTGCTTTGCTCTTGCCCTTGAACTGCCCGCGGATGGCAGCTTCAAGGGCGTCCCATTCCAAGCCTATCAGCTGAGCTACTACACCCACATAAATTATGTTTACGACGTACTTCCTGAGGGCAGGGGTATCGCAGACTTCCACCCCGAGTTTGTCAAAGGAACAGGGATAGTATTGCAGGTCAGGCCGTGCCTTTTCGTCCACCGCCATGGAGTCGTTGTAGATGACTATCTTACCCTTGGGGACCCTGGCAATATCTTCCGTCGCAGTCTCGGGATTCATCGCAATCAAAATGTCGGCGTCATTGCGACGGGCAACGTAGCCGTCTTTGCTTGCGCGCACGTTGAACCAGGTAGGCAATTTCTGAATATTGGAAGGAAAAATATTCTTCCCGCTTGCGGGGATACCCATGTTGAGTATGGCCCGGTAAAGGACGTTGTTCGAGGACTGGCTGCCGGTGCCATTAACAGTTGCTATCTCAATGTTGACGTCGTTTACGAGAGGGGCGTTTTTGGAGGGCATACGCTACTGACCTATGGGAAGGAAAAAAGCGAATCGCTGGGGGCTCCGGTAGGGTCGTCGGTTGCGCCTTTTGGTTCCGATTCGCTTGGCTCTAACACTTCAGGCTTCTTCTATTTTTTCACACTATACATGGGATTCTATCATTGATTCTCTGGCCTGTCAAATAAGGCCTTCTTCAGGAGAAAGCCTGCCCTTTGTTGCCTTCTATTATAGCACATCTGCCGCGAGACGCAAGGGGGAACCAAAGTGCGACTCTTGCCGCTTGCACGGACCGGGGGTCAGCTGCAGCGAGCCGCAAGCTACGGCTTCGGCGGCCTCGCGGGGTAGGAAATTTCGATTGCCACTACAACGCGCCCCTATGCGACACGCTCCGCCGTATGCTCGTGGCCGCGAAGCACGAGGTGCGCCTCCGCGTCCTGGACGGGCGTCCGGCAGTCTATCTTCATCACCGCCGGCCGGTTTCCCTCGGCGAAGCTGACGCGCTCTTCGGAAATACCCAGCGCGCGGGCGCCGTTCAAGGTGGCCATTTTCAAGATTTCGCGGTGAGGAATGGAAGGAAACCGCTCGCCGAGCAGGCGCATCTCCATGAAGAGCGACAGGTCGTCGTTCGAGGCGAGGCTGTCGGTGCCGAGCGCCATGGGGAGGCCGGCCTTCAGGAAAACCTCCACGGGTGGAAGTTTTCCGCCGACGTAGAGGTTGCTTCGAGGGCAGAGGCAGAGCGCCGCGCCGCGCTTGGCGAGAATTTCCACGTCCGCACGGCGCAAGGCGACCCCGTGCACCGCGAGCGTACGGTCGTGGACGAGGCCCCAAGCATCGAGCGTCGCCGTGGTGGTTTTCTCGGTGGGCGAGAAACCCGGCGGCCATGGCCAGACGCCCAGCCGCTCGAACCACGCGCGAAGCTCGCCAGAGCCGGATTCGTAGAGGAGATTCTCGTCCTCGCCCTCAGCGAGGTGGACGCTGAGCGGCGCGCCGCGCTCCTCCGACCAGCCCCGGAGAAGCTCGAACAGGCGCTTCGAGACCGTGTAGGGCGCATGCGGCGAAAGAACGACTCTGAGCCCATTCGGGGAGTCGAGGTTCTCTACGCGCGCCGCGGCCCCTTTAAAAACAGCCTCCGCGTCCCGCGCGTCGAGCCTTTCATGAATCTCGTAAAAAACGACGCCCTCCAACCCCGCTTCCCGGAGCGGCTCGACGGAGAGAAGCGCGTTGGAGACGTCGCCCACGAACGCGACGCCGGAGTCGCGGAGCTGCGCGAGCGCGCCGGGCAGTGCCGCCTTGGCGTCGTCCTCGGAAGACAGCACGCGCTTTTCCTGAAAGCGGCCAAGCCATGCCGCCAGCCCCCCCTGCCCTTCCCCCGCGCGGGGGGCGACGCCGAGCAGATGGGAAAACTCGAGGTGCGTGTGCGCGTTGACGAGCCCGGGGAAAAGGACGCTGCCTCCGTGCTCGACGGGAGGGAGATGGGAATATTTTCCCCGCACCTCGTCGGACGGGCCGAGCGCGGCCATGCGGCCCCCCTCGTCGAGAACGAGCGCCCCGTCACGAACGGGCGGCGAGACAATAGGAAGAATCCAGGCGGCGCGGTGGAGACGAAGCGTCATGGGAAGGCAGGGGCCATGATCTTCCGGGAGGGTACGCTTTTTTCCATCCCCCCATGGTAGGCGCGAAGGGGGAGGAAGGCAAAACGCCGATGCCTCGAGGGAGAAGCGCCTCAAGGTCCTGCATCCCCGGCAGAACCATCCCGAATCGCTCAGAATCGGCCAAAATGTGACGCTTGTCATAGCGCGATTCGCGCCTGTGGTGTATCATATTCTATAAATGAAGCGAATGAGCGGAACATTGACGGTAGCGCTTTTGGCCTTCCTAGGGGTGGCGGGAGGAGGAGTTTTCACGCAGCCTCCTCGGGCTACGATGAACTCGAGGGCGGAATTCCTCCTCTTGTGCTACGAACAGGGGAGCCTCTGGGACTGCGCTCCCGAGTGGGCGCAGGAAGGAGGCCTCCGTGCCGCCGTGCGTTTCCGGGAAATTCCCTCCGAGCATGCGCTCTACATGCTCGAAGGCGAGGGGATTCGATTTTCGCTTCTTAGGCATGGCGAAAGGCGCGGCGTGGAGGCTGCCACGTCGCGCCGCAGCCTTGCCGCGCGTGTCCCGTGGGAGAAGGTGCGCACCCTGGTGAACCATCCCCTCGTGGAGCGCATCGAAGCGTACTGGCGCCCCCTCCCCACGCTTGATTTAAGCAACCCGGAGGTGGACGCCTCGGACGGCGCGTGGCTCTACGACGACGACGGCGGCCTTCCGCTTCGCGGCGCGGGCACTGTCATCGCCGCCATCGACTTTGGCATCGACGTATACCATCCGGCGCTCTTCAAGGACACCGGCCCGACCTACGACTGGCTGGACAACGGAAACAGCATTTTCGACAGGGGCGTCGACTGCGTGGACCTTAATACCAACTTTCTCTGCGACGCCGACGAACTCCTCGATTTCGTGGACGGCGCGGGAGGGCCCTCGGGAACGATGTGCGTTTTCGAGGCAAACATCGACTGGCTCTTCAACGACGCCGATGCGGACGCCGTGCGCGACCAGGCAAACGACCTCGTGACCACCTTCGGCGAGCAGCTATTCATCGTGAACGACGCGAATGAAAACAACGCGCTCGACGTGGGCGAGACGCTTCAGGCACTGGGCGAATCTAAGATTCTCAGGACGCGCAACGGCACCGGCATCGTGCGCGTGCGCGGCGTGGACCTCACGGACACGGACGCCGACACCTCAGGGCACGGCACGGCGGTCGCGGGAATCGCCGTCGGCCAGGCGCCGGGGCGGCTCCTTGCGGGCATCGCGCCGGATGCGGAATATCTCCTCGGCGATGTCGACGGCGGCGTGCTCGCGGCCGCGGAATGGGCGGAACTTGAAGGCGCCGACGTCGTCCTGCACGAGTTCGGCGAATGGCTTTATGAATTCCTGGACGGAAGCAGCATCTACGAGGAGCAAATGGACGCGCAGTCGGCAGGCGGGATTACGCAGGTCACAGGGGCGGGCAATCTCGCAAACGGCAACAAGCACTCCCAGTTTACCGTGGCGGGAGGAGGGTCGGTGACGAACACATTCACGGTTCCGGCGGGGCAAATAGAAATCTATGCCTCGTATCTCTGGCGCACGCCGTCCAACAACCTCCGCATGCGCATCACGCCCCCCGCTACGCCCCAGAGCGGTGATTTGCCCATGAATCCGGCGTGGACGGAAACGATCGTGGGCGTCTATAACGTATCGACGTTCAAAGAAACGTCTCCCCGGGGCACGGTGAAGGTGGACTTCTGGATTCACGACGGGGGGAATCCCGTCACAGGCTCGTGGGCGCTGGAAATCTTCAACGACGCCGTGAGTGACGAGCTCGTGGACGGCTACATTGACGACAACACGCGCTCGTGGAGCGGCGGAACGGTTTTCACGAACTTCGTCACGTCCGCGCGCACCGTCACTTGGCCCGCCACGGCCGACAGCGCCGTCACGGTGGCCTCCTACAGCACGCGCGGCGCCTTGGGGGTGCTGAGCAGCTTCAGCGGACGCGGCACCCGCGTCGACGGCGTCTCCATCCTGGACGTGGCCGCCCCGGGCGATAACGACATCTACACGGCGCGCTCAGAAGACCAAACCTCCCCTTGCTTTACCCCTTGCCTTGTTACTTGCGAGTCGCCTTGCCTGGCTATTCCTTGTCCTATATGGGGCCGCCATAAATTCTTCACCGGGACGTCGGCCTCCGCGCCGCACGCGGCCGCCGCGGCCGCCATCCTCAAGCAGTACATCCCGGCGCTTCCCCCCCCGCAGGTTCGCACCGCCATCCAGGACGGCGCCCTGGAAGACGCCAACACGGGCGCCACGCCGAACGACGACTGGGGCTACGGAAAACTGCGCATCCTGCAGGCCCTCAAGGAGGCCGACCGAACGCCTCCTGCGTGGGACACGACCGTGGGAGCGCAGACCGTCGTCACTTCCTGCGGCAGCGCCACCGTCTCGTGGAACCCCGCGACGGACCTCTATAAAAACCCTGTGCGATACCACGTCTACCGGGACGCCGTCTCCGGCTTTACGCCCAGCCTGGCCAACCGCATCGCCACGACCACTCTCACTTCTTATACGGACAGCGTTGCAGCCGGAACCTATTACTACATCGTGCGCGCAGAGGACTCGGCCATTGAGCCGAACGAGGACACGAACACCGTCGAGGTTTCTGCCGTGGTGCCGACCACTGTAGTGGCCTACGATACGTCCTTCGACCCAGTAACTACGCTCGCCGAGGATTGCGGTGACGGCGACGCCGTGGTGGAGCCTGGAGAGGGATGGTCGGCCACAGTACAACTCGAAAACACCTCCGTCTGCAACGCGACGAACGTCCTGGCAGACCTCACGGTTAATGCGGGATCCGCGGTGGCCGCGACGGTCTGCAACAACCCCGGTGACTACGGCAGCATCCCCGCGGGCGGGACGGCAACGTTCACGTATTCCTTCCTCGTGGACGCGGGTGCTGTGTGCGTGAACGACCTCACCTTCGACGTAACGGGCATTGTCTCGGATGAGGGAGCGTATCCCGGCGAGATTCCCGCGTTCTCGCTCCAGGTGGGCACGATCAATCCCGGCCCTACGGAAACCAGCTTCCAGGTGGCGGACCCGTTGGGAGCTCTGGACAGCACGGAGTTCTCTGATTTCGCACCTGCATTCACGATTCCAAGCCCTGCGAAGTCCGCTACGCTTTCCTACACGCTGTCGGGGGCAACCGACTTGGTGAACTGTGTCGAGGTGGCACTTGTGGACCCGTCTGCGACCGCGACGGTCGTGAAGCCGCTCGGGGTGGCGGACGAGAACCCCTATGACGTGACCGGGCTCTACACGAAGGCGGGCACGTACCAGCTTCGCCTGATGGAGGAAGGGGGGGGCTGCGGCGGCGGCGGTAAGGCGAAAGTCGCGGCAGGCACCCTGAGCGTAACGGCAGGCGTTGTGGAGTGCGACGCGAGCGCGTGCGTCTGTCCGTTTCCTCCGCCTCCGGAGCCTTCTCCCGTAGGCTCCGCCGATCCCCTGCTTGTTCCGACGACAGCGGCGGACCAGATTATTGTCGAGGACGTAGAGAACGAAACAGGCTACGTCGTCTACGAGGGCGCCATCGGCACATGGTACGGGACGCCTTCGCAGACATGCCTGGATACATGGAACGACGTTGGCTCGACGGTGGAGCTTGGCTATTCTATAGTAGGGGCGGGCGACCGATGGGTGGTGGTTTCGGCGGCGAACGCTTTCAGCGAATCAAGCTGCGGCACCGACAACGCGGGCGCGGAACGAAACGCCCAGCCCGGCTGGCCCGCCACGGGGCCGTGTCCGTAAAGCCGGCCGTTGACAGTTAGCCCCTAATCCCGACCCCTGGCGTGTCCACCAGGACAAGCCTTGGCTGCCGCCCACTCTGGATCTGCTGACAGGCAAGCCCGAGAACCGGCTGGTCGAGGAAATCAATCGTCTTTCCCGTTGCCATACGTAGCGGCCCCCGCCGCACGCTTCCACTTGAAAAGGTAGAAGAGGTACACAAGCGACGGGACCATGATGAGGGAGCCGGCTACGATGCCCCAGAGCACCGCTTCGAGCACGGCGTCGGGCCCGCGCGCCGTTTCGACGGTAATAACCGGGGGTATGAGCGCGGGATACTGGGCGGCGCTCCATCCCCATACCACGGCGGCGACGGTTGCCGCAGCGCCGAAAACCGCGGCCGTAAAACGCCGCCGCCACAACGCCCAGATGGTGAATAAGGCGACCAGGACGGATATTCCCACGAACGGCAGGGCCCGGCCCGCCAATCCCTTCCAGAGCAGGGGCGCGCTGCCCGCCGCTACGGCCAGTCCCGCCATCGCCAGGGCGCCCATCCCCCCGCCGGCGGCAAGCGCGCGACGCCGCCAGGCATTGACAAGGACGGGATCGCCCTCCATGGCAGCCTCGCGAGTCAGGTAGACGGCCGCGAGGTACGCGCAGATTCCCACCGAGAAGAAAGCGCTGAAAATCGACAGGGGAGAGAGCCATCCGCTCAAATAATCGCCCGCGTAGCCGCCGCGCGCCGTCACGGCCAGCTCTCCGGAGGCGACGGCGCCGGCGGCGGCTCCGAGGAAAAACGGAGCCGCCGTGGAAGCGAGCGCGAACACTCTCGCCCAGACCGCCCGCTGCCGCGCCATGCCCGTCACGGAGTTGTGAAAGACGAAGCCCGCGCCCCGCAACATTATTCCAACCACCGCTAACAGCAGAGGAATCCAGAGCGCGCGGCACAACGCTGCGAACGCGGGTGGAAACGCCGAAAACAGTCCTATCAGCACGAAAATCAACCATACGTGGTTGGCTTCCCACACGGGGCCCATCGCCTGATGCATGAACGCCCGCTCCCTTTCGGAAGCTCGCAAGGTCGGGTTGAGCTCCCACACTCCCACGCCGAAGTCCGCCCCGCCCAGAACGGCGTACAGCGTGAGGCCCGCCACAATCGCGCAGGCAATTGCGTCAGGCAGCATGGTCTGCCTCCGGAAGCGGCTTCCGCGCCAGAAACCTAAGCGACGCCACGAGGCCCACGGTCAGCACTACGTACACGACTCCCAAAGGGGCGAGAACCCATGGAATCCCGGGCGCGTCCGTGACCGCCTCCGCCGTGCGCATGACTCCCTGCACGATCCACGGTTGGCGCCCGACCTCCGTGACGACCCAGCCGCACTCCAGGGCGACGACGGCGAGGGGGCCGGACACCGCCGTCAGCCACAGAAACGTCCTGCCTCCCGGGAAGCGGCGGCGCCACAGCGCCCATCCCGCCCATCCGCCCAGCAGCGTGAGGCCCGCGCCGATGGCGACCATCACTTGGAAGGACAGGTGAACGATTGCGACGGGTGGCCTGTCCTCCGGAGGAAAATCGTCCAGCCCCCGTATGACGGCGTCGGCGTCTCCGTGGACCAGCCACGAAAGCATCTTCGGAATCTCGATCGCCCAACGCGTCTCCATCGCCTGCTCGTCGGGGAATCCGCCGATGCGCAAGGGGGCGCCGGCCTGGGTGCGGAACTGGCCCTCCATCGCGGCCAGCTTCGCGGGCTGCGTCCGGCCGACCATTCTCGAAGACGCGTCTCCGACCACGAGCTGCAAGGGAGCGCAAAGAGCTCCCAGCGCGAGCGCAAGAGACAGAGCCCGCCGATGGTGGAGACGGTTCTTTCCCCGCAGCATTGCCACGGCATAGACGGATGCGACCAGAAACCCGGTGACAAAATAAGCGGCAAGCATCATGTGCGCGGTCTGCGTCGCGGTGGCCGGGTTCAACATGACCGCCACGGGATCGGCGTCGGTCACCACGCCGTTCGCCATCTCGAAGCCCCTCGGGGTGTTCATCCATGCGTTAGCCGTCACGACAAGCCACGCCGAGGCCAGCCCCGCCACGGCGACGGGGAACCCCGACAGCCAGTGCAAGCGAGGCGGCAAGTGGTCCCACGTGTAAAGATAGATGCCCAGGAAGATTGCCTCCAGGAAAAACGCAAAAGCCTCCAGCGTGAAAGGCAGGCCTATGACGGCCCCGAACGTGCCCATGAACTCCGGCCAGAGCAGGCCCAGCTCGAACGACAGGATGGTTCCGGACACCGCCCCGACGGCAAAGAGGACGGTGAACGCTTTCGACCAGCGGCGGGCGAGCGTTTTCCAGCCCATATCGGCAGTGCGCAGAAAACGCCACTCGGCGAAGAGCATCATAACGGGAAGCCCGACGCCCAGACAGGCCAGGATAATGTGGTAGCCCAGCGTGAGGGCCATCAGAACCCGGGCGACCAACAGCCCGCCAGGCACGCCGCCTGCGACCGCGTGTTCTATGCCAGTCATCTTAAATTATCGGTTATGATGCAAGCCGGGCGCAAGAACAGCAAAGAAGCCATTCAGGCGCTGTTCAGGACCTGCACGGCATTGCGCCCCTGCTCCTTCGCCCGATAGAGCGCGGCGTCGGCCTGCCGGACGACGTCGTCCGGCGATTGGAGCGAAGGATGGGGGTAGGCGACGACGCCGGCGCTGAGGGTGATCCGGGCGAAGGCGTCCCCCCATCGGAACGGGTGCTGCTCCACGAGGCCGCGGACGCGGTCGGCGAGCGAGGCCGCCCCCTGCAGGTCCGTTCCCGGGAGAAGGATAACAAACTCCTCGCCGCCGTAGCGGCCCACGATGTCGGTGCCGCGCAGCTGCTGAGACAGGATTTGCACCAACTCGCGCAGGACGAAATCGCCCATCTGGTGTCCGAAGTTGTCGTTGACGCCCTTAAAGTGGTCCACGTCAATCAGAATCACGGCGAAGGACTCTCCGTACCGCTCCGCGCGCTGGAATTCCTTCTCGAGGGCATCCATCAGGTAGCGGCGGTTGTAGATGGAAGTGAGGCCGTCGGTGACCGCGAGTTTTTCCAGAAGGGCGTTGGCTTGGCGCAGCTCGTCCTGGAGCGACTTGATTTGCAGATGCACCTTGACGCGCGCGGTGAGCTCGCTGTCGTCGAAGGGCTTCGTGATGTAGTCCACGGCGCCACGCTCAAGCGCCTTGACCTTGTTTTCCACGTCCCCGCTCGCCGTGAGCATGAGGACGGGAATGGCGCTCAGCTCATGGCGGCTGGAGCGCATTTCGAGAAACTTGAAGCCGTCGAGCTGGGGCATGGTGATGTCGCAGATGACCAGGTCCGGGCGGTGGCTGACCAGCAGCTTGAAGCCCTTGAGTCCATCCGTCGCTTCGATAACCTCCTGCGCCAACTGGTCTTTGAGCAGAACATTGCGAATCTGCTCACGCACCGCCTTGGTATCTTCGACGACCAGTATTCTTGCGCTCATGGTAACCTGCTTCCCCCCGCTCGGGCCCCCTCCCCTTCTCGCCCCTTTCTATTACAGTGTATGACGCGAGGGTGCGCCTGGCAAGCAGTTTCACAATATTTTATCCGAAATATCGGACGAAAGTCACGTCCCGTTTCTCCTCCGGCGAAGGAAAAGAAGCAAAAAAGCATCTCACTTCCTCCCATAGAACGTCCGCAGGCAGCGAATCACGTAGTCCTGCTTGCGGCGTGAAAGCCCGGGATAGACGGGAAGCGCAAGCACCTCGCGCGAGGCCCGCTCGCTTTCGGGAAATTTTTCCCGCCCGCGCCCGGCCTCTTGGTAGCAGGGCTGGTGGGGAAGCGGCACGGGATAGTAGACCTGGGTATCGACGCCCTTTCGGGCGAGGTGCTCGCGCAGCGCGTTGCGGCGCTTGGCGCGGACGGTGTACTGGTGGTAGGTATGGGTGTTGGACTGCGCGCACACGGGCGTTTCGATCTCGGAAACATCCGCGAGACGGGCGTCGTATCGGCGGGCGAGCGCCCGGCGGGCGCGGTTCCATTTCTCAAGATGACGCGCCTTGACCAAAAGCACCGCCGCCTGCAAGGCGTCGAGGCGGCTGTTCAGGCCGACGAAGCGGTGGCGGTAGAGCGCGACCTGGCCGTGGTCCCGCATCTCGCGCAGGTGTTTCGCCAGGCGCGCACTGTCGGTCGTCACGGCGCCTCCGTCGCCCGCGCCGCCCAGGTTTTTCGTGGGATAGAACGAAAAGCAGCCCGCATCGCCCAAGGAGCCCGCCGGGCGTCCCCGATGGCGAGCGCCGACGGCCTGCGCCGCGTCTTCGACGACCGCCCAGCGGAAGCGTTGCGCCACCTCGAGGACGGGGCGCATATCCGCGCACTGGCCGAAGAGGTGCACCGGAATGACAGCCTTCACGCGCACCAGCTCTTCCGGCGCCATCGAGGCGACCGCTCTCAAGAGCTGGACACCGTCGAGATTAAAGGTGCGCGGGCCTATGTCCACGAACACGGGCTCGGCACCGAGGCGGGACACCGCTCCCGCGGTGGCGAAAAAGCTGAACGCGGGCACGAGGACGCGGTCGCCCGCTCCGACACCCGCCGAAGCGAGCGCCATATATAGCGCGTCGCTTCCGGACGCCACCCCCACGGCGTGGCGCGTTCCCGCAAGGCGCGCCATCCGGCGCTCGAAGGTCTCGACGGTTTTCCCCAGGACAAAGCGCTGCGACTCGAAAACGCGGCGGACGGCGCGCTCCACGTCGGGGCGAATTTGGCGGTACTGGGCCTTGAGGTCAAGAAATGGAACGTGCATCGGCAATGTCCAAGTAGCTCATTTGCGCCCTGCCCTCGCCTCCGCTTCGCGGAGCGCTTGCGGCGTATTCACGTTCAGAAAGGAGTCCGCAAAGCGCGAAAAATCCGCCGCGTCGTCGTGCAGGTAGCGCGTTGAAATTTTTTCCAGGAACTTGCACACCCCGCCATGCCGCCCCACTTGCGCGAACGCCTCCATCCGGGGGGCGGCGCACTTCGCGTAGATGCCGTGGAGGGGCTGCACCCTGCCCTGGACGACGGGAACAAGCGCCTCCTCGCCGCGGTATTCGCCCCGCATGAAGCGAAGGAATTCCTCCTGGAGAAACGGCGTGTCGCATCCGGAGGCGAAGGCGCACGGCGCGTCCAGATGAAGGAGGCCGGCGTGAAGGCCCGCGATAGGGCCGGCGTTCGCGAGCCGGTCCGGCACGACGGGAACGCCGAGAAAAGAAAAATGCTCTTTCCGGCTCGCGGCGATAATCACCGTGTCGAACACCTTCTTTAACGCGTCAAACACCCATTGGACGAGCGGCTTCCCTCCGAGAGGGATGAGCGCCTTGTCGTCTCCCAGGCGCTCGCTTCGCCCGCCCGCCACCAAAATGGCTGCAGCCCGTTCATCACTCCGAATGGCCATAGCTAAGGAATGTTACCCCAAGGGCGCCGGCCAAAGCAAAAGAATTCCAATCACAGCACACAGCCTGTGACATCCGATGGGGATTGGGCTTTCCGGCTTTGCCGATCCTGAAACAAAAAATATCCTTATTTTAAAACAAGTTATGTGTAGTCGCCTCATCTTGTTTCTCCCGTACGTTCCGGCACTGGCCTCTGCCTCATGCCCACACCCGACTCCAACCGGATTTTCAGATAGTTTGCGTATTGATTTTTGAAAAAATTTCGCTTATACTGACTTGTCTTTTCTGACAGGGGAATCCCCCGCTCGGGGAAGAACGCAAACAACGGTAACACATTCTTTGAGAGAGGAGAATCGTATGCGTTTTGCAAAACGTTTGATGGTAGGCGTTTGTTTACTCACTGTTGCAACAGGGGCTGCGCTCGCCGTTCCAACGATATCCGTCAATCCCACGTCCATAGCCCGCGACTATACGGGCACGGTGCAGGTGGACATCGGGGCGCTTCAGGGCGGATCTCCAGAGGCCGTGCTGCGCCTATACGTCGACATCGACGCCGACGGCGTGATCGACGTCGAGGATTACGTGATCTGGACGGATAGCATCGACGACAATTTTTCTGAATGGAGTCCGAACATGTTCTCGGATGTCGACCCCGTGGCGGGACAGATTACGGTGAACGTGCGGCGATTCACTTCCTATGATAACTACACGTATACCGTGGGGAGCTATATCTGGGAGGCTGAAGACGTGTTCGACAACTCGACCGCGATTGAAACCTTCGCGGTGACGCAGGCCGTGGACGCGCAGAGCGTGAGCGGCACGATCATCGACTCCGTAAGCAAGTCCCCCATCGGCGGCGCCTGCGTCTACCTCCTCCCGGTGGACATGGCGTGCCAGGGAGTGAGAGGTTCCGTGCTGACGGACGTGGCCGGCAATTTCACGATCTACGTCCCGGCCGCGATGACGTGCAGCCACCATATCCTGCTCGGAGCAAGGCCCGGGTACATGGGCAGCTTCATAAACCAGCCCTATTTCGTCTTTACGGGAGCGGACAACTTCGCCGGACAGGGCTTCGAGATGATGCCGGGCGTTTATTCCATCACGGGCCAGCTCGTCTACGAAACCGGCCCGGACGTCGGGGCAGGCATTCCAGGCGTTGCGATGTGGGCCGATGCAGACACCGCCGCAGGACCCGTGTTCGCGATGGCCTTCACGGACGAGAACGGCGACTATGCGTTCATGGCGGCTGACGGCGACTGGTCCATCGGCGAGGACGGGGACGACGGCCTCGCCATCCAGGGCGCCGTCTCCCGCGAGGACAACTGGGTTAACGTCACGGTGAGCGGCGGGCCGGCCGTGGCGCCGCTCAGCCAATCCCCGGCCGCGAACGCATTCATCAACGGCACAGTTTACGACGAGACGCTCACCCCTGTGCCGGGGCAGTTCGGACTGTCGGCGTACCGTTTCTGGCCCTGCGATCCGGACTGCTACCAGACCTCCATTCACTCACGCCCGGACGGCACCTTCACGCTCGGCGTGGTAGGTCCGACCTCTCCGGCGACGTACGATTACTCAACGAGCATCGAGGTAGTCCATCTGCCAGGGCTGGTCACAAAGAGTCCCGACCAAGTTACGCTGAGCGACGGAGACGTGAAAGCGGGACAGGACATTTTCTACTTGACACCGACTTCCTTTATCAAGGGGCAGGTCACGGACATGTCGGGAGCCGGCATCGAGGATATCTGCGTAAGAGGGAGTTATTGGGATGTAACCAGCCGTTATGAGTCCCAGGCCACCACGGACTGCAACGGCGATTACTCGCTCCCGGTCATTGACGGCACCTGGGACGTTCGTTTCGGAGGGGATGACGAGGGAACGCTCGGTTATTACCGAAACCTGGACGAGACGCGCGCCCAGCGCAACGTGACGGTTTCCGGTGCGGACGTGGGCGGCGTGAATTTCATCATCGGCCGCTGGCTTGAGAGCCCGACGCTCACGTTCATCGAGCAGCCGAGCGGCCCGGCGGGCGCGCACGTGAAGCTCGACGGCTTCGGCTTTTCCTTCGGCAGCATGCCGACCGTATACTTCGACGCCACCCCGGCGACCGTCCTCGCCTACCGCCCCGACCTCGGTGGCATCATCGTCGAGGTGCCGGCCCTCGCGGACGGGGTATATGACGTCACGGTCTACAACCCCGACCTCGACAAAACGAGCAACGCGCTCTGCTACACTGTCGCGGGAACGTTCACGCCCGCATGCACCCTGAGCGGGACGGCTTCCGACCCGTCTCTCAGCCCGCTGCAGGACGCGCTGGTCATCATCTTTGAAGACTTTGACGACATTTTCCTCCGCGCCGCCGTTACGGCTGCGAACGGCACGTGGTCCGCGGACCTCGAAGCACCCGGCAACTACGACGTGGTTTACATCCCGCCCGAGGGCCAGCCGTGGCTGTGGATGCTTTATGACTCCGTCGCCTGCACAGGTGTCCAAAACCACACCTTCGCCACGGGCTGGCAGGTCACGGGGCAGGTGGTCTCGGACAATTTCGACGACATCTCGAACGTCGAAGTGGATGCTTACGACGACGGGACCGGCTATTTCACCGCCACCGTGACCGACGACGACGGCTATTTCTCGCTTTACGTGCCGACGGGAACATTCGATTTCGAATTTTTCGCTCCGACCGGCAGCCGATTCGTCAACAACTCCGACCAACTCGGCGTGCCCATTTCTTCCGATACGGACCTGGGGCAGATTACCATGGACAGCGGCTTTTACTTCAGCGGCCGCGCCCGGGACAAGAGCGGCGCGGGCCTGTACGCCTCCGTGGACGCGTTCCAGAACACCAACCCCTGGTGCACCGACGGGACTGACAACGATTTCGACAGCCTCATTGACGAAGCCGACGAGTGCAGCTTCAGTATGTTCTCCGGCACGACGGACACCGACCCGTGCACGGGGCGGTTCGACATCGCGCTTCCCTCGGGGGCGCACCGGCTCGACATCTACCCCGACTTCCTCGCTGTCACCGGCCCGACGCAGGTCAGGCACGTTAACCTCGCAGGCGACACGCTCTCGGAGTTCGATTTCACGGTATTCGACGAAAACGCCCTTCAGTACACGGGCCCTGAGCCGCGCATCCTGGAGATGGGAGACGAAGGCCCCTATGCCCAGGAAGGGCAGCCCGTTTCCATCTTCGCCGAAAACATTAACGGTGCTGTGGTCGACGCGCTGTTTACGAAAAGCGGCGGCGGCACCGTGGCGGGCGTTGACACCCGGTTCGATCCCGCACGTGGGTTCGTGGCGACCAGGGTTCCTCCCGGGGTCGCGGCGGGCACAAACGACATGGTTGTCCAGGTGGACGGCGTGGACAGCGAGCCTTTCCCTTTCACGCTCCTGCCGGGCTTATTCAACCAGGGAACGCTAACCGTGAGCGGCACGGTGGACGACGGAACGAATCCCGTCGCGAACGTTGTAGTGCTCCTCTTTTGGATAGATCCGGCGGACCCCGACTGCGAAGATGAAGGAATTCTTCAAGACTACGCAGTCACCGACGGCTCCGGCAACTACTCCGTGACCCACCCCGGAGGAGACCTTCATCTCGTGTTCTGGGCGCCTACGGCAACCACCCTTGCATCGAGCGCCGACGAACTCTTGGGCGTCGGTACTAACACGACGCTCAATAAAACGCTGAACACCGGCTTCACCGTCCACATCCGGGCCGTGGACGATGACGTGCCGCCCAACCCAGTGCCCAATGCCGCATTCGACGCCGAAAACGACGTTTTCGACCAACGCCTCACGGACGCGAACGGTGACGCCACGCTCTATCTCGAAGCGGGTGATTATGACTTCGAATTAATGGGACCATGCGGCAGCCGCCTGGTGACCGTTATGGGCGACGAAACCTACCAGACCATCTCCGGCCCCTTCGACTTCGGCGACACGCAGATGCAGCGCGGCGCTTTCCTTGGCGGGCGTGCCGCGGAGCAGGACGGCACGGCCGTGCCGGGGGCGTGGGTGGATTCCTGGGCAGGGACGGCTCCCTATGAAAACTATTTCGACACCATGTCCCGCCAGAACGGCCTCTACCACGGCCCCGTTCCGTTCAGCTCCCCGTATCAACTGTGGATTGAAGGCCCCACCGACAATTTGGCGAACTTTCAAGGCCGGGATATCACCATTGGCGGGAACGACCTCATTCGCTATCCGTCGGACGTTCTCTTGCCGGCGGGATTCGTCGAGGGCTTCGTGCGGGATGCCGTGACGACGAATCCCATTGCGGACATCGGCATTCACAATCACGAGAACGTCGGCGGTACACCGGGCTCCGGCAGCGGCTGGACACAAAGCTGTCCGGACGGTTTCTATAGCATCAAACTGCCCGTAGGAGACCACTTCATCCACGCAAACGCCGGAATGCCCAACAATCCATCCTACCTTGAGGAATGGTACCAGGACACATTCTGCGGCGATAGCGCCACGTCCATCACGGTGAACGAGGGGGCAACCACGACGGCGGACATCGATCTCGACCCCTCGGGCAGCATCTCCGGCAACGTCGTCGGAGACGGCCTGCCGCTCCCGGGCGTCCAGGTTTGCGCCTCCGGCAGCGCCCTCGGCACCTGCGACGTCTGCACCTGGACGGACGCATTCGGCGATTACACGCTCGCGCTCCCCACGGCGGCGGACTACCGCGTCGAGGCGAACTCGTTCTACGGAAACCAGTGCTACGACGGCAACGACGGCTGCGGAACGTTCGACCCCGTATCCGTGACGGTGGGATTTGATACGCCGAACATCGACTTCGTCTTCGGCTGCATCTCGCCCACCGAGCAAGCCTTCGACGACATGGAAACGGGCGCCCCCGGCTGGACGGCGGACGGCCTATGGCACCTCGTTTCCGAGCCTACGTGCACGCCTTCGGCCAAATCAGGCTCGTGGAGCTGGTATTACGGCCAGGATTTCTCCTGCGACTACGACACGGGAATAACGAACACGGGATTCCTTACGATGCCGATGTTGACGAGCGTTCCCGACGGGGCGACGCTCACGTTCTGGCAGCGGCGCAATACGGACGGAGGCTGCAGCACTACGGACATTACCACGGTCGAAATCTCCGTAAACGGCGCCCCCTTCGTGCAGGTCTGGGAACCGTGCTTCCAGACGAACGACCAGTGGTGGTTCGTAAGCCTTGACCTCACGCCCAACTATACGCCCGGCGACGATATCCAAATCGGCTTTCGCTTCGATACCGTGGATCCCGTCAACAATAACTCTCTCGGCTGGCTCATTGACGACGTGCGCATTTTCACGTGCCCGCCGCCCTGCACGCCGCTTTCGGACCCCCTCCAGGTGGACGTCGAGGGGCAGGCCTGCGGCGGACCCATAACCGTTACCACTAACACCCCCACGCTCGCGTGGAGCAACGTAGCGGACGAAAACGGCTACGAGTGGGAGGTCTACGATGCGCCTGGCTGCACGGGCTCGCTGGTGGCGAGCGGTTCGACTCTGGCGGATACGACCACCGCCATTACGACCCCGCTCGCAGGCGGCGCCTATTCCTGGCGCGTGCGGGCTACGGGAGACGGCGCCACCTTCTGCAACAGCAACTGGGTCTGCGGCTGCGAGTTCACGGTCTGCCCTGTGCTTTCGGACCCCGTCCAGGTGGACGTCGAGGGGCAGCCCTGCGGCGGGCCCATAACCGCCGCCACTAACACCCCCACGCTCGCGTGGAGCAACGTAGCAAATGAAAACGGTTACGAGTGGGAGGTCTACGATGCACCGGGCTGCGCTGGAGGTCTCGTGGCAAGCGGCGCTGAGCTCGCGGACACCACGACGGCTGTGACGTCGCCTCTTGCCAGCGGCACCTATTCGTGGCGCGTGCGGGCCACGGGGGACGGCGTCGCCTTTTGCGACAGCAACTGGGTCTGCGGCTGCGAGTTCACGGTCTGCCCGGCTCTTCCGGACCCCCTCCAGGTGGACGTCGAGGGTCAGGCCTGCGGCGGGCCCATAACCGTCGCCACGGACATCCCCACGCTCGCGTGGAGCGACGTAACGAACGAAAACGGCTACGAGTGGGAGGTCTACGATGCGGCAGCCTGCACGGGCTCGCTTGTGGCGAACGGCTCAACCCTGGCGGACACGACCACCGCCATTACGACCCCGCTCGCCAACGGCTTCTATTCCTGGCGCGTGCGGGCCACGGGAGACGGCTTCACCTTCTGCGACAGCAACTGGGTCTGCGGCTGCTATTTTACGGTGGACGTTCCCTGCCCCGTGACGGTTTCGCCCGAGGCCTCGCCCAATCCCGCCTGCCTGGGCAACATTCAGACGTTCACGTCGAATGCCGGTGGCGGCACACCGCCCTACCAGGTTGAATGGGACTTCGACGGCGACGGCTTCACGGATAAGTTCGGCGATCCGGTCGACTATCTCTACCAGTATCCCGGCTTTTACGACGCCGCCGTTCGCGTGACGGACCAGAACGGCTCGGGCTGCACGACGGACTGGGTCGCCCTGAGCCCCAACGTGAATGTGGGCCACAACTCCTCGCCAGACGTGACGCCCAACCCGGCGGACTGCGGTCAGGTGCAGACGTTCTCCGTGGTCGTCTCGGCCGGTGTTCCTCCCTACCAGGTGGAGTGGGATTTCAACAACGACGGCTTCGCCGAGATGGTAGGCAACCCCGTGATGTACACCTATCCCACGGACGGAGTCCACTACCTGCAATTCCGCGTGACCGACAGCAACACCCCTAGCTGCACTGCCTATGGCTGGGAGACGTTCGGCCCCGTCTACGTGGGACCGATGCCATCGCCCACGGTCACGCCCAACCCGGCGGACTGCGGCGAGCAACAGACCTTCACGTCGAACGCCACGGGCGGCGTCCTGCCCTACTTCGTCCAGTGGGACTTCGACGGTGACGGCACAGCGGATACCAACGGCGATCCCGTCATGTACACCTATCCTGCGCCCGGGATTTAC
>CP070701.1:2231038-2238837 GCA_020349885.1 Acidobacteriota bacterium
ACCGTGGCCTTGTGCCTTCGCAAGGCAGGCCACGCCGCCGATGCTATAAGCTCGCGCTTGTCCCACAACGTCAAGCTGTCCGAGGTGCAGGTAGACGAAGCGCAGACCTTTGTATGGAAGAAGGAAAAGAACATGACGCAAGCAGACCGCATAAAGCACCCGGACGCTGGCACGGCTTGGCTTTTCACGTCTATAGACGCCGACACCAAGTTTATCCCCTTCATAGACGTGGCTACGGATTTAAAACTGGACGCTACCAAGCGCTTCTTTAGGCGGCTTGCAGGGCGCCTAAACAAGCCGTGGCCCCTGTTTGCTACGGACATGCGGAATGCCTATCAAGAGGCGGTAGAGATGACGCTACACGGCGACCCGCGAGGCGTCCGCTACGTCCAAGCGCGTGGGCACACCTATGAGCGCCCAGACCATAAGCCGCCCGTTTCTGTCCATAGCAGAATAATCTTCGGGGACAGGGAAGCGATTGATCGTCACTACAGGCAGTCGAAGGCAAGCAACCGTATCAATACGGCTTTCATAGAGGTCTTTCATAAGACCTTGCGAACGGCTAACAGGCGGCTACAGCGAAACGCTAACGGCGTTTCTAAGAAACGACGCCAGCTAAGGCTACAGCTTGCCCTCTACACGACGTGGTATAACTTTTGTAAAGAGCACCGCACGTTGCGGCTTGAGAACGGACACAACGGGAACGGGCGCAAGTGGGACGTTCGAACGCCAGCGATGGCGGCAAAGCTAACTAATCACAAGTGGACGGTTGAGGAATTGCTTTCCATGCCGTTGTAGCGCCCTATCTATTCAGGGACATAGTCTTCAAGCCATTCCCACGCCTCTTGGGGGAGAAGGCCATAAAAATTTTTTCCTACTTCAATTATCAATACCATATCTTTCTCCTTACCCGAAAGGTGGGAAGAAAAAGTTTCGTATATTTCCGTTGGTGATTTGTCGGTGGCAATAAGCCACATATTATCTGTGTAATGCCACCACCCAGCAAACTTTTTTATGGTCTCTATCACGGCAACGCGCTTTTCCGTTGGAAGAGAATAAGCGATGCAATATACTTTCATTGTGCCGCTGGCTCTGTTGGGGTAGTTTTTTTCGGTGAGCGTGTGCCGCTTTTACTATCTCCCACCGGCCTTTTCAGGTGTGCCTCCTCACTAAAAATGAGATGTGTGGGCCGAGACCAAACAAGCAACCACACTAAGAGGCAGACCACAATAAATAACACGCAAGCCCATCGAAATCCGGCATATTTTAAATCACTTGGGATATCAGAGAATATAAGAGTGGCCGAGATTGCCCCCTCAATAACCGTAAGCGCACCAAGAAAAAAGACCAGCGGGCTCTGTGCGAGGGCTTTTTTGGCTTTAGCCATAATCTGTTTTACCTTCATTGCATTATACTCCCTTTTTTCCAACTCATCTACGCCACTCCCGAATTACGGAACGAACCCGGGAAGTGCGCGTAAACAAAGGATTTCCTTGGGTTCGCTCCCCGAACGAACCCAATAACCTGAGAATGAGAATGTGTGAAAAGGAAACATTTTTCGAAGCGTGTCCTGCGCGGCGAGCGGCTTCGGGAGGCGGGAGAGTATTGCAGTTTTCACAATTTTCACGGCTTCCACGATTTCCTCGTGCTGAAAAAGCGTCGTGTTATAATGTCGTACACTGAGAGCCCGTAGCACGATGATTCCCGTCAAATACAACGTCAAGAATCTCTTCGCGCGGAAACAGAGCACGCTCATGACGATCGGGGGCCTCGCCCTCGTGGTCATGGTCTTCGTAATCATGATGGCGCTCGCGCACGGCTTCGCCTCCACGATGCGGGGCACGGGAGATTCTCTCAACCTGATGGTGCTCCGCCAGGGCGCGCAGACCGAGACCACGAGCTACGTCTCAGACGAGCAGGCCGACATCATCGAGACGCTCCGCGGGATCGCCCGGGGCGAAAAGGGCGAGCCGCTCGCCTCGCGGGAGCTCCTGGTGTTCATCCACCAGCTCAAGCGCGGCGCGAAAACCGACTCGGAGGGCTCCAACCTGGCCGTGCGCGGCGTGACGGAGCGCGCCTTCGCGGTGCACCCCGAGGTGCGCATCGTCGCCGGAAGGATGTTCAGCCCCGGCAAGCTCGAGATGCTCGCGAGCCGCCGCATCGCCGAGCGCTTCCAGGGCTGCGCCCTCGGCGAGACGCTGAGAATGGGGACGTACGACTGGAGCGTCGTGGGAATCATCGAGGCCGAGGGCAGCGCCTACGGCTCGGAGCTCTGGACCGACCTGACCCTTCTCCAGGAAATTTTCTACTACGGCGCCTATTCCTCGATCGTGGTCGTCCGGGCCGAGGACGAGTCCTCCAGCGGCGCGCTGAGGGAAATTATCTCCGAGACCGACACGCGCCTCAAGCTGAGCGTGATGAGCCAGCCGGAGTACTACGAGAAGCAGACCACGGCTACGTCGCAGGAATTCTTCCGCCTCGGCCTCCTGGTCTCCATCTTCATGTGCGTGGGCGCCGTCTTCGGGGCGATGAACACGATGTACGCCGCCGTGAGCGCCCGGCGCCGAGAGATCGGCACGCTGCGCGCCCTCGGATTCAAGCGCCGGCACATCCTCGTCTCCTTCCTCCTCGAGTCGGTGGCGCTCTCGCTCGTCGGCGGCGCCCTGGGCCTCCTGCTCGCACTTCCCGTCCACGGCTACTCGACCGGCACCACGAACTGGCAGACGTTCGTGGAGGTGGCGTTCGCCTTTCGAATTTCCCCGCGGATCATGCTCGCGGGAATCGGGTTCGCGGCCCTGATGGGATTCCTCGGCGGCCTCCTTCCCGCCTGGAACGCCTGCCGCACCCCCGTGACCGACTCCCTGAGGTCGGTGTAGGGATGCGCCCCGCCCCGCCCCCTCGGGCGGCGTGCGGCGCGGGCTACTGCTTTTTGACGCCCACCTCGACCCGGCGGAAGCGGGCCGGGGCCGTGCCGTGGCCCACCTTGGCGGTCTGCACGGGCTCGCCCTTGCCGCAGTTGGCCACGCCCCAGAGCTCCCACTCCTTCGGGCCGCACACGGCGTCGCACGCGTTCCAGAACTCGGGCGTCGCGCCCGTGTAGAGCGGATTCTTGACGATGCCCGTGACGCGGCCGCGCTCGATGCGCCAGCCGATCTCGCACCCGAACTGGAAGTTGAGGCGCAGGTCGTCGATGGACCAGGATTTGTTCGTGTCCACGAGGACGCCGTCGCGCGTGTCGGCGACGAGGCTATCGAGGTCCGCGCCGCCCGGCTCGAGGCTCACGTTCACCATTCTGATGAGCGGCATCACGTTCCAGCCGTCGGCGCGCATCGAGCCGTTGCTCCGAAGGCCGAGCGCCCGGGCCGTCTCGCGCGATGTCAGGTAGTTCACGAAGAGCCCCTCCTTCACGACGGGCGTCCGCCGCGCCGGGACGCCCTCGTCGTCGAAGCCGAAGGAGCCGAGGCCGCCCTCGAGCGTCGCGTCGGCCGTGATGCTCACCGCGGGCGAGCCGTATCGAAATTTTTTCCACTTGTCGAGCGTGAGGAAGCTTCCGCCCGCGAGCGACACCTCGCTTCCGAGTACGCGGTCGAGCTCGATCGGGTGGCCGCAGGACTCGTGTACCTGGAGGGCGAGCTGGGAGCTTCCGACGATGAGGTCGCGCTCTCCGTAGGGGCACTCGGGGGCCCGCAGGAGCGCCGCGGCCTCCCCGGCCACGCGCTCGGCGTGGGAGGGAAGGCGCATCGCCTCGACGAACTCGTAGCCGCGCGAGGCGTGGTTTCCGCCCTGGGACGTCGGGTAGGAGCGGCGCTGGAACTCGCCGTCGCGTACCGCCGTCGCCGAGACGCCCGCGCCGGAGGTGGTCTTCACCTGCCGGATGCACGCGCCGTCCGTCGAGACGAAGAGGCGCGTGCGGCGCGCGAAGCTCATCGAGCCCTCGGCCGTCTTGACGGCGGGGTTCTTTTTGAGAATCTCCGTCGCGCGGAAGATTTCTTCGAGCTTCTCGTCGAGCGGCACTTGGAAAGGGTCGCGCTCGCACGGGCCGCGCCACTCACCCTCGTGCGGCTCCTGGGGGGCGAGCCTCGATTTCTCGGTGTTCGCCGAGGCGCTCGCGCGCGCCGTACGGAGCGCCGCCCCGGCGGCCTCGTGGACGGCCCCGTCGCTCAGGTCCGCCGTGGAGGCGAAGCCCCACGCCCCGCGCCACAGGACGCGGACGCCGACGCCTCGGTCGGTCTCGCGCGCGAGAGCCTCGACCGTCTGGTTCTTGACCTGGATGTCCTCGCCGAGGGTCTCGACGAAGCGCGCGTCGGCGTAGCGGACGCCTTTACGCTTGAGAAAGGCCGTCGCCTCCTTCAGGGCCGCCTCGAGCCGCTGCATGTGCCCGCGCGCCTTCGTCTAGTCCGGGCCTTTCTCCGAAGGCGTCATGAACGCCTGCCGGAAGGCTACGAAATCCTCCGAGGTGCGCACCAGGCGCTGCGTCAGGGTCTTGATGAAGGAGCGGTAGATGCGGAGGGCGAGGCGGTCGCTGGTTTGGAGAATCTTGTAGAAGCGGTCGCGGGTGACGGCGAACACCTCGGTCTCCTCGGCGGCCTTGACGGTCGCCGTGGTCGGGGCCTCGTTGATGAGCGAGAGCTCCCCGAAGTGGTCGCCGGGGTAGAGGATGGTAATAATTTCCTCGACGCCCTTGCGCTCGCGGACGACGCGGACGCTTCCCTCCTTGATGACGTAGAAGGCCTCGCCGGGCTTGCCCTCCTCGATGATGGTCTTGTTCTCGGCGTAGACGCGCCGCTCGCAGATGTCGCGGAAGTCGCGCATCTCGTCGAGCGTGAGGTTCTCGAAGATGGGCGTGTTCTTGAGGAATTCGAAGCCCTCCATGCGGCTCACGACCGCGGCCTGCGAAAGCTCGGCCGCCGCTTTCTCGGGCGGCTGCTTCGCCGGGGCCCCCGCGGGCGCCTCGGCGGCCTCGCGCGTCCGCAGGTGCTCCTGGGCGGTGGCCATTTCCCGGCCCACGACCTTGACGCCCCGCGCCGCCTCCTCCTTCAGGTGCTCGACGCTCTTGAGGCGCGCCGCGACGTCCTTGTAGTTGAACCGGAAGTTGGCCACGTCCTTGAGGAGGCGCCCGGCGTCGTCGTAGCGCCCCTTTTCCAGGAAGATGAGCGCCAGGTTGTAGGAGAAGCCGACGTTCTCGTCGTTCAGGGGACTCTTCTCCACGACGCGCTCGTAGCGCTCGATGGCGAGGTCGAGATAGCCCTTTTCCTTGAGGATGTCGGCGATGAGCGCCGACGCCTTGAGATAATTGTCCTCCCCCTCGCGCACCTTCTGCAGGAGGTCGATGGCCTTGTCGAAGCGCTGCATGGCGTAGAAGAGCTCGCCCGCGCGGAAGAAGTCGCCGGCGCGCTCGTGGTTGCGGGCGGCCATGAGGCGGTTGCCGCTTTCCTCGAAAATTTCCGCGGCCCGCCGGTGGTCCCCCGCGCGCTCCCACATGAGCGCCGCGTGCTCCGTGTCGCCTCCGCGCAGGTAGCACTCCGCCGCCTGGGTGTAGTCGTCGCACTTTTCGTAGCACTCCCCGGCGCGCACGAAGTCGTCGAACTCCTCGTAGACGCGTCCCGCCTTGGCGAAGTCGCGCGCGAGGACGAACATGTCCGCAAAATCCCGGTACGACTTGCCCTCCTTCGGGATGTAGCGCATGAGGTCGAAGCCGATGTCGCTCTGGCAGTTCGAGTAGAGGCGCGCCGCGGGGGCGAGCTCCCCGATGCGTAGGTACATGAGGATGGCCTCGACGATGTCCTTGGAGTGGATGTAGATCTCGGCGGCCTTTTCGAAGTTGCGCACCTGCTGCAGAATTTTCGCGATGCGCCCCCTGTCTTCCCGGTTCCGGAGCTTTGCGATCTCGTCGCTTCCCGACACCTTCCCGTAGGCCTGGGCCGAGCGCTTCAGGTCGCCGGCTTTTTCGAAGAGCTCGCCCGCGCGGAGGTAATTCCTCAAGAGAAGGAAAATTTCGCCCGCGTCGGCGTAGCGTTTGCCGCGGATGTACATCTCGGCGGCGCGCTCCAGCTCCTGCCCCTCGAGGTAGGCCTTGGCGGCGGCCACGTAGTCGCCCGCCTTGGCCAGGATCCCCGCCGCCTCGGTGTGGCGGTCGGCCTTGAGAAGCACCTCGGCCCCTTTGGCGGGCTGGCCGGCGCTCGTGTAGAGATGGGCCGCCTGGTCGGGCCGGTCGGCCTTGATGTACATGTAGGCGGCCTTGTCCGTTGCGCCTATCTCGGCGTACAGCTTCGCCGCCTCCATAAATTGCTTGGCCACCTCGAATTCGAGCGCCTTTTTGCGTAGGGCTTCACTCATGGGTTAAAAATTTTTTCGAGCCTCGAAAGATGCAAAAGCGTTCCCCGTAGAGTAGCGCTGACGGGGGGGAAAATCAAGGTGGCAGATGACAAATGACCGGATGACAACAGTATCGATGACCAAATGAGAAACGAATAATGAAAATTAGCTGCTCGCCTTCGCGTCTGCCATCCGCAATCTGTCATTTGACATTCGTCATCTGTCATCTGTTTTCCCTCAAACCACTACGAGAAAGATTGGCCGGCTTGCCCGCCTCCGGCGGGAAGGGATAGAATGGGAGGGCGATGCCGAAGGAATCGGAAAAATCCCGCGCAGGCGTTGAATAGGATGACATGAACAAATATGAACGTATTTTTGGTGCTGGTCCTAGGGGACTCTTGATAAGCCTCGGTTTGTTAGCGGTTGTCTGGCAATTGGAGGCTGCAGTGGCCCTGCCAAGTATAACCGATAGCCATACTTTTCGTTGGGCGGTTTTTGTTTTGACCACAGTTGGCTCAATCATTTTGGTGTGTTGGGGCATAAAATCTCTTCCTCCTGCCGCCCGGGGCAAAGAGATAGTAACTACTGGCGCGTTTCGATATTTTCGGCATCCCCTTTACGCATCATTTCTATCTTGTTCTAATTTCGGCCTAGCCGTGCTACTCAACAATTGGATATACATCGTTTGGGCAGTACTGCTTCACGGAATATGGCATTGGAATGTTAGAAGCGAAGAAAATTTGATGAGGCGAGAGTTCCCAAATGAATATGAGAAATACTGCAAAATAACAGGTCGTTTTGTTCCAAGACTCTGGAATTTGCAACACTGACCTTTCCCCCTTAACTTGATCCAGATTAAGAGTTAGAGGCTAATCTGGAAAAGACAAAGAAAGGGGTGATAAATGGCACAGAAACGGTACACGGGTGATGGCAATACGATCCTAAGGAGGACACGAGGATTGATCCGTCCGGACAGTCTGGCATCTCATGTACGGGCATTGGGGGGGCGATGGATCTCGTCGTAACGGGAGTGGTAGCCGGGGTGTTGGGGACGTTGGTGATGGATTCTTTGAACCATCTCTTCTCCCGAACTGGGATGCTCTTGAAAATCGACATGGGGATGATTGGGAGAATGTCCGCGGGGTGGGCACGTGGGCGCTTCCGCTATCGCCATCCGGGCGAAGTGCAAGAGGTCCCAAACGAGATGCTCTATGGCTATATCACGCATTACACCATCGGTGTGGGGCTCGCGGTCACCTACGTGCTCGGTTGGGATCTCTTGGTTGGAGGGCCTGCGTCACCGGTATGGGCACTAGCCTATGGCGTCGCGACGACGGTAGCCTCCCATTTCTTCGTTTTCCCTTCCATGGGGTTGGGAGTGTTTGGCAGGCGGTCTCCCGAAGGCATTCAGGCTCCTCTTTCCAGCCTAGCCAACCACCTTTTCTACGGAGTGGGTCTTGCGGTCGGGGTCGGACTCGTATGAG
>CP070701.1:2238937-2363999 GCA_020349885.1 Acidobacteriota bacterium
CGTGACGGGAGGGGTGAAGCTGAAGGAGGGAGTGGAGATGGTGATGCCTGGGGACATGGCGCAGTTGGGAGGGGAGTTGATGACGCCGGTGGCGATGGAGGAGGGGTTGAGGTTTGCGATACGCGAGGGGGGCCGGACGGTTGGGGCAGGCGCCGTTACCAAGGTGATTAAATGAGGAAGATTTGATGCCCGAGGAACGCATTCGCATTAAGCTCAAGTCCTACGACTACCGAAGCCTCGACCGCTCGCTTCGGGAGATCGTGGACACGGCGCGCCGCACGGGGGCCGTCATTCGAGGGCCTATTCCCATGCCGACGAAGATTAACAAGTTCTGCGTGAACCGCTCACCGCACGTGGACAAGAAGTCGCGCGAGCAGTTTGAGATACGGACCCACCGGCGCTTGCTTGACATTTACGAGCCGAGCCAGCAGACGGTCGACGCCTTGATGAAGCTCGATCTGCCCGCGGGAGTGGACGTGGAGATCAAAGCCTTCGGGGAGGACCACGCCTGATGATCGCGGGGCTGATCGGCCGCAAGGCCGGCATGACGCAGGTGTTCTCGGAGAACGGGGCGGCCGTGCCCGTGACGGTGCTTGAGGCGGGGCCCTGCGTGGTGCTCGAGGTGAAAACGCGCGAGAAGCACGGTTACGAGGCCGCCCAGCTCGGGCTTCTGGAAAACAAGAGCGTCACGAAACCCCAGGAGGGCCACGCCAAGAAGCACGGCGCGTCTCCCGCAAGGATCGTTCGAGAGTTCGCCTACGACACGAAGCCCGAGCCCGGGGAGAAGGTCACCGTTGAAATTTTTAAGGACATGAAGTACGTGGACGTTTCCGGCACAAGCAAGGGGCGCGGTTTTGCGAGCGTGATCAAGCGGTGGGGCTTCAAGGGTGGCCCGAAGAGCCACGGCTCTATGTTTCACCGCGCGCCGGGCTCCATCGGCGGCTCGTCGTTCCCGTCGCGGGTCTGGAGGGGAATGAAGATGGGAGGCCGCTATGGAAACAAGCGGGCCACGGCGCAGAATTTGGAAGTGATTAAAGTGGACCCGGAAAAGAACCTCTTGCTCGTGAGGGGGGCCGTGCCCGGGCATCGCAAGGGTTACGTGTTCATTTGCCGTGCGGTAAAAAAGCATGCTTGAAGTGGTGGTCAAGGACGTGGAGAATCAGTCGGTGGGGCGCGTCGCGCTCGACGAGGCGATTTTCTCGGCCAGCGTGAACGAAGGGCTCATTGAGGAGGACGTGCGCCACCAGCTGGCCATGCGGCGCGCCGGCACGGCCTCGACCAAGACGCGGGCCGAGGCCAGGGGCGGCGGTCGGAAGCCGTGGCGCCAAAAGGGCACGGGGCGCGCGCGCCACGGAAGCCGGCGCTCGCCTCTCTGGCGCGGGGGCGGCGTCACGTTCGGCCCCAAGCCCCGCGATTACGGCTACCGCCTGCCGAAGAAGAAGCGGTGGGGCGCGCTGTGCTCGGCCCTTACGCAGAAGGTTCAGGACGATGCCCTCGCCGTGGTGGAGCGGCTTGAGCTGGAGCGTCCGAAGGCCAAGGATTTGCTGGGCGTGCTGGCGAACCTAGGCCTTGGAGAGAGGAAAGTGCTTATCGTGGATGAAGAGAACCATGAGTGTTTGGCGCTTTCGGCGCGCAACGTCGTCAGCGTCGATGTGGCGCGCCCTATGGCGCTTCGCAGCGTGCACGTGCTGCACGCCGACGCAGTGCTTTTTACGCGGCAGGCGCTCCTTGCGCTTACGGAGGGAATGCCGCGATGAACGTCACTCGCATGCGCCAGATTGTGCGCCGTCCGCTGTTGTCGGAGAAGTCGGCCACGAAGCAGGAAAAAGGAACCCTTTGCTTCCAGGTGGCCCGGGACGCCAACAAGATTGAGATTAGGCAGGCGGTGGAGCGTCTCTTCGGCGTAAAGGTGCAGAAGGTGCGCACCATGACAGTGCGCGGCAAGATGCGGCGGTTTCGGCTGGCGGTCGGCAAGCGCCCCAATTGGAAGAAGGCCTACGTGATTCTGAAGGAAGGCGAGAAGATGATCAGCTTCGAGGACTTTGTGGCAGAGGAGAAGGGCTGATGCCGCTAAAGACCTATAAGCCCACCTCGCCGGGACTTCGCAAGAGAGCGCTTGCGTCGGGCAAAGAGATTACGGCGCGCGAGCCGCACAAGCCGCTCACGAGGCCGCTCAAGGAGCGCGCGGGCCGCAGCCGCCGGGGCCGCATCGCGGTGCGGTCGCGGGGAGGCCGGCACAAGCGCCTTTACCGGGTCGTAGACTTCAAGCGCGACAAATTCGATGTGCCGGGCAAGGTGGCGACGGTGGAGTACGACCCGAACCGGAGCGCGCGCATCGCGCTTGTGTGTTACGCAGACGGCGAGAAGCGCTACGTCCTTGCTCCCCACGGCCTCAAGGTGGGCGACGCCGTGCTCTCGAGCAACGCGGCCATCGACGCCAAGATCGGCAACACCATGCCCCTGGAGCATATCCCGCCGGGCATGGAGATTCACAACATCGAGCTGCGGCCCGGCAAGGGAGGCCAGCTGGTGCGAAGCGCGGGCAACGCGGCCACCATCGAGGCCAAGGAAGGCGCTTATGCGGTGGTGCGCCTTCCGTCCAAGCGAAGGCGCCTTATTTTGCTGCGGTGTCGCGCGACCGTCGGGCAGGTGGGGAACCTCGACCATGAGGGCGTCACGTCGGGCAAGGCCGGGCGCTCCCGCTGGCTGGGCCGCAGGCCCCATGTGCGCGGGGTGGCCAAGAATCCCGTGGACCATCCCCTGGGCGGCGGCGAGGGCAAGGCGAGCGGGGGGCGCCATCCCAGCACCCCTTGGGGCGCGCCGACGAAGGGCTACAAGACGCGCCGGAACAAACGCACGAAACGCTTTCACTTGAAGTAAGGAGTATCGAAACCATGCCGCGCTCGCTCAAGAAAGGCCCCTGGGTGGATGCGCACCTGATGCGCAGCGTGATGGCCATGAACGAGGCGAACACCAAGTCGGTCGTGAAGACGTGGTCGCGCCGCTCGACCGTGGTGCCCGAGATGGTGGGGCACACCTTGGCGGTGCACAACGGCAGGAAATTCATTCCCGTCTACATCACCGAGAACATGGTCGGCCACAAGCTCGGCGAGTTCGCTCCGACCCGCATTTTCAGGGCCCACGGCGGGGCGGGAGAAAAAGCGGCGGTGGTGAAGAAGCATACGAAAAAGTAAGGAAATATGCCTGAAGCGATTGCAAAAGCCAAGCTGAATCACCTGCGCCAGTCGCCTTACAAGATGCGCGAGGTTGCGGACCTGGTGCGCGGCCAGAGCGTGAGTCACTCCCTCTCGCTTCTGCGCCACACGAAGAAGCGCGCGGCGGTGGACCTGCTTCAACTCCTCGAGTCCGCCGTGGCCAACCTTCAGGCGAAAGGAGAGGGTGACTACGACGACGAGCGCCTCTACGTGTCGCTCCTTGTCGTGGACGAGGGGCCGACGCTCAAGCGGTATCAGCCGATGTCCTTGGGGCGCGCGGGGATGGTGCGCAAGCGCACGTGCCGCGTTCGCCTGGAGCTGGGGGAGCGTCCGGAAAAAGGCTCGGCCTCCGAGCACCGGGGAAAGGCCTGACGCATGGGACAGAAAGTTCATCCCGAGTCGCTCCGCCTGGGCTACATCCACACGTGGAAGTCACGGTGGTACGCCGAGAAGGACTACAAGGGCCTTCTTCACGAGGACCTGTGGCTCCGCGACTTTACCCACAAGCGCTACCCGCGCGCGGGCGTCTCGCGCGTCATCATCGAGCGCGCCGCGAACAAGCTCAAAATCAACATCCATACGTCGCGCCCCGGCGTGGTGATCGGAAGGAGGGGCGCGGAGGTGGAGAAGTTCCGCAAGGACGTGGAAAAACTCACCAAGCGGGAAGTCTACGTGAACATTCAGGAGGTGGCGCGGCCGGAAGCCGACGCGCAGTGCGTTGCCGAGAACATCGCGGTCCAGCTCGAAAAGCGCGTGATGTTCCGGCGCGCCATGAAGCGCGCCGTCGAGACCGCCCACCAAGGCGGTTGCAAGGGCATCAAGGTCATGGTGGCAGGGCGCCTCAGCGGAAGGGAAATCGCGCGCACGGAGTGGTATCTCGAAGGGAAGCTGCCGCTTCACACATTCCGTGCGGACATCGACTACGGGTTTTCGCAGGCGTATACCACCTACGGCGTCATCGGTATCAAGGTTTGGATTTACAACGGTGATATTATGGACGTGGAGGAGGCCCACCATGCGGGGCTGTAGCGAAGAGATATTGCCATGTTGATGCCCAAGAAAGTTAAATTCCGGAAACAGCAGCGGGGCCGCCGCAAGGGCAAGGCTTGGCGCGGCAGCGGCGTTGATTTCGGGGACTTCGGCCTGCGGACGCTCGGCGCGGCCTGGCTGACGGCGCGTCAGATTGAGGCGGCGCGGGTGGCGCTTTCCCGCCATCTTCACAAGGGTGGAAAGCTCTGGATTCGCGTGTTTCCCGACAAGCCGGTGACCAAAAAGCCGCTCGAGACGCGCCAGGGCGGCGGTAAGGGCCCCCCCGAGGAATGGGTGGCGGTCGTCAAGCCTGGCCGCGTCTTGTTCGAGGTGGAGGGCATCCCGGAGAGGGAGGCGCGGGAAGCGTTCCGGCGCGTCGGCCACAAATTGCCGGTCAAAACCGTTTTTGTAAGCCGGGCCGAGGTGCGGTGACCATTATGGCACGGGCGAAAGATTTGCGGGAACTCGACGACAAGGATCTGCGCGACCGGGCAGCGGAGCTCCAGCAGGAGCTTTTTAAGTTCCGTTTTCAGAAGGTGCTCGGGCAGCTCGAGACGCCCATGCGAGTGCGAGCGGCCCGGAGGGATTACGCCAGGATTCTGACGGTGCTTCGAGAGCGGGAGAGGGAACGCAGCAGGGAGAAATCGGCATGAAGGGGCGTCGTGCAACCCAAGTGGGTCGGGTGCTCAAGGATAAGATGCAAAAGACGGTGGTGGTCGCGGTGTCTCAGACCTACCGCCATCGCCGCATTGGAAAGTACATACGAAAGACGAAGAAATATTATGTTCACGACGAGAAAAACGCGTGCCGCGTGGGCGACAAGGTGCTCATTGTGGAGACTCGGCCCGTGAGCCGCCTCAAGCGGTGGCGGCTGGCCAAGGTTCTGGAGCGCGGTACCGACGGCGACTTAAACGCGGAGGCGGCGTCATGATCCAGATGCGCACGCGCCTCCGCGTGGCCGACAACTCGGGTGCCAAGGTCATCGCGTGCATCCACCCCCTCGGCGGCGGCACCGGCCGCCACGGTCGGCTGGGCGACGTCATTCGCGCCAGCGTCAAGGAGGCCATTCCCCGCGCCGAGGTGAAGAAAGGCGACGTCGTGCGGGCCGTGATCGTCCGGACGCGGAAAGAACACCGCCGCAGGGACGGCACCTACATTCGCTTTGACGATAACGCGGCGGTGCTGATCAACGAGCAGCGCGAGCCCGTCGGAACGCGGGTGTTCGGTCCCGTCGCGCGCGAGCTGCGGGACAGGAATTTCGTGAAAATCGCGTCGCTGGCCCCGGAGGTGCTCTGAGGATGGCACGCATGCATGCCCGCAAAGGGGATACCGTGACCATAATGGCTGGCACCGATAAGGGAAAAACCGGCAAGGTGCTGCGAGTGTTTGTCCGCGAGGGCAGAGCCGTGGTGGAAGGGGTCCGTTTTGTCAAGAAGCACGTGCGCCCCAATCCGAGGCGGAACATCAAGGGCGGTATCGTGCAAAAGGAAGCGACGGTTCCGCTTTCCAACCTGATGGTGGTGTGTTCGGGGTGCAAGAGGCCCGCGCGCGTCGGGATTCAAATCCTCGAGGACGGCCGCCGGGTGCGTCAGTGCAAGCGCTGCAAGGAGCATATTGTTACCCCATGACGGTGCCGCGAATCCGCGAACGATACGAGAAGCAGGTGCGACCGGCCATGAAAGAGGAATTCGGCTACCGAAGCCTCATGGCGGTGCCGCGGCTGCACAAGATTGTTGTTAACATGGGCGTTGGAGAAGCCAAGAGCGACATTAAGATTCTGGACGCCGCGGCCGGTGAGTTGGCCTCCATCGCGGGGCAGAAACCGAAAATCACCCGCTCGCGCAAAGCCATAGCGGCGTTCAACGTGCGGGCGAATCTTCCCATCGGCTGCTGCGTCACGCTGCGGGGGAACCGCATGTACGAGTTTTTCGACCGCCTCGTGAACATCGCCCTTCCGCGCGTGCGGGATTTTCAAGGACTTCCGCCGCGTGCCTTTGACGGGCGCGGAAACTATACGCTCGGGCTGCGTGACCAATTGGTCTTTCCGGAAGTGGACTATACGAAGGTGGACCGCCTCATGGGCATGAACGTCACCGTCGTCACGATGGCGAAGACGGATGAGGAGGCGTTCTATCTACTTCACGCGCTTGGCATGCCGTTCCGAACACGGAAAGCGGCTTAGAGGCAAGAAATGGCTACGACCGCTTGGGTTGCGAAAACGAAGAAGAAGCCGAAGTTCAAGGTGCGGTGCCGCAATCGCTGCAACCGCTGTGGACGCCCGCGTGGCTATTATCGAAAGTTCGGATTGTGCCGCATCTGCCTCCGCCAGTTGGCCCACCGCGGAGAACTTCCGGGAGTCATTAAATCCAGTTGGTAAGGAATTTCCAATGCTGACCGACCCCATTGCCGATATGCTGACGCGAATCCGGAACGCCCTGGCCGTTCGCCACCACGATGTGGAGGTGCCGGCTTCCAGGCTCAAGATGGCCGTCCTGCGTGTGCTCAAGGATGAAGGCTACATTGAGGATTTCGAGGAGGGGCACTCCCAGGCGGAATCGCGCTCCGGCAAGTCACCCAAGCGCATCCTTAAAGTGCACCTCAAATACGAGGGCGACACGTCGGTCATCCGGAATCTTCGCAAGGTAAGCAGGTCGGGGCGCCGCGTCTATTGCAGCGCCCGGAACCTGGCCCAGATCCAGAGCGGGTTGGGGATTTCCATCGTTTCCACGTCACGCGGCGTCATGACCGACCGCGACTGCCGCCGCCGCTCCCTCGGGGGAGAAATTCTCTGCGAGGTGTGGTAGAAATGTCACGGGTTGGAAAAAAGCCCATTTCACTTCCCCAGGGCGTTACGGTCAGCGTGGCGGGCGATGTGTGCACCGTGAAGGGCAAGCGGGGAGAGCTTGTCGTCGCGGTATCCCCTGGGATTGAGGTTGTGGTCAAGGACGGCACGGTGACGGTTTCTCGGAAGGGGAATTCGGCGCGTCATCGGGCGCTCCATGGCCTCACGCAGCGCCTTTTGGTCAACGCCGCCGAGGGCGTTTCCAAGGGCTTTGTGCGCCGCCTCGAAATGAGCGGTGTCGGCTATCGCATTGCGCTCAAGGGCAGGAAACTGGAAATGGAACTCGGCTTTTCTCATCCGGTGATCTATGAGCCTCCCGCGGGGGTTACGCTTTCCATTGAGGAGAAAAACATCATTGTGGTGGCGGGTGCCGATAAGCAGCAAGTGGGACACGTGGCGGCTGAGCTCCGGCGCGTCAAGCCGCCCGATCCTTATAAGGTCAAGGGCATCAAGTACGCGGGAGAGGTTATTCATCGCAAGGTGGGGAAAGTGGGGGCCTAGCGCGATGATAAAAATTATCTCAAGAAACGAGCTGCGAAAAAAGCGTCATTTCCACACGCGAAAGCGGATGGTGGGAACATCCCAGAAGCCTAGGCTGTGCGTTTACAAAAGCCACAAGTACATTTATGCCCAAGCCGTGGATGATTTAAACGGCCGCACGATGGCCGCGGCCTCCAGCCTTGAAAAGGAGGCACGCGGCGTTTTCCTGGGACACGCCAACAAGGCCGCCGCGAAATGGGTCGGAGAGCGCCTGAGCGGGCGCCTTGCGGCCGGGGGGGTCGCCTCGGTCGTGTTTGACCGAAGCGGCTATGCCTACCATGGCGTGGTTAAGGAATTGGCGGATGCCGTGCGCGGCCAGGGCATAAAACTTTAAAAAGGACACCCGATGGCTGAGACGAAAGATCAGGAAATTTACGAACAGGTGGTTCGGATCAACCGCGTCACCAAGGTGGTGAAAGGCGGCAAGAACTTCAGTTTCAGCGCTATGGTTGTGGTCGGGGAACGCAACGGCAAGGCGGGCTACGCCATGGGCAAGGCGCGGGAGGTGCCGCTGGCCATTCAAAAGGCCATGGCCAAGGCGCGGCGCCACATGAAGCGATACTCGCTTGTCGGCTCGACAATCCCGCACGAGGCGTACGGGCGCAACGGGGGAGGGCGGGTGTTCATACGGCCCGCCTCGCCGGGCACGGGGGTCATCGCGGGCGGCGCCGTGCGCGCCGTCATGGAAGCCGTCGGCGTGCGCGACGTGTTGACGAAATCTCTTGGCTCCGACAATGCAATTAATATCGTTAAAGCAGCGTTTCAGGCGCTTGGGACGCTCCGGTCGCCACGGGAGGTGGCAAAGTTGCGGAACAAGCAATTCGAAGAACTGGATCTGGCGGAAAATGTCCGAAACCAACTCCTCTCCGACTCAGAGCAAGAAACCATCCCAAGCGAAGAGCTCTAAGAAACTTCGCATTCGACAGGTGCGCAGCCCCATAGGCTTCACCCGCGGGCAGCGCGAGGTCCTGCGCGGCCTGGGGCTTCGCCGCATCCGTGACGAGGTTGTGCGCGAGGACACCCCGGCGGTACGGGGGATGGCGGCGAAAATTTCCCACCTCGTGAAGATTATTGAGGAAGGATGAGTTCGAAGTTGCATGATTTGAAGCCCCCGAAGGGGGCCCGCCGCAAGGCCAAGCGCGTGGGCCGCGGCCCCGGCTCCGGCCATGGCGTGACCGCCGGCAAGGGCACCAAGGGGCAGCAGTCCCGGTCGGGCTACCGGCGCCAAATGGGGCGGGAGGGAGGACAAATGCCGCTCGTCCGCCGTGTGCCCAAGCGCGGCTTTACGAACATCTTTCGCAAGCGCTGGGCCGTGGTCAACGTGCGCGATTTGGCCGTATTTTCGAAGGACGCAGAGGTGACGCCCGAGGCGTTGCGCGAGCGCCGCCTTGTGCCTAACCTGTGCCTGTACGAGGGTGTCAAGATTCTCGGCGTCGGGAAGATCGCAACGGCGCTCGTCGTTCGGGCGCATGCCTTCAGTGCGGGTGCCCGCGCCAAGATCGAGAAAGCTGGCGGGCGCGTGGAGGTTATTCCCCGTGCTTGAGCAATTTCGCATTCTCGAAACTTTTCGCAACATCTTCAGCATTCCCGACCTCCGCAAGCGGGTGCTCTTCACCTTCGCACTGCTCGCGGTGTTTCGCATCGGGTCGCACATCCCCATTCCGGGCGTGGACGCCCGGGCGCTCTCGGAATTTTTCGGGCAGGCCGGAGGCGGCTCGCTCCTCGGGTTCGTGAATTTGTTCACCGGGGGGGCGTTCCAGCGCCTGGCCATCTTTGCGCTCAACATCATGCCCTACATCAGCGCCTCCATCATCCTTCAGCTTCTCACTGTCGTATGGCCCTATATGGAACAGCTCCAAAAGTCGGGGGAAGTAGGCCGGAAAAAGATCACGCAGTACACGCGCTACGGAACCGTTCTCATCAGCGCCATCCAGGGAACGGGCATCGCCTTTTGGATCGAGAACATGCCAAAGGGGCCGGGGGGCTCTCCCATCGCCGTTTCGCCCGGGTGGGGCTTCCGCTTCATGACGGTGCTCACGCTCACCACTGGCACCATCTTCATCATGTGGCTCGGAGAGCAGATTACGGAGCGCGGAATAGGAAACGGCATCTCGCTCATTATCTTTGCGGGCATCGTCGTGGGACTTCCGAGCGCGATCCAATGGACGGTGCAGAGCTACCGGTCCGGAACGCTCGACCTCTTTACCATCGTCATCCTCGTAGCTTTTATGGTCGCGGTGTGCGCCTTCATCGTCCTTGTGGAGCGCGGGCAGCGCCGGATCCCAGTCCACTATGCCAAGCGCCTTGCGGGGCGCCGTATGATGAGCGGTCAGGCGACCCACCTGCCGATCCGGGTCAACGTGGCCGGCGTCATCCCGGTCATCTTCGCCGTGTCCCTGATTATGATTCCACAGACCGTCGTCCAGTTCGACACTTTACAGGACGTGCCGCTTATCCGGGGCATAGCGGAGCAGTTTCAAATGGGGCGTCCCCTCTACGTGCTGACCTACGCTTTGATGATCATGTTCTTCTGCTATTTTTACGTGTCCATCATCTTCAACCCTTCGGACGTGGCGGACAACCTGAAAAAATTCGGCGGCTACATTCCCGGAATCCGTCCCGGCCGGCACACGGCGAACTACATCAGCGAAGTGCTCAACCACCTCACGCTCGCGGGCTCCTGTTACCTTGCGGCCGTGGCACTTCTTCCGGATTTCCTTATGAACGGCTTACAGGTGCAGTACATTCCCGGGATCGGCCAGGCCCTACACAGCTATTTTCCGTCTTGGTTTACGCAAGGGCTGGGAGTGGAATTTTACTTTGGCGGCACTTCGCTGCTCATCGTCATCGGCGTCGCCATGGATACCGTTCAACAGGTGGAGGCCCAGCTTGTCATGCGCCATTACGACGGGTTTCTGAAGGGCAGCCGCATCAAGGGGCGCCGGTGACAGGAGGCGTGGTGCTCTTAGGCCCTCCGGGGGCCGGCAAGGGGACGCAGGCAGAGGCCTTCACGGCGCGGCAGGACGTGCCGCACGTCTCGACGGGCGACATCCTGCGCGATGCCGTCGCCCGCCGGACCGAGGAGGGCCTCAAGGCGCAGCGCCTCATGGAGCAGGGAGAATTGGTGCCGGACAGCCTTGTCGCAAGCATGGTGGAAGCCCGGCTGCGCGAGAGGGACTGTGACGGGGGGTTTGTCCTGGACGGGTTTCCGCGCAATGTCGAGCAGGCCGAAATGCTCGAGTCCATTTTAGGGCGCACGGGGCGCACCCTGGCCTCCGTGGTGGCCATCGAGGTGCCCGAGGAAGAGGTTGTGGTGCGCTTGGGCGGGCGGCGGGTTTGCGGCTCCTGCGGACGGAATTTCCATGTGCGCTTTCAGCCGCCGCGCGTGGAGGGGCGATGCGACGGGTGCGGTGGGGCGCTCGTCGTGCGAAAGGACGACACTCCGGACGTGATTCGGGAACGCCTTGCCGTCTACCAGAGGCAGACCGAGCCGCTGCTTCGGCTGTACGGCGAGCGGAGTTTGCTTCGGCGGGTATCCGGTGCGGGCAATCCGGAAGAGGTGGCGGAAAGAATTCTGCGGTCGGTGGATATGGTATAATATTAACTTAATATGATTGTTTACAAGACGCGCGAAGAACTTGCCATTATGAACGAAGCGAACCGCATCGTCCGGAAGACCCTCAAGCGGCTTACCGAGGTCATCGAGCCGGGAGTTACAACGTATGACCTTGAACAGACGGCGGAGGCGTGCCTTCGAGAAGCCGGGGCCGAGCCCGCCTTTAAGGGCTACCGGGGATTCCCATGCTGCTTGTGCGTTTCCCTCAACGACGAGGTCGTGCACGGGATTCCCTCCAAGAAGCGAGCCCTGCGCAGTGGTGACGTCGTCAGTATGGATTTTGGCGTGGTGTGGAAAGGCTACTACGGAGATTCGGCCGTTACAGTGCCCGTGGGCGAGGTGAGCGAAGAGCGGCGGCGCCTCATCGACGTCACGAGCGGGTCGCTTCAGCGGGGAATCGAGAAGGTGAGGGCAGGGGGGCATGTTTCGGACATTTCCCATGCTGTGCAGACGTTCGTCGAATCACACCAATTTTCCGTCGTGCGGGACTTTGTAGGCCACGGTATTGGCACCGCTCTGCACGAGGATCCTCAGGTGCCCAATTACGGCCCTCCCGGGCGCGGTCCGCGCCTGGAGCCCGGCGTGGTGCTTGCCATAGAGCCTATGGTTGCGGAGAAAGACAGCGAGGTGTTCGTGGACGGCAACGGATGGACGGCGCGCACGCGGGACGGCGGCTATGCGGCCCATTTCGAGCGGTCGGTCGCCGTTACGGAAAACGGTCCCTGGATTTTGGGTCAAGAAGGGTGATGCCGAAGGAAGAGGCTATCGAGGCGAAAGGAATCGTGAAAGAAAAACTGCCCAATGCCATGTTTCGCGTAAAGTTGCATGAAAGCGGACACGTCGTGCTCGCCCATGCGTCAGGAAAGATGCGAAAGTATTTTATACGCATCCTCCCGGGCGACGAGGTGCTCGTGGAGCTCTCGCCTTACGACTTGACGCGGGGGCGTATTATGTTTCGCTACAAATAACGAGGTGATCCGATATGAAAGTGCGACCTTCCGTCAAGAAATTCTGCTCGCGGTGCAAGATCGTACGCCGCAAGGGCGTGGTGCGGGTGATCTGCAAGAACCCGAAGCACAAGCAGCGGCAAGGCTGAGGCTGAGAAAGAGTTATGGCGCGCATTGCGGGAATTGATTTACCGGCCAAAAAGAGCGTTGAGATTGGCCTGACGTATATTTACGGCATCGGCCGCACTCGCTCGAACGCGATTGTGAAGGCCGTGGGCGTGGACAAGGAAAAGAAAGTGAAAGACCTTACCGAAGATGAGGTGATGCTCATCCAGCGCAAGATACAAGAGGAGGGAGACATTGAGGGCGAGCGGCGAAAACAGGTTCGCAACGACATTTCCCGGCTGATTGAAATCAGCTGCTACCGCGGGCTTCGCCACAAGAAAGGATTGCCGGCGCGGGGGCAGCGCACGCATACGAACGCCCGCACGCGGAAAGGGCCGCGCATGAAGCTGCGTCCCAAGCGAAAGACGGAGTAAAGCTTATGGCGACACGGACCCGCGCAAAAAAATCGCCGAAGAAGAACATCGTGCACGGGGTGGCGCACATCCGGGCGACGTTTAATAACACCCTGATCATGATTGCAGACCCTAAAGGCAACGCCGTCTGCTGGTCCAGCGCTGGCCGCATGGGGTTTCGGGGTTCCAAAAAGGGCACTTCCTACGCTGCCCAGAAGGCGGCGCTCCACGTGGGTCAAATCGCGGTGCAGAACGGCATAAAGAGTCTGGACGTGCACGTAAAGGGTCCGGGCGCGGGTCGCGAGTCCGCGATTCGTGCCTTTGAAATGGTTGGAATTCGCGTTACGTCCATCAAGGACACCACCGGCGTTCCCCACAACGGGTGTAGGCCCAGGAAGCGCCGCAGGGTATAGGAAGGGGGTTTTTCTTGGCTCGATATCGCGGTTCGGCTTGTCGTCTGTGTCGGCGTGAAGGACTGAAGCTTTTTCTTAAAGGGGCGCGCTGTTACGGCGAAAAGTGTGCGATCGAGCGCCGAAGCTATGCCCCCGGCCAGCATGGCCGGCGGCGCCGGCGCACTCGGCAGAACGAGTACGGCCTGCAGTTGCGCGAAAAGCAAAAGACCAAACGCGTGTACGGTGTTCTGGAGCGGCAGTTCCGAAAATATTTCAAGCAGGCCGATCGCTTCAAGGGTATTACGGGCGAGGCGCTTCTTACGACTCTGGAGCGGAGGCTGGACAACGTTCTCTACGCGTTGGGATTTGGCGCGTCGCGTTTCCACGCGCGCCAGCTCATCGGCCATGGGCATGTTCTTGTCAACGGGCGACGCATTGACGTCCCTTCGTACCTGGTTTCGGAAGGCGATGTGGTTGTGCTCAAGGAAAAGGCACAAAAGAATCCGGTGGTGGCCGACGCCATGGCGATCGGTCGTGACGTCCCCTCGTGGCTTGAGGCGCACCGCGAGGAAGGCAAGGGCGTGGTCAAGCGCCTTCCGGTGCGCGAGGACGTGGTGCTCCCCGTGACCGAGCAGTACATCGTCGAGCACTATTCGGCGAGATAATTTCAGGAGGTCCCTTACCGTATGTTCACTCAGAGTTTTCAGCGTCCCAAGCGGTTGGAGTGCAACACCGAAGCGTTGACGCCCCGCTACGGGGAGTTTTACACGCAGCCTCTGGAACGAGGCTTCGGCACGACCATAGGAAACGCGCTTCGCCGCGTGCTTCTTTCTTCCATCGAAGGCGCGGCCATCACCGCCGTGCGCATTGAAGGCGCGGCGCATGAGTTTACCTCTCTGGGCGGGGTGCTTGAGGATACCACGGATGTTATTCTTAATCTCAAGCAAATTTCCTTTAAATCTGTCTCACCGGAGCCCCAGACCTTGACCCTTAAGGCCAAGGGTCCATCCAAGGTAACCGCGGCCCAAATCGAGACCACTCCGCACGTGGAGGTGCTTGAGCCCGACCGCTACATCGCGGCGCTCAACGCGGATGGAGCGCTCAACATGGAACTCGTGGTGCGGATGGGATACGGCTACGTGCCTGCCGAAGCCAACTTCGACGAAACGTTTCCCCTGGGTTACATCCCCGTGGATTCGTCACACTCGCCGGTGCGCAAGGTGGCCTACACGGTGGAGGACGCGCGGGTAGGGCAGAGAACAGACTACGACAAGCTCACCCTCAAAATCTGGACCAACGGGGCTGTCACGCCTCAGCAGGCCCTGGCGCGTGCCGCCATCATTCTCAAGGACCACATGGGACTTTTCATCAATGTGGAGGAAAGCGAGTACGTGAGCGCGCATCCCGATCATCCTGAAGACGGCGGTCTGGGAGCGCTGGACAAGCTCGCGCGCCCTATAGAGGAGCTTGATATATCGTCTTCGCGGGCGCGCCGGGCGCTGCAACTGCTTCGGGTGCGCACCGTCGGCGACCTGCTGAAGCATACGGAGGACGAACTGCTTTCCATCGAGAACTTCGGCAAGAAATCCCTCAAGGAAATCAAGGAGCGCCTTCGCGATATGGGGTTGAGCCTTGGCGTGAAAGTTGATTCCTAGCGGGAGCCAACACGATGCGGCACCGGAAGCGACACTTTAAGCTCAAGCGCACGGCGGGCCATCGCGTGGCTCTGCTGCGCAGCCTTGCGACGTCTCTTCTCCGCCATGAGCGCATTCGCACCACCTGCGCCAAGGCGAAGGCCGTGCGACCTTTCGCCGAGAAGCTTATCACAAAGGCCAGGCACGGTGGATTGCACAATCGGCGTTTGGTGGCCAGCCACATCCACGACCGCGGAACCGTAAAGAAGCTGTTTGACGTCTTGGCGGCGCGCTATGCCCAGCGCCCGGGAGGCTATACCCGTATCCTGAAGCTCGGCCCCCGGGGCGGCGACCGGGCAGAGATGGCCCTTCTTGAGCTCGTCCCTCCGACGGAGAAGACGGAAGAAGGCAAGCCGGAAGCCAAACGCGGCTAGTTTACTGCTTTTTTGGTCCGCCTCCGATGCCGAAGAAGCGCTGGAAGTTGCGGGCGATGCTGATGCGGATGAGGAACGAGTGGCCTTTCGCATCCTGCTTGTCGAACGTCCACTCCGACCGCGTCCCCATTTCGCCCACCGCCTTTTTCCCCGTGGCGAGAAAGCCGCTGTCGTCAAAGGGCATCAAGAAATCGCGAACCTCGAAATTAACCACCCACCGGGGACTCATCTGCCAGCGCACGCCCCCACCGAAAGTTATGACGGTCGCATCGTGGAACTCGAAGTCAAAAAAACTCAGGGCTTTTTGCGCGTTCGTGCACGCGGTTGCGTTGTAGAGGGGATCACTAACATCGCAGATGCCGCTTCCGTTCCCCATTTCGTCCACAGAACCGGCCAGTTTTTGAAATTCGTTAAATTGGCCGAATTGATTCAAGCATCTCTGATCGGTTAGAGCGTTTGAATCACTGGGATCGCAAAGTTGGCGTACGTGGCCTCGAAGGAGGAAACTGTCGCTGGAGCCGAAAACATAGCCCCCTCCCCCCACAGCGTAGAAGGTGACCGGGCGCAGTCGTTGGCGCTTGTTGAGTTGGGTGTAGATGTAATTCACGGACACGGTCGTGTAGGCGTACTCGCCCTCCGCTTCTAGGCCGTACCATCCCATGGGGAGGGTCAGCTTCGTGCCACCGAAATTGAGAGACACGGGCAGGGCATCACTTCCCGAAGAGACGCCAAAGGTGCGGTTGTAATCGGTTTTGAATTGGTTAACGTTGAGTTCGAAGCCGTGTCGTCCTTGGACTTCCACGGACGTACCGTCGTCGGCCTCGCCTATTCCGCGGAGGCGATACAAAATATAGAAACCGTACGCTAGGGTGTCTTTCGAAGACGCGCTCCCCGTGAGAACCATACGCCCCGTTTGAAGGCCCAACTCCCACTGCCGCCAGGAAGGGACGGCTTCCTCCAGAGGCACTTCTTCGATTTCCTCTATCTCCACAACCTCGTCTTCAATTTCCATGCCCTCGGTTTCCTCTATCTCCGGGGCCTCTTCTTCGATTTCCCCGATGCCCTCGATTTCCTCTATCTCCGGGGCCTCCTCTTCGATTTCCCCGATGCCCTCGATTTCCTCTATCTCTGCCTCGGGAGCCTCGGCTTCGGTTTCGCCGATGCCCTCGGGTTCCTCTACCTCCGCCTCAGGGAGCTCGCCCTCGGTTTCGCCGATGCCCTCGGGTTCCTCTACCTCCGCCTCGGGAGCCTCGCCCTCGGTTTCGCCGATGCCCTCGGGTTCCTCTACCTCTGCCTCGGGAGCCTCACCCTCGATTTCCCCGATGCCCTCGATTTCCTGGCCCAACGCAGTCACGCAAAGAAGTATGGAAAGGAAAAAAAAGAGCACACCCCTTCCCGTCCAGAAAGGCTTTTCACAATAAGAGCGTGGACTCATGAGGCGCAGAGTATAGCAGGTTTCGCCTGGAGTGTCAATGCCTGTAGGGCTCCGGGTAATGTCGGTATCGCTTCCGCGTTTGCCCCGCTGCTGCGCCGCATGCTACGCTGGTTTAATATGAAGATTCATACGCGGCAGGTCGGCCCCCTTCAAAACAACGTTTTCGTCGTCACGGACGATGAGGGCCGCGAGGGCATTCTGGTGGATCCGGCGTGGGGGAGCGACGCCCTGGAAGGCTGGGTCAAGGGCATCGGTTGCGACATTCTCGCCATCCTCGACACGCACGGCCACTTCGACCACTGCTTCGAGAACGCCCTCTACCGCCGCCTCACCGGAGCAAGACTTTTGGTTCACAGAGACGACAACGCGTGGCTTGAGCAGCAGGGCAAGCAGGGGACGGCGTGTGGCGTCGAGGCGCCCGAGTCGCCGTCCGCGGACGAAAACGTCCGCGACGCGCAGGTCCTCAAACTCGGCTGCGAGGAAGCCCACGTCTTTCACTGCCCCGGCCACACCGAGGGAAGCACATGCCTCTACGTGCCGGCGGCCGTCGTGGCGGGGAATTCCTCCATGGCGGACACGTCGGAAAAACCCGAGGCCCGAAGCCCCGCACCCGCCGTTCTTACGGGCGATGCCCTCTTCCGCGGCTCCATCGGCCGCACCGATTTGCCGGGCGGCGACTTTTCGACGCTCATCAAATCAATCCACTCGAAAATTTTGACGCTTCCCGACGAAACGCTCGTTCTTCCCGGCCACAACGACTTTTCCACCGTCGACGAAGAACGCCAAACGAATCCTTTTCTGACGGGGAAACATTTTTAAAAGAGGGGAAAACCATGGAATATTTGCCCTTGATGGTTATCGTTGCGGCGACGGCCCTTCTCTTCTTGGGCCTTGGCTGGCGGCTGCGCAGCCGCGAGGATACCGAGCCGAAAGACGCCCTAAAGAAAAAAAGACCCTACGAAGCGCCCTCCATAGCCGCGACGCGGCCGGACCCGTCGGCGCTGATTAAGGAAGACCTCGCTTTTTCGGAGCGCGAGCTGGCTCTCGAGGAGCGGGAACGTAAGCTCCGGGAGCGCACGAACGCTCTGGGCGAGCAGGAGAAGCGCCTCAAGGAAGAAAAGAGCGACCTCAACGCACAGACGGCGGCGCTCGAGGCACGCCGCGCCGAGGTGGAGGGGGAGCGCGAATCCATCGCCGCCGCGCGCGCGCGCTACGAAGAAGCGCTCGGCAAGGCTGCGAGCCTCGCGCCCGACGAGGCCAAGCAGGAGCTTTTTCGCAGCCTTCGCTCGCATTTTGAAAGGGCGGCGGAAAAAGCCGCGGCCGAGGCGCGCCGCCTCGCCCTTGCGCGCGCCGACAGGGACGCCCGCCGCATCCTCTCGACGGCCGTCTCCCGTCTTGCCCTTGACGCCGCGCGTGATCTCATGCTCCATGAGGTCATCCTCCCGCATGAGTCTTACAAAGGAAAAATCATCGGCAAAGAGGGCCGGAACATCCGCGCCTTCGAGAGCGAAACCCGCGTCAAGCTCATCATTGACGACGCGCCGCGCCGCATCCTTCTGTCCGCCTTCGACCCCGAGCAGCGCGAAGCGGCGCGGCAGGTGCTTTTGAGAATGATCGAGACGGACCGCTTCCATCCCGACGCTATCACGGAATTCACGGCGGAGGTGAGCACCGGCTTCGAAGCGTCCGTCGAGGAGGCGGGCCACGAGGCGTTCCTCGAAGCCGTGCTCGACGAAAAGGCCGAGGTGAATCCCGGTCTCCTGCGGCTCATGGGACGTCTCAAGTTCCTGAACGTCCACGGCCAGAATCTTCTGCACCACTCGATCGAGGTGGCGCACCTTGCGGGCATTATGGCCGACGAGATGGGGCTCGACGGGCGGGCGGCGCGACGCGCCGGATTCTTTCATGACGTTGGCTACGCCCTCACGCACGAGAAGCCGGGGACGCACCCGGAGGTCGGCGCCGAAGAGGCCGCGCGCCTGGGCGAATCGGCCGTGGTGGTGAACGCGATCGCCGCGCACCATGAAGACGCGCCCGCCGAATCGTTCGTCGCGGGGCTCGTTGCGGCGGCGAACGTCATCTCGACCTCACGCGCGGGCGTGCGCACCCGTATGGCGGCCGATCCCATCCGCCGCATGGAGGAAGCGGAGCGCCTCGCGAAGGAATTCCCCGGCGTCGAGGAAGCCTACGCCGTTCACAGCAACCACGAGGTGCGCGTCATCGTCGACCCCGGTTCGATCGACGAACCAAAGGCCGAGGCGCTCTCGGCCGCCATCGCCCAGCGCATCGAGAAGGAAATCGAATACTCGGGAAAGATCGTCGTGACCGTCGTCCGCGAGACGCGCGCGGAGGCGACGGGGTGAAAAAGCTCCGGCTCGTTTGACAAAACCGCGCCAATCGGGCACACTAAAATAAGGTTCTCCCATGAAGAAAGAACTGGAAGACATAAACGGATTCCTCGACCGCGGCGTCACGGTGAAGGGCGAGCTCCACTTCACCGGCATGCTGCGCCTCGACGGGCGCCTGGAAGGGAAAATTGTTTCCGACTCGCATCTCGTCGTCGGCCGGGGCGCCGAAGTGGAGGGCGAGATTGACGTGGGGCACGCCACGCTCGGGGGCAGCGTGCGCGGCACCGTGCGCGCAAAGAAGCGCGTGGAAATCCTTCGCGACGCCAGAGTCACGGCCGACCTCCACGCCCCGACGCTCACCATCGAAGAGGGCGCCTTCTTCGAGGGCCGCTGCTACATGTCCGGCGAGAAGAAGACTCGCGGCGCCCAAGAAAGCCAGTCGTTCCTCGCCGCTCCGAAGCCCGCCCTCCGCCCGACTCCTGCCCTCCGCACGGCTTCGGAAGGCGGGTCGGAGGATGGACGCTCCGGCCCCGGCTCCGGCGGAGCCTCCGCCGAGCCGAGCGCGGCGGGGCCGGTCGTTGGGATGAGGCAGGCTTCTTCGAAATAAAGTCCTTCGCCGAACCCAAAACCTCGACGTGGATTTCCTCGAGAACATCATCCCCGCCGCCGAAAACATCGCCCCCCGCCGCGCCGGGTGACGAGCCTTTTTGCCATGCCGGACGCCCTTCAGGAAATTATTCGAAACCTTCTTAAGGAGCTCGGCGAAGACCCCGACCGTGAGGGACTTCGGCACTCCCCCGAGCGCATCGCCGACGCGCTTCGCACCTATACGCAGGGCTACAAGGTGGACATCGAGAAAATCCTCAACGGCGCCCTCTACGAAGTGGAATACAACGAGATGGTCCTGGTGCGCGACATCGCCTTTTTCAGCATCTGCGAGCACCACATGGCCCCCTTTTTCGGCAAGTGCCACGTCGCTTACATCCCCCGCCACAAGGTCATCGGGCTGTCGAAAATTCCCCGTATCGTCGACGCCTTCGCGCGCCGCCTCCAGGTGCAGGAGCGGCTGACCGTCCAGATTGCCGACTGCATAAACGAGGCCCTGAACCCCCAGGGCGTGGGCGTCCTCATGGAGGCGCTGCACCTCTGCATGGCGATGCGCGGCGTGGAAAAGCAGAACGCCATTACCGTGACGAACGCCATGCGCGGGCTGTTCCTCACGCGGCCCGAGACCCGCGCCGAATTCCTGGAACTCGCGCACGGAAAGTACGAGGGGATTTAAGAAGCAGTTGGCCGTTAGCCTTTGGCCGTTGGCGACTCGCCTTCGCGTAGTTCGTTATGCAAATGCGCAAACGCTGCAGAGGCTTCGGCGGAGCGGGGGCGGAATTCAATTTTTCTAATTTCCAGTCGCTAACTGCTAACTGCCAGCCGCCAACGGCTGGCTACTGGTCTCTGGCCGCAAATTCCCGCAAATTCGCTTGATTTTTCGATTAGAAAGCTTTATATATATTATTGGAAAAGGAGACAAAACGATGCCTTACAGGGAGGGCTTCGAAAGGCGGTATGAGTGCTCCGGGAGCGGGAGGGGGAGGTGCGTCCGGGGCGCCGCCGGGGAGGTGAGGAGGTGAAAGGGCGCAAGGGGACGGCTCGCACCGGGGGGCTTAATTTCCGATTCTTGCTCCTCGCTGCTTGCTTCTTACTCCTCTTCTGCCTTCCAAACGCCGCCTTCGCGCAGACCTGGGCAAAGACCTACGGCGGTACCTTAGACGAAAGTGCCTACTCCATCCAGCAGACCTCGGACGGCGGCTACGTCGTGGCGGGGCACACCATGTCCTTCGAGGCAGACTACTTCGAGGATTTCTGGATTTTGAAGCTGGACGCCCCGGGCAACGTCGTGTGGCAGAAAAGATACGGCGGCGCTGACGATGACACTGTGTCCTCCGTTCAGCAGACGGCGGACGGCGGCTACGTCGTGGCGGGATGTACGAAGTCCTTCGGCGCGGGAAGTCAGTATGCTTGGGTACTGAAGCTGGACGCCAACGGGGATCTTGGTCCGCCGGGAACGTGGCAGAAGATGTACGGCACTGGTGCTGACATTGCCAGATCCATCCAGCAGACGGCGGACGGGGGCTACGTCGTGGCGGGAAGGACGGTCTCCGTCGGTGGCGGTTCTGATTTCTGGGTTCTGAAACTGGATGCCGATGGGAATGTTGGCCCGGCATATCCTGGAACATGGCAGAAGACCTACGGCGGTGTTTACGTTGATAGTGCCACCTCCATCCAGCAGACGGCGGACGGGGGCTACGTCGTGGCGGGATATACGTATTCCTTCGGCGCGGGCACCCCAACGCATCCTAATCTATGGGTTCTAAAGTTAGACGCCAATGGGGACCTTGGCACGCCGGGAACATGGCAGAAGACCTACGGCGGCGACGGCGGTTCTAATGATTCCGCCAGCTCCATCCAGCAGACGGCGGACGGGGGCTACGTCGTGGCGGGAAGTACGTCCTCCTTTGGCGCGGGCTCGAATGATTTCTGGGTGCTGAAGCTGGATGCCAACGGGGACCTTGGTCCGCTGGGAACATGGCAGAAGACCTACGGCGGCACCTCTAGTGATTCCGCCGGCTCCATCCAGCAGACCGCGGACGGCGGCTACGTCGTGGCGGGACATACAGGATCCTTTGGTGCGGGCAGTGGAGATTTCTGGGTTTTGAAGCTGGACGCCGATGGGAATGTTGGCCCGTTATTTCCTGGAACATGGCAGAAGACCTACGGTGGCGCTGATTATGAGTCGGCCCGCTCTATTCAGCAGACGACGGACAGCGGCTTCGTCGTGGCGGGATATAAGGAATCCTACGAGGCGGTCTTCCTCGTGGATTTCTGGGTTTTGAAGATGGATGCCAACGGAGACATTGATCCCGCTTGCACGTTCATCTCGGATACGGACGTGGCGGGCGTCGACAGCTTGGCAACCGTGGAAAACACGACGGCGATTGTAGAAGATACCACGGTTACACCCGCGGATACGACCGCATCGTACGCGGATACGGCGGCGAATGTTTGCGATCCCTGCACGTCTCCAGCCGCGGCGCCGACAGTGACTCCCAATCCGGCCGCGTGCGGCACGGCGCACACCTTCGCCTTGAACGCCACGGGCGGCACGCCGCCCTATGTCGCGGAGTGGGATTTCGACGGCGATTCCAACGTCGATTCGGTCACGGTGGGCGATTCGACGAGTTACACATATCCCGCACCGGGAGACTATTCGCCCAAGGTGCGTGTAGGCACCGGATGCCTGGCGGGAGCGGCCTGGATACCGTTAGGCTCCGTAACCGTTCAGTGTCCCGGACTTAACTACATCGGCCATACGTTCGCCGATTGCGGGAACGCGGACGGCTTCATAGATCCAGGCGAGACAATCAACCTCGACGCCACGGCGCAGAACACGGGCAATGCGGGCGCTTTCAGCGTAAGCGGAGAGCTTTCCACGTCGACGCCGGGGGTCACGGTGTTCGTGAACAACGCCTCGTTCCCCGACGTTTCCATGGGAGGCTCTGGAACGTCGCTCACGCCGTTCCAATTCATCATGGACGCCGGCGTGCCCTGCGGGACGCTCGTGGACTTCACGCTCGACCTGACCTACCAGGACACTTGGGGGAATCCCTTCTCCAGCGCCGCAGCGTCGTTTCAGGTGCAGGTCGGCCGGTATCTGGCGCCGCTTTTTTCGGAAGACTTCGAAGCGTGCACCGTTCCCCCGCCCGGGTGGACGGAGATTGAAAACGGCGATACGACGCTGGGATGGGAGCCCGACGGCCCGAGCTGCCCGTTAGGGTGTTGGCCGAAATATGTCCTACCGACCAACTACGCCGTTAACAACAGCTTTGACCCCTGCCAGAATTGGCAGTTGACCACCGACACCGAGCTCATCACGCCGCCCATCGACGCCTCGGCCGCAACCAACGTGACGCTCATCTTCGACCACCATTTCCGAGGCGCTGCAGGCGGGGGGGGCGTCGGCGCGGAGACGGCCGCGGTGAAGGCGCGGAGCATCAACACGGGCGGCGCATGGTCTACCCTGGTTCAGTGGGACGAGACGCAGACCAACAAGGGGACGATCGTGCTCGACGCGACGGCGGAGTGCGCGGGGGCCGCGGACTGCCAGTTTGAGTGGCGCTACGGGAAAGCCCAGGACGATTTGTTCTGGGCCGTGGACAACGTGGCGGTGCAGGAGTTGGTCTGCAGCCCGGCGGCGTGCGGCGGCTGCTCGGCGGGCTCGGACATTCTGCCGGACGCGCCGGCGATTTGCGCGGGCGCGTGCGCGGCGCTCGATGCGAATCCGTCGGGAGGGACGCCGCCCTACAGCTACTCGTGGAGCACCGGGGAGACGGCGAGGGTCATCACGGTAGACCCTGCGGTCACGACGGCGTATTCGGTGACGGTGACCGATTCCAAGGGCTGCACGGCCCTGTCGAGCGAGACGGTGACGGTGGAGGGCTGCCCCACTTGGGCGCGGACGTACGGGCACCCTCACTATGACGTTTCCTACGCCGTCCAGCAGATGTCGGACGGCGGCTACGTCGTGGCGGGAACCATGTATTCCTTCGCCTGGGACGGTTTTGATACGTGGGTATTGAAGCTGGATGCTTTGGGGAACGTCCAGTGGGAGAAGATGTACTACCCTGGTCCAAGTTGGCCGACGACTGAACGTTACTCCATCCAGCAGACTACGGACGGCGGCTGTGTCATAGCGTGGGGCCAATCCAGCCTTTTTCTTATTTTGAAGCTGGACGCTTCGGGGGAGACGCAATGGTATAAGGACTATCCCGGCCTCTCGTCGTTTGGGGGGGGTCATTCCGACCGAGCCATTCAACAGACCACGGACGGCGGCTACATCATAGCGGGAGGGGTGAACGCAGGTGGCCACGCCTTGGTTGCGAAGCTGGATGCCTGGGGGGAGATTCAGTGGTATAAAACCTACAGCGACCTTAACATTTTGGTTGGCGGAGGGGACATCTACGCCATTCAACAAACCACGGACGGCGGCTACGTCGCGGCGGGAGACTACTGTGGCGGAGCGGTCTGCGGTCTCCTAGTTTTTAAGCTGGACGCCTCGGGAAGCGTCGTGTGGGAGAAGGTCTACACCGGCGGCGGTGATACAGCCTACTCCATTGAGCAGACCACGGACGGCGGCTATATCGTGGGGGGAACCGGTTCATGGATTCTGAAGCTGGACGCGTTGGGCAAAATCGAGTGGGAGAAGATGTACGGTGGTGGTATCGCCCGTTCCGTCCAGCAGACGTCGGACGGCAACTTCATCGCGACGGGAGACAATATGCCGGTTTTGAAGCTGGACGCCTACGGCAATATCGAGTGGCAGAAGAGCTATGGAGACACCCCCCACTCCATCCGGCAGACCATGGACGGCGGTTTCGCCATGGCGGGATATACTCAAGCTTTCGGCGCAGGCTTGGCGGATTTCTGGATTTTGAGACTGGACGCAAACGGAAACATCGATCCTTCCTGCACGTTCATTTCGGATACATCGGCCAAGGCTACGGATACCTCGGCAAATGTTCACTCCTCTGGTTTAGCGGAAGACCCCTTTTTCACGTTAACGGTTGCGAACAACTCCGCCGTGGGCATCGTCGCGCCTTCGGTGGTCACGGAGCCGTGCGCGGGGAGCAGCGGCTGCCCGCCGCTTTCGTGCTCGGCATCGGTGGACGCGGCGGCGGTGTGCCTCGGCGCGGCGCAGACCTTCGTCGGAAATCTCCCCGGCTGCAGCGTCGCTCCTCTCGTCTTCGAGTGGGACTTCGACTACGACGGCGTCACCTTTACCGCGATGGATTCGGGCACGACCGTGGGCTACACCTACCCGGCGGCCGGCTCCTACACGGCGGCGTTTCGGGTGACCGACTCCTGCACCGCTCCCGGGCCGCAGACGTGCCTTTCCACGATTCCCATCACAGTCGCAGTGCCAGACGTGGCCTACGACGCGACGACTGCGCTCGTGCAGGCGTGCGGCGACGGCGACCTGCTCGCCGAGCCGGGCGAGGAATGGCAGGCGACGGTGCGGCTCGTTAACAACGCCGGGTGCACCGTGAACAACGTCGAGGCGGATTTGACGGTCAACCCGGGCTCTGCGGTGGCGGCCGCGGTGTGCAACAACCCGGGCGCCTACGGCAGCATCCCCCCGCTCGGCACGGCGCAGTACACGTATTCCTTCGTCGTGGATTCGCTGGCGGTCTGCGTGAACGATGTCCTGTTCGACGTGACGGGCATCGTCTCGGACGAGGGGGCGTATCCTGACGAGACTGCGGCGTTCGGCGTCACCGTGGGCCAGGTGACCGTGACCGCGGTGCAGGCGACGGACCCGCTGGCGGCAAAGAACGCAACGGCAAGCTCGCTCTTTGCGCCCGCGTTACCCTTCGCGCTCCCCGTGGCCTTGGCCGAGCTTTCTTACACGCTGACCCATGAGGGCGGGGCCGCGGACGTGCTGGATTGCGCGAAGGTGGAGCTTCTCGACCCAGTGGGGGGGCCGACCCTGATAAAAGACTTCGGCGTGGCGGACCCGCCCAAGCCCGTTGACGTAACCGGTTCCTACATCGGAATAGGCACCTACGAGCTTCAGCTGACGGAAGCGGGCAAAGGGTGCGGAAGCGGCAGTGCGACCATCTCGTCGGGGACGCTGAGTATAACCAGCGGCGCGGAATGCGACGTGAGCGGGTGCACGTGTCCGGCGAGTGCGGATCCCGCCGCCGTCCCCGACGGGGGCGCCGTGCCGGGGACGCCGCTCATGGTGGCGGACGCGGGGGGCGGAGCCGTCACTTTGACGTGGGACGCCGCATGCAACGCCACGGACTACGCCGTCATGGTAGGCGATTTGAGCACGCTCGGCTCGGGCTACAACCACGCGCCCTCGGTCTGCACCGACGCGGGCGGCGACCTGACGGAGACGATCGCGCCCGCGGGGGCGACGCTCTATTTTCTCGTCGTGCCCCATAACGGCACCTCGGAAGGCTCCTACGGAACGGACAGCGCCGCCGTTGAGAGGCCGCCCGCCGCCGGGGCGTGCCACGCGCAGAGCATCGGAAGCTGTATCTAAGGTAGCCTCCGGTCGCCAGGGGTTAGCAAAAGGAATTCTTGCTAATCTCTAACCCCTGATCCCCGGCCCGGCGTTGCCATCCCCTCCCGGCTCAAGTATCCTAAACGCACCATGAGCCAGTCGAAGAGCTGCCGCCCGGCGGCGTCCGCTCCTTCCCCCTCGCCTTGGGTGCGCGCGGCCTCCCTCGACGCGCTTCGCGCCGAGGGGCGCGCGGCCGTTCAGGCAGGCGGGAGGGACATCGCGCTGTTTCTTGTCGAAGGCCGCGCTTACGCCTGCCAGAACGCCTGCCCGCACCAGGGCCATCCCCTCGTGCAGGGCGAGGTCGCTGCGCGGGAGAACGACCGCGGCGAGAAGGGCTGCGTCCTCACGTGCGTGTGGCACAACTGGAAATTCTCCCTTCCCGAAGGCCGGTGCGTCATGGGCGGCGAGGACGTGCGCGCGTACCCGGCGCGTGTCGAGGGCGACGGCGTTTTCCTCGACCTCGGGGAGCCCGACCCGCGCGAGAATCTCCGGCAAAACTTGCGCAAGGCGCTCCGCAAGAACAAGGGCGGGCGCATGGCGCGCGCCGCGGTGCAGCTCCTCAAGCTCGGCGCCAGTCCCCGCGACGTGGTCCGCGAGGCCGCCCGCCACGGCTGCACGTGCGGCGAGGAGGGCTGGAGCGTGGAGCTCTGCGCCGCCGTGGACTGCGCGCACGCCCTCGCGCTCTACGGGGACGAGGAGAAAATTTTTCCGCTCATGCAGGCGCTCTCGCTTGCGGCGGAGCCGAACGTCCGCCGCGAGCCGCGCGAGATTCCCGAGCCCGCCGACCTGTCGGCGTACGCCTCGAAGGAAAAGGTATTGGAAAATTTCCGACGCCTCGTCGAGGAGGAAGAGGCCGAGGCCGCCGAGGCGCTCCTACGCGCCGCCACCTCAGGAAGCGCTCCGGCGCTTGAGGGCGACGAGCTAGCGCGCGCCCTGATCGTCGCGGCGAGCGACCACTTTCTCGACGACGGCGATTCCCTTCTCTACGTTCTGAAAGCTTCCGAATTGCTCGATATGCTGGGCCGGCGGGAGGCCGGTTGGATTCTACCCCCGCTCGTTCCGGCCCTCGTCCGCGCGACGCGCAAAGACAAACTCCCTCCCATGAAAGCGACGTCGGAATTCCTGGAAAAAATTTCCTCCGGCGAGTGGAACAGACTTCTAGAGCGGCGAGGCGAGGCCGCGAAGGAGGATTTCAACGAGGTGGCGTTTCGAAAGACTCTTCTGGGCGGCGACCCCTGCGCGTCGAACGAAGCCCTTCTCCGCGCGCTCCGCGGCGGTGCCTCCGTCGAGCGCATCGCCTCCTCGATGGCGCTCGCCGCGGCGGAGCGGATGCTCTCGTTCGACCTTTCCATCGAGCTCGACCCAGCCCAAGGAAAGGAGTGGGACGACGTGACGCAGGCGCTCATCGTGGCGAACGCCGTCCGGGAGCTCTGGCTGCGTCATCCCGAGCCGGAGCTTGCGCGCGCTCTCTTGTACGAAGCGCACCTCATTGGCGCCCTGGGATCCCTCGCGGCGCCCGACGGCGAGGGCCCCGCCAGGGCCGCCGGGGGCGAGACAGAAGAGACGCTCCTCGGCGGCATCAAGGACGCCTGCCTGCACCGATTTCCGGAAAAAGCCGTGCTTCTGGTGCGGCGGTATTTTTTCGAAAACCACGGCGTCGACGCGCTCGAGAAATTTTTCGTCCGCCACGCCCTTGACGACCCCGCGACGAAGGCCTCCGTCGTCGCAAACATAATCGAGACGACGCGGGCGGCTACCCGGCAGGCCCATGCGCTCGGAAAGAGTCCCGACCGCCGCCTTCTCTACGAGGCCCTCGCGCGCTTTCTGGCGTCGCCCCGGCGCGAACGCGGCACGGTGCTATGCGCATGGAAAGGACTCCGGTTCGCAGCCAAGGTCTCTCCTTCATGACCCACTGTACGCCGCAGAAAGCTGGATCAGTCCCGTGAAGCTGTTTTTCCTCGTTGTCGCAACCCTTCCCTGGCTGGCATGCGGATATCACACGTACCTCGTGCCCATTCCCGCCAAGGTGCACCAGGGCGAGCCCCTTCCCGTGCGCCTCGCCGTCCAAGTCACCGACTCCTCTAAGGGGCATCCGATGTTCTTTTCGGTCTTCTCGGGCCGAAGCGCGGAATCCATCACCGAATACATGATCGAGTATTTCAAACGCACGCGCCTCTTCAGCGAGGTGGACGACGCCTTTCCCGCCGAGGTGGAGCTTTACGTGGACGTGGCGGAGCTTCGCCCTAAAACCAAGGAAACGCCGCTTCTCTCGCGCGAGAACACAATCGAGATCTACCTCCTCGCTTCTTACGAATCGTCCAGCCGCTTCTTTCCGGCCCTTTCCGTCTCTGGCGAGGCAGCCGGCTTCGGGCGCGTCGCCACGCAGGAGCCCCTTTCCGTCGGCCACTACCAGCAGGCGATGAGCGAGGCCCTTCAAAAAATGGCCCACTCCCTGTATCGTGAGCTTGAGCCGCAGTTCGTGGCCCTGTCGGCGGACATGCGGAGCCGGGCGGCCGAGCGCGATGCCCCTGCCCTTCTTGTGCAGGAACCGGACGACGCGGAAGAAAAAGAAGGGTGGGAGGAGGTTGAGCCCGTTCGCGTCATCAAGTCGAAGCCCGAGCCGTAACGCACCGGCAAGAGAACCCCCTGTGGCAAAACACCTTCAAGAACCGCACTCCGTAAGCCTGAAATCCCGCAAGAACAAGAAGCGGGGGGAAGCGCCCGTTCGCGTCTTTCGCTCCTTGTTCCTTCTGCCTTTCGCCGTTCTGCTCTCGGCGCCGGCGGCATGGGCGAAGGAAGGGCCGCTTCCGGGAATGGCCGCGGGCTTTGACGGCACCGTGGAGGCGTTCCATCCTCCCGCCATTGAGGCCAAAGCGACGTTCTATTTCCGCCTTCACGTGCCTTACGAAGCGTTCGACCCCGAGGCCCTGGCGCGCTCGCTTCGCGCGCTGCGGGGGCGCGGCCTGGAGCCCGTCGTTGTTTTTGCGCGAAGCGACTGCCTCGCCCCGGAAGACGCGGAAACCCTGGAAGCGTGGGAGCTTTTCCTGCGCGACGCGGCCGACGCGGCCGCCAAGCGGGATGTGCGCCTTTTCGAGGTGGGCGTCGGCGGAGGGAATCCTCACGAGAGAATGGCCTGCGCCTACCTCTACAAGCGCTCCGTGGTCGTGCTTCGCTCGGTCGTCCCGGGAGCCGGCATCGTTCTTAACGTGTCCCGCCGCGCCGCAAGCGAGGCCGAATGGCTCGAAGAACTCTATACCTACGGGATGGCGGCCTACGTGGACGGCGTCGCGACCGAGGATGCACAGGGCGTGGCGACGCTCCGCTCCGCGCTTGACCGCCTTGATCCCAAGGCCCACATTTGGCTCGTCGGCCAAGGGGCGGGAGAGGGAGAGGAAGCGCTTAAAATTTGGCTCCGTGCGGTCAAGGACGGAGCCTCCTTGGTCACGTTCGCCGACGGGGCGGGCGAAGAAGCGCCGGAGTCCCTCACGCGCGCCGCGTCGCTTCTGAGCGAGGATTACGTTGCCATCTCGCCCGCTTTCGACCGCCACCGCGTGGAAAGCACCGAACCGGGCGCAAGGCCCGTTCACGTCGCGTTCTACAACGCCGAGGACAATTCCTATCTCGTGGCTTTCTTTCCGGAAAACCCGGCACACGGCGAGGCCGACGCGAGCGTCCATGCCGTCTTCCCGCACCTCGAAGACGTAAAGCGCATGGACATCGTGCGGGACGAGGAGGAATTCCTGCGCTTCGTCATCAGCCTCCCGAAGGAGAACGAGGCGGAAATTCTGACGCGCTTCCGCCCCTACCCGCTTTTTTTGAGCTACCGCTTCAAGCGCACGCCAGGCCTCGGCGACCTCCGCGAGGAAATCGAAGTAACCCGCAGGGCCGAGATGCCGGTTGAAGAGATTATCGCGCGGCACCAGGTTTTCGACCGGCGCGAGCGCGCCAAGCTCAGGCACTATTCGGCTTCTGGGCGAATCGACATGCACTTCCGCATCGCCGAGTTTCGCTCCTCAATCGACATTACGACCGAAAACCAATTCTATTTTTCCGAGGACACGGGCATGGAATGGGAGCAGCGGGAGGTGTACGTGAACGGCGTTCGCTGGCGCTCGCCGCGCCTCCCGGAGGTGCCGCTCGTGCAGCCGGAGAAGGTGGTCAACGTGCCGCTCGACCTTTCCTTCGACAAGCGCTACGAGTACAGGCTACTCGGGCGCGGCGCGGCGGAGGGGCGCGAATGCTACCGCATCGCGTTCCACCCCATCGACAAAACGCTCTCGCTTTACGAGGGCACGGTCTGGATTGACACAGAAACCTTCGCCAAGATGAAAACCTCGGCGGCGCAGACGAACCTCGAAAAACCCATCACCTCGAACACCGAAACGAACGTCTTCGGCTCCGTCGTCGCGCCCGACGGCCTCGACTACTGGCTGCTCCGGCGCATTGAGGGGCAGATGGTCTTTACGACCGCGGGCCGGAGCACGGTGCTCGAGCGGAAAGTGGTCTTTTCGGACTTTCGAGTGAACGCGCCGGATTTCGAGGAAAAACGCCGCGCCTCCCACGAGTCCGACCACCAGATGCTCCAGGACACCGAAAAAGGCTTTCGCTACCTCACCAAGGACCGAGAAACGGGGGAGCGCGTCGTGAAGAAGGGGGAGACGCGCGACTCGCTCCTTCTGCTCGGCGGCGCCTATTACGACGCGAGTCTCGACTATCCGATTCCGCTTGCGGGCGTCAACTATTTCTCGTTCGATTTCCACGGCACGGGCACGCAGGTGAACCTCTTTTACGCGGGCGTGTTCGGAACGCTCAACGCCACGCGCCCCTCACTCTGGGGCACCGACCTGGAAGCAAGCCTCGACCTTTTCGCCATCGGCGTAGCGACCAGCGACCGCTTTTACGTAGACGGCGTCGAGCGGAGGGCCGAGCGCCTCAAGTCCCGCTCCGCGTCGGCCGAATTGGGTCTGGGCCTTCCGTTTGCCGATTATTTCAAGACCCGGGGCACCTACGAAGCGTCCTACGAGCGCTTCAAGCGCGACGAGGAGACCGACTCGGCCTTCGTGCTTCCCGAAAACACCCTGACGCACACGGGGCGCCTCGCGGCGCGCTACGACCGGAAAGGCTGGAACCTCGAAGCGTGGAGAGCGCTGAGCCGCCGCGCCAAATGGTCCGCGTGGGGCCTTCCCGGCAACCCGGGCTATGACCCGGAGCACAAGTCCTACGAAAAGTACGGCGCGTCCCTGGCGAAAACGTTCTACCTGCCCAAGTTCCATAAAATCATGTTCGCGCTCGACGGCATGGCCGGCAGCGACCTAGACCGCTTCAGCCAGTACCGCCTGACCTTCTTCGGCACGCGCGTGCGGGGCTTCAGCGGCTCGGGCATCCGCTTCGACCGCGGCGCTGTGGCGAGCCTCGGCTGGGGATTCGGTGTGGGCGAGGCCGTGGGCCTCGACGCCGGCGTGGATGTCGCCCGAACGCGGGAGTCCATGACGGGAGAGTACATGAAACACACGGGCGCAGGCCTCGGCGCCAACTTCATGGGCCCCAAGAACACCATCATAAATTTCGAGGCCGCCTACGGCATCAGCTCCGACGTGGAGCCCGCCGAGGGCGACTTCGAGGCGCGCCTGGTGATCTTGAAATTGTTTGACAGGAGGGGGAGGTGAAAGAGCAACGACGGGCGGCGCTTGAACAGCCCTGGTCCCGACATAGAAGCAAGAAAATGGTGGGGCAGGCGCCTTCGCCACCCTGTTTGTGGACGGAAAACCTTTATCCCGTAAGGCCTTACGTTTCAATCCGCTTTTCTATGTCAGGATTAGGTGGAAAGAGGTGTCGCTTGACACATTCCACGCCCCCGTGCTATCTTGACCTGTAAAATGCTAAAGATAGGGAAAAGCGTAAGGCAGTCCTTCCGGGGTGGCTCGGGCCGGGTGCTCGCCGCAACGGCGGCCGTGGTATGGCTTGCGGCCGTACCCGCCGCGGCGCAGGACGAGGAAGGTATGCTCGAGAAGTCGTTTCAATGGTCGATTGAGTTCAATATCGGCACCCGCTATTCCCAAAGCGGAATCGCGTGGGGCAACGCGCTCAACGAGCTTGTCATCCCGGAGCGCCGCGCCATGCTGGAGGAGTCGCGGAACGTAGGGGACGCCACGTATCGCCTTTCCCTGGGACGCTTCTTCGGCAAGTGGGAGTTTTCGCTTGCCGTGGAACACTACGAGGGGTCAGTGGGAAATTACGGCGCTTTGCTTGAGTTCGAAGACGGCGGCCTCTATCCCAAGTCTAGCCGTTGCAATACCTTCTGCGAACGGGGATGCGCAGGCGTCCTAGACGACCCAGCGACGCCGCTGGTTGATGAGAATCTCGAGTGCAGGAGGGACTGTATCGAGAATCTCTGCATCCCGGAGGCGAACGCCAACGAAATCTACACCGACCCCTTCGACCTGGGCGAGCTGGAGGAAATTCCCATCCTGTTTTCGCTCAAGCGTCATTTCCGACTCAAGCAAAAGCTGCGCCCTTACCTTGGCGTGAGCGTAGGCTACGCGGCAATGAAGTTTAGCGAGGGGAACGTCAATGAAACGCTCTTTGTTCTTAACCCTCTCAGGCCGTGTAGTCCGGGGGACCCTTCCAAAGGAATGTGTCCCCCCTTCTGGAATGACCCGGAGCGGGACAGTTGTTCAGGCGCAAAGCATGATTTTATTTTCGGGGATTGCTCCGTTGGTCCCGAGCACGCGCAAATGCTTAACGAGGCTAATGCAGCTATAAATACCCAGTACCCCGGAATTTGGTGCAACACAGATCGATGCATCATCCCGCCTCCCACCGTCAAAACGAGCGTCGAGGACGGCCTTCAATACGCTACGTTCATGGGAGTCAATCTCCATCTGACGCCGCGGTGGGCTCTCAACGTGAACACGCGCTATCTCTGGTCCCAAGAGAAAATCCGAGTCTCCTTGTCGCATCCCCTTGAGGGTTTTCGCGACGAATCCGGAAGCGAGGAATACGACGGGCTATGCTTGGATCACAGCGTCGCCGACCCCATCCAAAAAACGAGGGTTACGAATTGTTTATTCTATCAGGAGGGGGACACGATGTGGCTGTCAGCCAACAGATTTAGCCCCGCCGGGTACCTCCCGGAATACTGGCAATTTAAGGGAGGGGAAATTTCTCCGGAGCGCTGGGAGATTTTCATGGGGATGCGCGTCCTGCTCGGGCGCCAGTAAGCGGCCTCTGCTTCCTAGTGCCGCTCCAATGAACCGCATGGCGGGCCTCCGCCGCGAGCGCCGTTTGCCCTTTCCTGTTTTCCAAGCATCGCTCGCGCCGCTTGGCGTCCGCTTCACTAGGCAATTCAAGCTGAAACGGCACTAGCGCACCGTAAAGCGAAACTCCCGCGTGGCGGCGTTCCCGGCGCGGTCGGCCGCCTCGATGCGCAGCGTATGCTCGCCGCGGGAAGGCCGTATTTCCTCGTACGCCAGGTTCAAAAAAACCTTGAAGCGGTCCGGGTCGTAATCGCCCCGACGGGCGACGCCGTCTAGAACAAAACGCACGCTCTCGTAGTCGACGCCGCTTCCCCGGTCACAGGCGCGGGCATGCCATTCCACGGCGGAAGCAGGGACGCTCTGCCCCGGCCTGGGATGTCGCGGCTCGATCACGGGAGGCACCCGGTCCTCCATCAGGGCGTAGCGCGCTCCATAGGGAATCGAAACGCTCGTTTCCCGCCCCTCACACTCGCCCTCAAGATAGATCCATCGCTCCTCACGAAAGGCTTTTCGATACCACCCGATTCGCCGCGATTCCCGGCACACGGAAGGCAGTAGGCCCGTCAGGCGGGGCGCGTGCCGAAACGGCATACCTTCGGGAAGAACGTCGAGCGCCGCGAAAGGCGCCAGCTCTTCTGCGGGAGGGATGTCCTCGACGACGCGCGCCCATACCGCGCCGGGCTCCCATGCAGCGTCTGCGGGGACGAGCAGCTGAAACCGGGGCGGCGCGGCAAGGGTCACAGGCTCGCGCCCCGCCCAAGCGAACAAGAGCGGCGCTTCAAAGACGGAGCGGCCGCGACGGCGCACCTGCACCATGCCTCCGGCTGCGTCGTTTCCAAGAGGAAGCGTGGCGAAGGCGCGCTCCCCGGCCCGGAAAAAAGCTGCCTCCGCAAGCACGTGCCCGCCTTGATGCAGCGACGCAGTAAGGGGAAGGGAGGAATCGGCCTCGAGCGCCAGGAATCGGGCGGAAGGGTGGAGCGTAACTTGTCCCGCGGAGCGAGGATCCTCGACTTGTCGGGACTCGTGCAGGCGAGTTGGGAGCGGCGATTCTTCGGAAAAAGAGGCGCTTTTGCCGCCGGCCCCCTCCCCGGCCGGGGAAGGCCGAACGCCACGCAGGATGACGCTGCGCACCGAGGCGTTTCCCGAAAAATCCTCCGCCCGGAGCCGCAGAACAAATTCGCCCTCTTCGCGCAGCACGAGCCTTTGAAACCCCTCCGAATCGGGGGGCACGGCTCCAAGGCGGTACCCGTAGACCGCCGGTTGGGGAAAGCAGAACGCCAAATGGTGAAGCAAGCCTCCGGCCGAGGGGTCATCGTAGGAAAACGAACTGACTTTCGCTTCAGAAAAGGGGCGGTCGTTGAGCTTCGCCCCCCACGTGTAAAGACCACACCGGGCCCCCCGGGCGCACGGGTCGTACGCCAACAGCACGAGCTCCCACTCTCCCCATAGGCTCATCGCGGGAACCTGCCTGCGGCGGAAGTCCACCCGATGCGGAAGCGGAAGCCCCTTGATGCGCGCGTCCGCGCTCCGGGGCAGGAACATGAGCCCTTCGACGCGAGGCGGTGCCGAGTCGGAGGGGAGAGGCAGCCTGGCCGCGAAGGGATGAACGAGAGTTTCCATGCCCCGCCGGAATTCCACGTGCAGATGTGGCGGCCCCGCCCCGCTTTCTCCCGAATAGCCGATGGTCTGGCCACGCTCAACCGCGAGGGACGGCTCCGGATAGATGTCCCCGGGATACGGCGTGTCGCGCGCCCGCTGATATGTTCGAACGAGCGTTTCGAGGCCAAGCGTATCTTCCTCGAACCGCTCCAAATGGGCATAGACGCTAACGAGTCCGTTTGGATGCTCCACATAGAGCGCACGGCCGTAGCCGCGCCGCTCCACCTTGAGGCGAACGATGCGGCCTCGCTCGACGGCGCGGACTTCCAAGCCGGTGCGGCCGAACGTGCTCAGGTCGATGCCCGCATGGAGGCGAAGGCCACGGTATTCTCCGAAGGTCGCGGTCAAGGCCCTGGATTTGGGAAGGGGCCACTCCAAGGGGGCCAATTCTTGGGAAGCGGCGAAACCGAGGGTCCAAACCCCGAGCGCCACAGTCCAGCAAGCCGCCCGCCCCCTGTGCGTCGGCTGCCCGCTGCCTGACGCCTGGTTAAGCGGTTTTGGCTGTTCGGACCTGGCTATCGTTTGCCGGGGAGTCGTTGGGGGGTGACGGCTGTTGTGAGCCTTCGGGAGGAGAAAGCGGGGCCGAAACCGTCTCGGAAGGTTGTTCCGCGGTTTTCACCTGCCCCTCCGGGGCTTGGGGCGGCCCAGCCAGGGAAGGCTGCGCCGAGGCTGCTTCGGACGGCTCCTCGTAGGCGATGGAAGGAAGGTCGGGCCGGCGGTGAACGATTCTTCGCTGTGCCGTGCGAGGAAACCTGCTGAAACGCTTATGGCTTCTTTTCTGAGCTACGCTGCGCTTGATACGCTCCCGCTCGGCAGGTCGAACGAAAAACGTATGCTGCCGGTACTCGCGCAAAATGTTCTCGCGTTGAACAATGCGCTTGAACCGCTTAATCGCGGAGTCCAGCGTTTCGCCGTCTCTCAGATCTATAGTAGCCAATCGTTTCTCCTGTTCACAAATTAAAACACCTTTCCGCTCTATGTTTGGTGGTATCCATACGAGCGCCCAGAATTCTCGGCCAGCCCGGGTCAAGAAAGGAAGCCACAAGGGCATCCACCGCAACCAGCATAACACACCTTTCCGGCCAAGTCAACCGAAATAAAATCGGCAGGCGGAGGAACTGCAAATATCGCCTAACTAAAATAAGCTAAAATCTCAGAAATAGGCCTTATGAGGGCCTTTTTTCGACGGAATCGTCCTGCCAAGGAGGGTTTGACAGGCACAATTGTTTCGAATTGAAACAGAAAAAACGTGCTCTTGTCCCTCGGGGAGGGTTTGTCTGCCGTAGGAAGGCTACCCCGACGGGTTCGGAGAGCCGGCCCTCAAGGATGAGCCGCCGCTTGCGAGCTCTAAAACCGCCGCGTTTCCGCGAGGACGAAATTGCGGGCGTTGATGGGTTTTTGGTTGACCAAAATCTCGTAGTGGAGATGGGGCGCCGTGCTCCGGCCCGTGGAGCCGGCGTAGGCAATAACGTCGCCCCGCTGGACGCGCTGGCCTTGCTCTGCGACGGAGCGGTGGAGGTGGCCGTAGCGCGTCACGTAGCCGAAGCCATGGGAGAGGACGATAGAGTTGCCGTAGCCCGAGCTGTAGCCGCGGCTCGAGACGATGCCGTCGGCGGGGGCTCTTACGGGCGTGTTCGTGCGAGCGGAGATGTCCACGGCGGCGTGGAAGTCGGGCCGCCCCGTGAACGGGTCGCGCCGCCAGCCATAGCCTCCGGTAATGATGCCGTCCACGGGCCAGATGGAGGGGATAAAGTTCAGGAGGTGCTGCTTTTTCTCATAGGTTTGCTCGAGTTCCGTAAGGCTCTGCCCGAAAAGAGACTGCTGGGACTCGATTTCCACGATCTGCCTCGCCGCGGCGGGGGGCAATTCCTGGGCGGGGAAGACGCGCTCTGCGCCGCTTACACCTCCCGCGCCGCCTACGTAGCTTGCGTCGGAAAGCGTCTCGACGCCCACCATCGTGGCAAGCTTCGCGATGCGCTCCTCGATGGCCTCCTGCGCGTTGCGAAGCGCACCGATCTCCGCGACGTAGCGTGTGTTCTCATCCTCCAGCGCCTGAAACTCGACCTCCAGGTTTTCGATGCCGCCCGGCATGTGATAGGTTCGCGTGTAGTGCAGCGCGAAGTATCCAAAGAGGGCCACGGCCGCCGCACCCATCCACATGGCGGCGCGGAGCGTACGCCGCGAAAACGTCCACCGACGCGGCGCGCCACCTTCGTCCGAAAACACGATAAAGCTGTACTTCCTGTCGTTCAGCATAATGCAATGCTTTCGCCCCCCCCTAATATCCTTATATACCAAACTGCACCGAATGTCAAGTGTAAGCCCTGTAAGGAAAAAAATGGGCGGGCCTAGGCTTTTTCCAGGTCCCGATATAGGAAAACGAGGGGGGTGGGGGGCGAAGCACGTTTCTATATCGGGGTCAGGGTTCCCGGAACATCGTTGCCGCCGCGGAGAGCAATGTGGTAATATGGACAGCTTTGTGAAATCCATGAGAAAAGGAGCCCTATGAAACGACTGCTTTTCGCCATCACGCTTATGGCACTTTTTGCGGCAATTTGGGGTTGTCCCAAGAAGGCCCCCGAACCGGAACCCGTTCCCGAGCCCGTCGTCGAGGAGGCACCACCCCCCGAGCCCGAGCCTGAGCCACCGAAGCCCGCTGTGGAGCCCCCGCCGCGCCTATCGGAGGAGGAAATTGCATGGGCGCAGGAGAACCTCCTTGTTAATATTCGCTTCGAGTTCGACAAATACGGCCTTACGGAGGAGGCTCTGGCGCTCCTTGAGGCGCATGGGCGCTGGCTTCAGGAGAACCCGACGGTCGAGCTGCGCCTCGAGGGCCACTGCGACGAACGCGGCACCGTGGAGTACAACCTCGCCCTCGGCGAGCGCCGCGCCGCAAGCGCCAAGCAGTTCCTGGCCGACCTGGGGATAGCGCCGGAGCGTCTTTCGACCGTCTCCTACGGCAAGGAGCGCCCGCTCGATGCGGCGCACACGGAGGAGGCCTGGGCCAAGAACCGCCGCTGCGAGTTTCACATCGTTGCATACTGAGTGGAAGCCTGGAAGGAATAAGGGTGCCGGGGAATGGTCTTGAGCTTTGATGGAAAAGTCGCATTGGTTACCGGTGCCGCGCGGGGCATTGGCCGCGCCATCGCGCTTGCGCTCTCCGGGAAAGGCGCCGAGGTGCTCCTCGCCGACATCCTCCTCGAGCCGCTCAAGGAACTGCAGGCCGAATTGGCGCAGGCAGGCAGCATGGCACGCGTCTACACCATGGACATCACGAGCGTCGAAAGCGTCGCCAAGGCGTTTTGGAGCATCGAGAGGGACGTTAAGCGCGTGGACCTCTTGATCAACAACGCCGGTATCACGCGCGACGGTCTTCTGGTGCGGATGCGCGACGAAGACTGGCATGCGGTGCTCGACACGAACTTGAGCGGCACATACCGCGTCACGCGTGCCGTTTTGAAGGGCATGATGAAGGCACGCTACGGGCGCATCGTGAACATTGCCTCCGTCGTAGCCGAGATGGGGAACGCCGGCCAGACGAACTACGCCGCGTCAAAGGCGGGCATCATCGGCTTTACGAAAAGCCTCGCCCGCGAGGTGGCCTCGCGCGGCATCACCGTCAACGCCATCGCCCCCGGCTACATCGAGACCGCCATGACGGAGGCGCTCGACGAGAAGGCCAAGGAGCACCTCAAGGACATGATTCCCGCGGGCCGACTGGGCTCGCCGGAGGATGTGGCGAACGCGGCCCTTTTCCTGCTCTCGGAGGAATCGTCCTACATCACGGGGCAGGTTCTGCACGTTGGCGGCGGCCTCTACATGTGAGCACGGGGAAGTTTTGGAAGTCGAAAAAAATTCTAAAAAAAGCCGCGAAAAGCTTGTGTGCTGCGGCACAAAATCATGCTACAATGGCCTTCCGAATACGGAATACCTAAGCCATAAACACGAAGGGAGCTATAGACTATGTCTTCTGTAGAAGAACGCGTACGAGAAATCATCATGCAGGAACTCGACGTCGAGGCGTCGCAGGTAACACCCAAGGCGCGCTTCATTGAGGACCTGGGTGCCGATTCGCTTGATACCGTTGAGCTTATCATGGCTTTCGAGGACGATTTCGGAATTAAAATTCCCGACGAGAAAGCCGAGGGCATCTCCACGGTCAAGGACGCCATCGCGTATATCGAGAATCACAAAAAGGGATAGGGGCTCGTGGCGCGCCGCCGGGCGGTTATCACCGGGATCGGCCTCCTCACACCCCTCGGGCTCGACGCTGACACGACGTGGCGCGCCCTCGTTGAAGGCCGAAGTGGAATCGGCCCCATCACGCGGTTCGATGCTTCGCCCTATACCTCGCGCATCGCGGGGGAAATCAAAGACTTCGACCCGCTCCGCTATATGGACCGAAAGGAGGCTCGAAAGGGCGATGCGTTCATCCAATACGCGCTCGTGGCCTCCGGCAGCGCCCTGCGGGACTCGGGGCTTTCCATCACGGATCAAAACCGCGACCGCATCGGCGTCATAATCGGCTCGGGCATCGGGGGCCTTCCGATGATCGAAGACCAGCACAAAATTCTCCTCGAACGCGGCCCCGACCGCGTCTCTCCTTTCTTCATCCCGGCCATCATCGTCAACCTTGCCTCGGGGCAGGTTTCCATCAAGCACGGCCTGCGAGGGCCCAACTCCGCCGTCTGCACGGCCTGCTCGACGGGCGCACACTGCATCGGCGACGCGGCGAAGCTCATTGAGCGCGGGGAAGTCGACGCCATGTTGGCGGGAGGCGCGGAGGCCGCGGTCTCGCCGCTCTCGGTGGCGGGCTTCGCCTCGCTCCGGGCGCTCTCGCGCCGGAACGACGAGCCCGAGCGCGCGAGTCGCCCCTTCGATCGCGACCGCGACGGATTCGTCATCGCCGAGGGCGCGGGCGTGGTCGTGCTGGAAGAGCGCGAGGCGGCCAAGGCCCGCGGCGCCCGCGTCTACGCCGAGGTGGCGGGCTACGGTATGTCGGCCGACGCTTACCATCTGACAGCCCCCGACGAGGACGGAAACGGAGCCGTGCGCGCCATGGAGGCCGCCCTCCGCGACGCGCAAATCACGACCGACAAGGTGGACTACGTCAACGCCCACGGCACCTCCACGCCCCAGGGCGACACGGTCGAAGCCATGGCCATCAAGCGCGTCTTTGGAGACCACGCCAAGAAGCTGCTCGTAAGCTCGACGAAGTCCATGATGGGACATGCGCTTGGAGCCGCGGGCGGCATCGAAACGTCCGTCTGTGCCCTTGCGCTTCACCGCGGCACCGTGCCCCCGACCACGAACCTCGACCATCCCGACGAAGGCTGCGACCTGAACTACGTGCCCCATGAAAGCGTGCAGCGCGACATCCGAGTCGCGCTAAACAACTCATTCGGCTTTGGAGGCACGAACGCGTGCCTTTTGCTGAAAAAGGTTTAAAGTGACCCATGAACGATAAAAGCGCCTTTGGGTCCACCGCCTGCCCCTCGCCATCCGCACCATGAACCTCATAGTCTTCCTCAAGCACGTTCCCGCAACCGACAGCAGGATTAGCATCGCCGACGATGGCAAGTCCGTGGTGCAGGAGGGGCTCAATTACGTCATCAGCCCCTACGATGAGATAGCCCTCGAGGAGGCGCTGCGCCTCAAGGAAAAAGCCGGCTCGGGCGATGTCACCGTCGTCTCGCTGGGGTATGACAGCGCCAAGGAATCGCTTCGCAAGGCGCTCGCAACGGGCGCCGACAAGGCCGTGCTCGTCAAAGACACCGCCCGGGCGGGGAGCGATCCGCTTACGACGGCGCGTGCGCTTTCGAAAGCCATCGAAGGGCAGCCTTACGATCTGCTGTTATTCGGCCAGCAGGGCGTCGGCACCGACCAGTCGCAGGTCGGGGCGCTCGTCGCCGAGTTCCTCAATTTGCCGCATATTAATTGGGTCGTAAAGCTCGAGATCGAGGGGAACACGCTGAAGACGGAGAGCGAAATCGAGGGCGGCCACGAGGTCATCGAATGCAAGATGCCAGCTGTCGTCATCACCCAGAAAGGATTGAACGAGCCGCGCTATCCTTCGCTCAAGGGCATTATGGCCGCAAAGAAGAAAGAAATCACCGAGAAATCGCTCGCCGACATCGGCCTCTCGCCGGACGAGGCGGGCGAAGCCAGCGCAAAAACCAGAATCGTCAGACTCGAACTCCAGCCGCCCAAGGAGCCGGGGCGCATTCTCGAAGGCGAGCCCAAAGAGGCTGCCCGGGAGCTCGCACGCATCCTTCATGAAGAGCGGAAATTTATCTAGTGGCGAAAAACATACTTACCTTCGTTGAGCACCGCGACGGCAGCGTAAAGAAATCCTCGCTCGAAGTCACCTCCTGCGGCCACCGGCTTTCGGAAGAAACGGGCGGCCGGGTGCTGAGCGTCGTCATCGGCGGAAAAGGCGTCGAGTCGCATGCCGCGCGCCTCGGCGAGTTCGGCTCGGACCGCGTCCTTTGCGCCGTGGGCGAGAACCTCGAAAAATATTCAAGCGACGCCTATGCAGGCATCGTGGCCGACGCGGTGAAAAAAGCCGAAGCGGACATCGTCCTTTTCCCCGCGACGCTTCAGGGCAAGGACGTGGCCGCGCGCGTTTCGGGGAAACTCCGGGCCGGCCTCGCCTCCGACTGCACGGAAGTCTGGGTCGAGGGGGACGCCCTTCATGCGAAGCGCCCCATTTATTCAGGCAAAGTCATAGCGGCGGTCAAATTCACTGGCTCGCCCCAGATGGCCGCGCTTCGCAAAAACGTTTTTCCCCTTCTCGACCCCCCGCGCGCGGGCTTTGCTCCGGAGGTCGAGACCTACACGCCGGAGCTGCCGGAGATCAAGGCGCACGCGAAGGCGTTCACGGAGTCGGAAAAGAAAACCTTGGACGTCTCGGAGGCCGACATCATCGTCTCTGGCGGCCGCGGCCTCAAGGAGCCCAAGAACTTCGAGATGCTCTTCGAGCTGGCGGACGCCCTCGGGGCCGCCGTCGGGGCGTCGCGCGCCGTCGTGGACGCCGGCTGGATCGGCCACGGGCACCAGGTCGGGCAGACGGGCAAGGTCGTCTCGCCATCGCTCTACATCGCCTGCGGCCTCTCGGGCGCCATCCAGCACCTCGTCGGCATAGGCACCTCGAAGTGTATCGTCGCCATCAACAAGGACCCCGAAGCCCCCATCTTCAAGGTTGCCGACTACGGCATCGTGGCCGACCTGTTCGAGGTGGTGCCGGCGCTCACGGAGGAGATCAAGAAACTCAGGGGGTAGAGGGGGACATCTCCTGCGGTGGCACAGGTCCCGCGAAGCGAGGATCCACGATTTATCGGGACATTCAGCCTGTGCCACTTCATCACCACAGACTAAAGCTTGCCTGGCGGCAGCCAAGCTTGTCCTGACGGACACGCCAGGGGTCTGTGCCACCAAAGCCAGGCGGTGGGGTGCATCATCCCACCCTAAGGCGTATCACGCCCCCTTGGCCCCGCGCCTCTTCAGATAGGTTCTGCCCGGCGAAAAAGCGGGTTTCTTTCGGAAATTCCCGATAAACGTTTTTCCTCCTCCTGCGTAATGCAGGTATGAGACAGAGACGTGAGACAAACAGGCAAGAAACCGGAGGAAAAGCGATGAAACGACAAAGCATTCGTACGGCGTCGGCGTGTCTTGTGCTCGCGGCGCTCATAGGAAGCGGGCTCTGGATGATGAACGCCTCAACCGATACGGTCAGAGGCGCCGCTTTCGAACGCGGCACACTCGAAGGCACGGTAACAACACCCGATGGAACGCCGCTTCCGGGCGCGTGCTGCTTGTACCTTAAGCATCCGGGATTCGTGGAGCGCATCGGGCCGCAAACCACACGGCAAGACGGCCTGTATCGATTCACGAACCTCGAGCCGGGCCGCTACACGTTGGAAGTGGAAATTCCGAAATTCTCTCCCTTGAAAGCGGACGTCCGTGTCTTGAGCGGCGAGAGCACCAAACACGACGTCATGCTCCAGCCGGAAAAGAGCGCCGAAGCGGCCGCTGCGCCCCGGCGCAAGCCCGTCGAGGAAAGCCGCAAAGCGGCCACGAGGGCCTCGCCCGAAATGGAGAAAAAACTGTCCGTCCGGAGCTACGAATTGCAGTCCACGGGGCAACCGATACCGGCAAGCCCCCACATCAAGAAGCTCCGAATTGCCGTACCCGATCCGACGCCTGGTCAACATTATTCCGGCGTGCAGACGCTGAATAGCCTCGGATACGTGGGAGGCTTAACAGTCGGAACAACCGGCTGCCGCTACCCTCCCGCGCACGGCGGAACACGTCCGCCGAACAACGCGGCCTTTGACGCGATGTTTTTTGAGACGTACGGCGTCAACCCCTTCATCGACACCGAGGACGACCGCCTCTCCACGTTCGCCACGGACGTGGACACGGCATCCTACACGGTGACGCGGCGTTATCTCACGGAGGGGGTTCTGCCGCCCAAGGAAGCGGTGCGCGTCGAGGAATTCGTGAATTTCTTCGACTACGGCTACGAACCGCCCAGCGGGAAGACGTTCGCCGTCTACGCCGAGGGGGCGCCCTCGAGGTTCGGCGGGCCGCGCCACAAGCTCCTGCGCATCGGCGTCCAGGGCAAGAAGATAATCCCCGAAAACCGCAAGGACGCGGTGTTGACCTTTGTAATAGACGTCTCGGGCTCGATGGATCGCGAGAACCGGCTCGAGCTCGTCAAAAAGGCGCTGCGTCTCCTGCTCGACGAGCTCACCGAGCGCGACCGCGTCGGAATCGTCGTCTACGGCAGCGACGCGCGCGTCGTTCTGGAGCACACCGGACTCCAGGAGCGCGGGAAGATTCTCACGGCCATCGAGTGGCTCGCGCCGCAGGGTGCCACAAACGCCGAGGCCGGCCTGCGGCTCGGCTACGAGCTTGCGGCAAAGGCTTTCCGGGAAAACACCGTCAACCGCGTCATCCTCTGCTCTGACGGAGTGGCCAACGTGGGCCAGACCGGCGCCGAGCAGATTCTCGAAAAGATTAAGGCGTACGCCGAAAAAGGCATCACCCTTACGTCCGTGGGCTTCGGCATGGGCAACTACAACGACGTTCTGCTGGAAAAACTCGGCGACAAGGGCGACGGTCACTACGCCTACGTGGATACGCTCGGCGAGGCGAAGCGCATCTTTGTCGAGAACCTCACTGGCACGCTGCAAGTCATCGCCAGGGACGTGAAGATCCAGGTGGATTTCAACCCGCAGAGGGTGCGGAGCTATCGTCTGCTTGGTTATGAAAACCGCGATGTGGCCGACAAGGACTTCCGAAACGACCGGGTGGACGGCGGCGAAGTCGGCGCCGGGCACACGGTCACGGCGCTCTATGAGCTCAAGCTCCACGAGGACGCGCCCAAGGGCCGCCTCGCCACGGTCTATGTGCGCTACAAGGACGTGGACCGGGAAAATTCGGTACGCGAGTTTTCGCAAGATATTACCGCCGCCGACTTCCGCGACTCGTTCGACGCCGCTTCGCCCGCTCTCCGCATTGCCGCCTCGTCCGCGGAGTTTGCCGAGATTCTGCGCCGAAGCTATTGGGCCAGGGAGAGCGATCTGGGTGCGGTGCTCGACACGGTGCAGGCCGCGGAAGCGCCCTTTAAGCACGACGCCAAGGTCATCGAGCTTGCCAGTCTGGTTGCCAAGGCGCACAAGCTCCTCGAAGCGGAGAATGGACCCGTAGTCGTGCCGGCGGAAAAAGAAGCTTTCGGAAAATGACTGGAGTTAAACCCATGAGCCTCAAGAAAAAAAGATTCGTCTATTCCGAAATACCGACGGCATCGATGGCCGACAAAGAAAAGACCGGCGACACTTCCCGGCCCCAGGCCGGAGACAAGACGTCACCCACCTCGAGGGTTGACCTTTCGCTCCTTCTCGCGATCGACCCCAAGACGCCCAAACGCATCAGGCGCGTTACCATAGTCGCCCTCCTGTTCCATCTTCTGCTCCCCCTGTTTTTCCTCATTGAGAGTAAAGAGGTGGTTCAAGAAACGAAGGAACCCATTAAGCACGTGATAACCCTCATCAAGATCATTCCCCCGCCCAAGATTCCCCCTCCTCCCCAAGAGAAGGTGAATAAAGATCGCAGGCCCGTTCCCGACCCCACGCCGGACGAGCCGGAGCCCATCCGCGAGCCGGAGCCTCCGGAAATTATCATCCCGCCGGGCGTGGACGTCGTCATCGGCATACCCAAAGGTCCGCCCGCGCCCGTACGCCCCCTCACCGCGGGCGTAGCGGGTACCACGCAACCGATGCGCGTTCACTACGTCGAGCCGGAATACCCCGAAGAGGCCAAGCGGGTGGGCCTGGAGGGCAACGTCATCCTGAATGTCACCGTTGACGAAAGGGGAAACGTCGCCGATGTGGCCGTCATCGAGGGAGGGCCGCTCGGTATGACCGAAAAGGCCGTCGAAGCCGTCTGGAAGTGGAAATACGAACCCAGCACCCTTCACGGCATGCCCATCAGCCTGTCGTTCACGGCGGTTGTCTGGTTCACGCTCCAGTAGAAATCCCTCCCGCCGCCGCGCCTCCTCGGCTTAGAGGGGTACGGAGCACCGTATCCTTCATCATAGTATCATGTCCCCGTGGAACCGCGCGTCGTCCGCTTCCTCGAGCACCTGCGCGTCGAGCGGGGGCTTTCCGAAAACACGGTGAGCGCCTACCGGCGCGATGTGGAGAAATTTTTGGAATGTCTCGCGCGCCGCGAGACGGAGTTTCCCAAAGATGTAAAGGCCGAGGACGTCGAGGCGTTCCTCCGGGCGGAGCACGACCGCCTCTCGCCGCGCACGCAGGCCCGGCGCCTGAGCGCGCTGCGCACGCTCTGGAAATTCCTCCTTCTCGAAAAGGAAGTTTCTTCCGATCCCCTGGCGGAGATCGAGTCGCCGCGAAGCTGGAGCGCGCTTCCACGCACGCTCTCGCTCGACGAAGTCGAGAAATTGATCGACGCGCCCGACCCGGCGACGCCCCTCGGCCTGCGCGACCGCGCGATGATCGAGTTCCTCTACGCAACTGGCGTTCGCGCCTCGGAGCTCGTGGGCCTTCGGCTCGACCAGGTGGACTGGCGAGCGGGAGTCGCACGCGTCGTGGGAAAGCGCGCGAAGGAGCGCATGGTGCCCACTGGCGAGACGGCGCTTGGGAGGCTGAGAGATTACGTCGAGCACGCGCGCCCCGCGCTACTCAAAAAGGGGCGCGAGGGCGAGCCGGCCCTTTTTCTCTCCAATCGCGGCGCGGCCATAACGCGCGTCCAGTTCTGGCACCGCCTGAAGCTCCATGCGCGGGAGGCGGGAATTGCGAAGGAGAAAATTTCGCCGCACGTGCTGCGCCATTCGTTCGCGACGCATCTTCTGGAGCGCGACGCCGACCTGCGCTCGATCCAGATGATGCTCGGGCACGCCAACCTCACGACGACCCAAATCTACACCCATGTGGCGCGCGAGCGCCTGCGCCGCGTGTACGAAGCGCACCATCCGCGCGCGTGAACCGCGTGCGGAAGGTGCAGAAGGTGCGTGACGGTGTCTGCATCTTCCGCACCTTCCGAACCCTCCGCACCTTCCGTTACCTCAGGCAGAAGGCATATTGCTTTTGCCGCACACGGAGGCTATACTGGGTTGTTTACCGGACAATTTTGAGGCCGAACGAGAGATGGAAGAGCACGGCGAAGGATTCTCCCATGACGCGGGCATCAAGGTGGTGGACCGCCGCAAGTTTAACAGCGACGGCTCCTTCCGCCGGAATGACGGTGCCAAAGCGCCCGGCGGGGAAGCCGAAGCGGAGCGCCCGTCCTCCGAGGCCTCGCAGCCCGAGCCGTCGAAAAAGGACTCGGCGCCGGAATCCTCTCCCGAAGAACAGGCAGTGGACTCGACGTCGGAACCCTCCTCCAAAGAACAGGCGGCGGATTCGGTGCGCCCCACGCCCCTTCTCTCGCTCATCCTCTCGCTTGCCACGTCCGCCCAGATCGCCCTGGGCGACGTTGAGAGTCCTTCCGGAGGCGACCGCTACGTGAACATCGAGGAGGCGCACGGCTACATTGACATGCTCGAAGACCTGCAGCGGAAAACCGAAGGCCGCCTGACGCCGGACGAGGACCGCATTCTGCGCTCGGTCCTCTACGAGCTCCACATGCGTTACGTCGCGCGCCAGCAGGAAATCCTCGCGCCGCGCACGTGAGCAGGCATCCCGTTCCACGCAAGGTTCTCTCGCACCGCCTACGCTTCGCAACGGTTGTCGTAGGCGCGGCGCTGCTGCTCGCGGAGCCGGCGGGCGCGCAGGTCGTGATCGAGCTTGATCCCGAGCAGCTGCGCGAACAGGCGCTCGTCATGCAGGTCGGCGGGCGCAAGGAAGAGGTCACGCAGGCGCGCAATGAAATCGTGAGCCTCTGGTTCCAGCATCGCCTTCACCTTCAGGAGAAACGCATGGAGGGCGCCGAACAGGCGCTCAAGGACATCAAGGAATTGAGCCACACCGCCATGGTGGACGAATCGCCCCTGCTTGCGCAGGCCCTTCTATACGAAGGCTATATGTTATACGAGATCGGCAACGCGGAGGCGGCGCTCCATGCCTTCGACCGGGCGCTCGATTTCAACCCGGCGCTCTACATGGCCCACCTGGGCAAAGCGCACGTCTATTTTCGGCAGAGTCCTTACAACCTGTTCGCCTATACGTTGGAGGTGCTGCGCGCCTTGGGCGGCCGCTTGCAAAACTTCTGGAGCGCGTATTACCTGGCAAGCAACGTGCTTATCGTCCTCTACGTGGCCGCGGGAATTTGGGCGCTCGCAACCATGGCCGTGGGCGTGTTGCGCAACATGCGGCTCGTCTATCACGAAACGAAAGAAAAATGCCGCCGCATCCTTCCCCCGGGGGCTTCCGTGCTCCTTGCAGGCGGCATTGTTTTCCTGCCGGCCTTTCTGTGGCTCGGGCCGCTGTGGCTTGCTCTCTTTTGGGCGGTGCTCTTCTGGCGGTATTTTAACGTGGTCGAGCGGATCGCAACGGGGGCTCTCCTTGTGGTGCTGGGGTGCTTCGTGCCGGCCCTTGGCGTTGTCAAGCACCTCACCCTGACGGCCACCGATCCCTACGTGCATTCCTCCATCTCGGCCATCACCGGCAATTTCGACGCGTCGCGCATTAAATTCCTCCGAGAGCTCATGGAACAGGATCCCGACAGTCCATGGCTCGCGTTTACGCTCGGCATGCTATACAAAAACGGCGGCTTCTCGGACGAGGCCAAGCGCCACTTCGAGCACGCCATTGAGCTTGAGCCGGATTTTGTTCAAGCCCGCATCAATCTGGGGAACGTGCGCTTCCAGGCACAGGAGCCCGGGGAAGCCATCCACCACTACAAAGTGGCCAACGAGATTATGCCGACCGCGCTCGCCTACTACAACATGCACCAGGTCTACAACAGCATGTTTAAATTCACCGAAGCCGTGGACGCCCTCGACCAGGCCACGCTTCTCGACAGCGGAGAAGTCGCCGTCTACGCGCAGTACAAGGGCACAAGCCCCCAGGAGCTGGTGGTGGACGCCTATCCAAAGTCCCGCGATTTATTTTCTCAGTTCCTGAGGGTCCGCCGCCCTGCCGGCAACGGACAGCAGACCGCGTCGGCGGCCTTCACGGGGACCGCCTTTCTGAATCTCTTTATGTTGCTCGCGCTCGTAACCGCCGCGGCGATTGCGCTTTACGCCATGTTCAACCGCCTGAACCCCGAGGCGCGCTCCTGCATCAAATGCGGACGACCCTACTGCGACCGGTGCCGCGTAGGGCTTGAGTCGGAGACGTACTGTTCGCAGTGCGCGCATCTTTTTATCAAGAAGGAAGGGGTTTCGCCCACCATCCGCAGCCGCAAGATGTACGAAGCGGAGCGTTATCAGCGCCGGCAGCGCATGCTGCGATTTGCGCTCAACCTGTTGATTCCAGGAGGCGGCGCCCTGTATGTCGGCGCGTTTGGCAGAGGCGTGACGCTGCTTGTGTTTTGGAGCGTAGGAGCGGCCATGATCGCGGCCCGGCCGTGGTTTCTGAGCGATCCGATGGCGCTTGTTGCGGCGCTTCAGGTTCCTACGCTTTATGTGGGCGCAGCCGTGATGGCCCTGCCGTGGCTTGTGGCGAACCCGTGGAGCTGGCTAGCGGGGAGCGAGGAGTAGAACGATGGCGCTCGAAGGCAATTTAAGGGATTTCGGGCTGGACGCCATCTTTCAGCTTATCGCCAACAACCGCAACACGGGTGTTCTGACCCTCGAGAGCGCCCAGGACGAGAGAATTAAAATTTCATTCATTCAAGGCCAGGTCGTTTGGGCCGACACCCAGCCCAAGAAGGTCGAGGATCGGCTGGGCTACGTGCTTGTGCGCTCCGGCGCCCTCACGGAAGCGCGCCTCCGGGAGGCGCTTGAGCTCCAGAAGCAAACGCTCCAGCGCCTGGGCGCCGTGCTCATCGAGCACCAGTTCGTGAATCAGAAGGCGCTCCGGGAGGCGCTGCGGACGCAGGTCCTGCAAATCATTTACCGTCTCTTCCGCTGGAGCGAGGGCGAGTTCAAGTTCCTGCAGGAGGAGGAAATCGACTACGACCGCGAAAACTTCGATCCCATCCGTTCCGACCACATTCTGATGGAAGGGATGCGAATGCTCGATGAGTGGCCGCAGATTGAGAAAAAGATTCCCAATTTCAAAAAAGTGTTTCGGAAAGCGGCCGACGACGACGCGCTGCTCGAAGGCGGGGAGGCGGCCCCGCCGATGACGCCCGCGGGCGGCTTCGACTTTTCCGAATCTGCCGAGGGAGCTTCGGGCGCCGGGAACCTGCCCCGTGAGGAGGCGTTGGTTCTGGCACGCGTCGACGGCGTAAACTCGGTGCGGGACATCATCGACCGTGTGCCGCTTACGGAGTTCGAGGTCTGCCACGTGCTCTATGCTCTCCTCGAGCGCGGCGTCATTGAGGAAAAACTCGACCAGCTTGCCCCCGGCGTTGGATTGAAGCGGAAGAAGGGAGGCGATGAAGAAAGTCCCGTTCTGGTGCGCATCGCCGCGGCCATGGGCGTTCTGATCGTTGCGGCCTCCCTGGCCACCTCGTGGCTCAACCCGCTCAATACGTTCTACTTCGCGCAGCGCTACCGCAGCCTTTTTAATGAAGCAAACTACGGCGTAAGCCGGAACCGGCTGGAAAAGATTGACTGGGCCCTCAAGGCTTTCTACCTGAACTACCAGCGGTATCCGGACGAGCTTGAGTCGCTCTACGAACGCGACTTCGTCGGAGCCTCCGACCTCACGGACCCTTGGGGCCGCCCTTACGAATACACGCTCACGGAGGCGGCCTATCTCGTCCTCGGTCGGAACGAAGCCAGCGAGCTCGACTCTTCGCTTCGGGTCTACTATGAATTCGGAGCGCCTGTGGAGCCCGTGGAAGAAGGGGAACAGCCCGTGGAAGAAGGGGAACAGCCCGTGGAAGAATGGGAACAGCCAGTGGAAGAAGGGGAACAGCCAGTGGAAGAAGAGGAGCAGCCAGTGGAAGAAGAGGAACAGCCCGTGGAAGAAGAGGAGCAGCCCGAGGGGGAGGCCCCCCAGGTTATTGTTCTGCCCACTGCGAAAGCTTCTTAGAGGAACTCCGAACCTGCCCATGTACAACGAACGCTTTGTGGTTTCCACGCGCGGCTTTGCGGACATCCTGGACCTCACGGAGAAGGTGCAGCGCGTCGTGGCCGCGTCGAACGCATCGAGCGGCCTGGTCAACGTGTTCGTGCCGGGCTCGACGGCCGGCGTGACGACCGTTGAATACGAGTCGGGGGCGCTCGAGGATCTGAAGCGCGCGTTCGAGCGCGTCGCTCCCCAGAACGACGACTACGAACACAACAACCGCTGGGGGGACGGCAACGGCTTTTCCCACGTGCGCGCCGCGATGCTCGGCCCTTCGCTCACCGTGCCATTTGAGCAGAGGAAACTCCTCCACGGCACGTGGCAGCAGATTGTGCTCGTGGATTTCGACAACCGCCCCCGCAAGAGGGATGTGGTCGTGAGCGTGCTGGGCACCGCCTCCAAAGGCGGCCCGACGTCGTGAAGAAGGCGAAACGCCCCCGTCGCCCGACCAGGCCGACCAGCAGGCCCGGAGCGGGCGGCCTGCGCATCCTTCTCTCGAACGACGACGGGATCCATGCGATAGGGCTCCGGGCGCTCACGAGCGAGATGGTGCGCCTGGGCGAGGTGTGGACGGTGGCGCCGGAGCGCGAGATGAGCGCCACGGGCCACGCCATAACCATTGAGGACCCGCTTCGAGTTCGCGGGGAGCAGCTTCATCCCAGAGCGCGCGCCTATTCCGTGACTGGCACTCCGGCCGACTGCGTCAAGCTGGCCGTGCGCGCCCTCATGAAGGGCGCGCATCCCCATGTCGTCGTCTCGGGCGTCAACCGCGGCGCGAACATCGCCCGCAACCTCATCTATTCGGGCACGGTTTCCGCCGCGACCGAAGGCGCGATTCTGGGCATTCCTTCGATCGCCGTCTCGCTCGCGGGCGCCGAGCTGCGTCCAAGCGACGCGGCCGATTTCCGCTTTGCGGCGCGCTTCACGCGTCGCCTGGTCCGGTTCGTCCTCCGGGAGGGCCTCGCACCCGGCACGCTCCTCAACGTCAACGTCCCCCGGCCCCCCGTGCGCGGCGTGCGCGTCACGCGGCAGGCCGAGTCGGTCTTCATCGAGAAATTCGACAAGCGGCGCGACCCGCACGGCGCCGTCTACTACTGGCAGGCGGGCGAAATGCAGCACCCGAACAAGGACGGCACCGCCGATGACCATGTCGTCCGCGAGGGCTACATATCCATCACGCCCATCCACCACGACTTGACACACTACCAGAGCCTGGCGCGCATGGCCCGCTGGGACACGGCGCTCGAAAAAGGTTTGAAACGCTGATGCTCCCCGGCAAAGCAAGGGCGCTTGGGAGAAGGGCATGCCAACGAACGGCTCGTTTCTGAAGCCACGCCGCAAGACCCGCCGCCTCACCGTGGGAAACGTCGCGGTGGGGGGCGGCGCGCCAGTCTCGGTGCAGACGATGACCAAGACCGAGACGCACAACGCGCGCGCGACGCTGCGGCAGATCGAGGAAGTCGCCGCGGTCGGCTGCGACATCGTGCGCTGCGCCGCGCCCCGCTCCGGGGACGCCGAGGCCCTCAGGGAAATTGTTCTGCACTCCCCCATCCCCGTCGTGGCCGACATCCACTACGACTACCGCCTGGCGCTCACGGCCCTCGAGGCGGGCGTCGCCTGCCTGCGGCTCAATCCCGGAAACATCGGCATGCCCACGTCGGACAACATCGAAATGCCGGGGGACGAGAAGGTGCGCGTCGTCGTGCACGAGGCCAAGTCGCGCGGCGTGCCCATCCGGATCGGCGTGAACGCCGGCTCGCTGGAGCCCGAGCTTTTGATGAAGCACGGCCATCCGACGCCCGAGGCCATGGTCGAGAGCGCCCTCCACCACATACGCATTCTGGAAGACCTCGGCTTCTTCGACATCAAGGTTTCCGTCAAGGCGACCGACATCGCCCGCACCGTGGCGGCCTACCGGCTGCTCGCCGACAAGGTGGACTATCCGTTCCACCTGGGCATAACCGAAGCGGGAACGCTGGGCACGGGCTCGGTGAAGTCGGCCGCCGGCCTGGGCATTCTCCTCGCGGAGGGGCTGGGCGACACCATCCGCGTCTCCCTCGCCGGCTCGCCCGTGGACGAGGTGCGCGTCGGGCAGGACATTCTCGAGTCGCTCGGGCTGCGAAACCAGCGCCCGAACATCGTCGCATGCCCCACCTGCGGCCGCCTTCAGGTGCCCGACATGATCGAGATGGCGCAGGAGATCGAGCGCCGCGTCACCCACATCAAGGTGCCGCTCAACCTGGCCGTCATGGGCTGCGAGGTGAACGGCCCCGGCGAGAGCAAGGCGGCCGACCTGGGCATCTCGCTCGGAAGGGATTACGGCTACCTTTTCAAGCACGGCGAGAAACTGCGCCGCGTCGAGGCCGACAAGGTGGTGGAAGAATTCGTCCGGGAGGCCGAGGCCCTCGCGCGCGAGGTGGAGGAGAGCCGGCGGGACGAGAAGGCGGCCGGAGGCCAGAAATAAGAAGGGGTTAGGGATCAGCCGTCAGTGGTTAGCAAAAGGAATTCTTGCTAATCCCTAAACCCTAGCCCCTAATCCCTGGCTGCTGGCCCCTGATTCCTAACGACGGGCCGCGGCCGCCTGCCCCGGGCCGCGGCGCATCTTCGCCAGGGTCAGCGTGTTGCGCACAAGCATCGCCACGGTGAGCGGCCCCACGCCACCAGGAACGGGCGTGATGGAGCGCGCCTTGGCCTTTCCCTCACGGGGGTGAACGTCGCCCACTAGGACGTAGCCCTTCTCGTCGAATCTCTTCAATCGCTCCCGCGACTCCTTTCCCTGCTTGCCGAACAATTTCAAGACCTCCTTGCGCGAGTCGACGCGGTTGACGCCCACGTCCACCACGACCGCGCCCTTGCGGATGTGCTTACCGCGGATGAAGGCCGGCTTCCCCATGGCGCCCACCAAAATGTCGGCGCGCTGGGTCTGCTTGGGCAGGTCCTTGGTTTTGGAGTGGCAGACGGTGACGGTGGCGTGTTCATGAAGAAGAAGCAAGGCAAGCGGCTTCCCCACGATGTCGCTTCGACCCACGATGACGGCGCGGGCGCCCGCGATGCGGACGCGATAGCGCTTGAGAAGCTCCACTATGCCCGCCGGCGTGCAGGGCGCGACGCCCGCGGAATTGATGCACGTGCGCCCGACGTTGACTGGATGAAATCCGTCCACGTCCTTTGCGGGCTCCACGGCGTTGAGAACGGCCACCTTGTCCACATGCGACGGAAGGGGCAGCTGCACCAGGATGGCGTCCACCACGGGGTCGCGATTGAGGTTCTGGACGACCTCAAGGAGCGTCTCCGTCGTGATGTCGCTGGCAAGCTGGACGGTCTCGCTTGCAATTCCCACAGCCTCGCAGGCGCGGCGCTTCGCCCCAACGTAAGTCCGCGAGGCGGGATTGTCGCCCACGAGGATGGCCACGAGCTTGGGCACGATGCCATGCTGCTCACTGAGGGTCCCCACCTCGACGCGCGTTTCTTCCCGAAGTGCCTCCGCGACCTTGGCGCCATAAAGCAATTTTCCCATAGTAGTGCTCCTTTATGCGTATTCCGTGCTCACCCGCCTCGCCAGCCAGTTCCTAGGGGGCCTTTCAGTCAAATCGGCCGGGAAATGGCACGAGCAAGTTGCGTACAGTGTGTTGTGCATTCGACCGCATGCAATATACACCACACGCCATACGAAGTAAACCTCTTATCATCGCAGCCAAAGCACAAGGCCGGCCGCCGCGATGAGGCCTCCTGAGAGAAGGCCGCCGTAGCGTTCGAGCCAGAGAAAATGCAGCCGCTCGGCGCCCTTATGGCCTAGGGCGACGGCGAGAAGCAGCGTGGCCACCGTGGTGAGCGAAAAGACGGCGAGCACCGCAACCCATAGAAGGCCCTCCACGGCCATGGCCGCAGCAAGCACCGGCACCGCGAGCACGCACGGATGGAAGCCCACCACCGAGGCCAAAACCCACGGCACGGCGCCCCCTCGAAAGCGAGGGGGCAGGTGTTCGGTCTCGTCGTGGTCAGGCGCACGCATGAGCTTGCGGCCGTGGCCCGCCGTCCAGTCGTAGAGGATGTATCCGAGGCCGAACACGATGAGAAACAGGTGGCTCAGCGGCTCAATCTTCGAGCCGAGGCTGTGCGCCGTCTTTTCACCCAGGAAAAAGGCCCCCGCACCGAGGCCGAGCGAAAGCACGATGTGCAGAAGGCCCGAAAGTCCCGCGACCTCCATGGTTCGAGCGAGCGTCCAGCCCTCCCTTCGACCCACCAGCACCACCGGCAGCCAGTGCTCCGGGATAAGACTATGGATACCCGCCGTGGCAAACGCCGTTGTTAGCAGAAATCCGTGGGACTCGGTCACGGCGGCGCATGATAGCCGACACGAGAAAAGCAAGCAAACCAGTCCCTGATCCCGGCATAGAAACGCGCCTCGCCCCACCCCTCGACGAGTGCGTAGCGTGTCTTGTTCTAAAAATCCTTATCTTATGAGGCATTGCCTTCTCGTTCCTCTTTCCTAAGTCGGGATTAGGGGATAGACGCGCCGCGTTGACACCCGTCGGCGGTTTGCGTTAGCATAGGGGAAGCCTGTTTGACACGCTTTTGCCGGAGCAAGAGACGCCGTGGCCAATCAAACGGAACCCAAGCAACCCGACGCCGACGTCGTGCCCATTGCCGAGGGCGCCAAAGCGCCTTCCCCGGTCGAGTCCCGCATCACGGTGGAGGACTTCTGCGCGCTCGCGAACAAATTCATCAGCCAGCGCATGTACCGCGAGGCCATCAACCTCTACGAGACGGCCGTCAAGATTTTCCCTTCGAGTCTCGCCCTCAAAATCAACCTCGGGCGCGCCCGTGACCTGCAAAAGCGCATGGAGGTCGTCTCGAAGGACCACCTGCGCAACGAACTCGAAAAGGAGCGCGAGGACGCCGACCGCCTGGCGAGCCGCTACATCGGGCTGGGGCTCGTGTATCTGGAGCGGCAGCGGTTCGAGAAGGCGCTCGAGTTCTTCGAGTTCGCCAAGCACCAGAACACCAACCTGCACCTTCCCCACTATCACTTGGGGAGCCTCTTTTACCAGCAGGACGACCTCGATCGGGCGCTCGCGGAGCTCGAACTCGCGCGCGACATCAACCCGTTCCACGAGGAAACGCATGCGCTTCTGGGAAAAATTTACATCGAGCGCGGCGACTACCGGAGCGCTCTTCAAAACTCCATCGACGCGTTCCTGCTGTCCATGCTTCGCCGGGAGGAGGGCAACCCCCTCCACAAGGGGCGCATCAAATTCCTGTTCGACAAGTTGGGCATCGCGACCAAACAGGCCCGCAACGAGCACATCCGCACCCGCATGAAGGGCCTGAACCGCCTTATGGGCATGCTCGACCAGCGCAAGAAGGAGTTTTTGGAGTCGAGCTCCTTCGCGCAGGTGACGCGCCTCATCACCACGGCGCGCGAGCACAAGCACGTGCGCACCGACCGGCTGCGCACGGCGCTCCGGCTGCGGCGTTTTCCGATCTTCGAGAACCTTACCGACGACGAGCTCTACAAGGTCGCCAAGCTCGTGGAAGAACGACACTACGAGTCGGGCGTCTACGTCTTCCACGAAGGCGACGACAGCGGCTACATCTACGTGGTCGACTCGGGACGCATCAAGCTCATCTGCCCGACGCCCGTCGGGGAGCAGGAGGTCGGGATGGCGGCGCCGGGCGAATATTTCGGAGAAATCAACTTCATCGACAAGGCGAACCACGTGGCCTCGGCCATGGCCATGGAGGACACCACGCTGTGGCTGCTTTCCAACGCCGGCCTCGACAGCCTTTTCGAGGTGGAGCGCGAGATCGCGGTGCATTTCTACTGGAACTTCTGGAAGGCCCTGGCCAAGAACACCCGCCGCACGAACGAGCTCATGAAGAGCTTCTTTGCCGACATGAAGGAGCCGGTGCCGGAGGTGACCGAGAAGGACTTGGCCGAGGCCAAGGAAGTCGAGGTCGGCGTTGAGGAGAAGGTCGAGGTGCTCGCCACGCGCGGCCTCTCCTCGAAGGAGCTGCGCCTGCTCGCCACGTTCAGCACGGAGAAGCGCTTCGAGGCGGGCGAGATCATTTTCCGCGAGGGCGACCCCGGCGACAAGCTGTACATCATCCTCGACGGCAAGGTCATCATCTCGAAGGACATCCCCGGCGTGGGCGAGGAGGCTCTCGCCATTTTTGAGCGGGGCGATTTCTTCGGCGAGATGGCCCTCGTGGACCAGTCACCGCGCTCGGCGGACGCCAAGGCGCACGCGGAGGGCGTGACACTCCTTGCGATCGACAAGAAGACGCTCGACGAGATTCTCTCCCTCGACGTCGAGAGCGCCTACCAGTTCCTGCATCTTCTGTGCAAGATTCTGACGCACCGCCTCCGCGAGATTACCATGAAGCTGGCCCGCTGGCGCGTCATGTCCGGGGGGTTCTGATGCCGGAGCTGGGGGTGGGGGAGACCCTGGAGACGCTTCTCCGCGACCTGAACGACGAATACGACCTGACCCGGCGGGACGCCGCCCACAAGCTGGGCAAGCTCAAGGACCCCGCGGCGCTCTCCGCGCTGATTGCGGCGCTCCGGGATCCCAGCAAGCTGGTGCGCGACAACGCCGCCTTCGCGCTGGCCGAGATCCGGGACAAGAGGGCGGTGCTCCCCCTTGTGGAATTGGTCCGCAAAGACCCCGATGGCCGCGTGCGCAAGAGCGCCGCGAAGGGCCTCGGAATGCTCGGTGACCGGCGCGGCGTCGAGCCGCTCGTAGCGGCCCTCGGGGACCCCGACCCCATCGTCCGAAAGAGCGCCGCGCGCGCTCTCGGGCAGTTGCGCGCCTCGGAAGCCCGGGAAGCGCTCGAGCGGGCCGCCTCCGACGCGGACGTCCTGGTGCGAAAACACGCCAGGCAGGCGCTGGAGCGGATTCGAAAGTAGGGTAGGGCGGGGGCCGGTCGCCAGGGATCAGCCGTCAGGGGTTAGCTGCCAGCCGTTGGCGGTGGGCAGATAGCTCCTTACTCCTTTCTCCTTCCTCAAAAAATCCGGCAGATCCGGCAAAATCTCTGGTCTGCTCGCAAGGGCGGGCCTTGAGAGACCGCCGGGGCGGCCCCCACGCTGCGCCCCGGAGGCAGTTACGGACTCGCAGGCGGCCCCGTATCGACCTCTTCCGAGGAGGGCGGCGTGTATTCCACGAGCGTCGCCACGGCGGCGCCGATCTTGAGCTTGGTCTTGATTCTCAGAAGAAGCCGGCGCTCGTCCAGCGAGTACCATATCCAAAGCTTCCCCTTCCTGCGAAAGAACCCTTTGGGGTTAAAATCCATCCGGGGCTGGACGCGGAGGGCCTCGAAGGCACCGAGCGGCGTCTTGATTTTTTCCACCTTCTCCGCATGAAGGGTAAGAAGGTATTTCTCGCCGTCCGAGTGCACCAGGATGGCCTGCACGTCCCCCGGCTCCATGGGCATGCCGCGCACGCGCAGAACGCCCGACATGATGTCGAGGAGGCAGGGATGGTCGATGGGCTCGGTCTTGCTTTTTTCGGGACGCAGGCGGTCGGTGAAGCGTGCGACACCCGCCTCGTGGTCGAAGGTGGTGATGTCGTCCCCGCGGCGCTTGCCCTCGGCGGAGACGGTGGCCGTCGAGTGGATGCGCAGAGGGTTCGCCAGAAGGAGCGACTCGACGCGGTTGTCGATCTTGTGGAACCACCGTATGGGGCCTTGGGTGGAGACCGTCGTCACGATGCGAAAGAATTTCGGATGCGTCCGGTCGAGGGAGACCTCGATGGCCATGTCTCCCGCATGGGAGAACCAGCTCCAGCTCGCGCGGTATTTGAAAGCTTCGCCCGGCCGGAACGACGCCGCGACCGCTTCCGGAGACGGGCATGGCGCAGGGGCGGGCTCTTCGGCGGTCTGGCCGAACGCGTGCCCCGCCGGGAAGGACGCGCCCAGCCACAGCAGCGCGGCGGCCCACAGGCCGAGGGAAAGCGGGGCGGCGGGTTTTCGCATTCGCGGGTGCCTACTGCTCCGAAATCCACCGCACGGCGTCGAGCACGTCCCGGGCGATGTATTCGGGCTGGCGGGGCCAGTCCCTGGATTGGTTCTCGCGCTCGCCGAGACCGTATCCCGTGAGCACGAGGATTCCCGGAATTCCGATGCCGTGGGCCAAGGCCACGTCGGAATAATACTTGTCGCCCACGGCGACGGAGCGGGCGAGGTCTATCTCGTGCTCGCGGCAGGCGGCGTCCACGAGGCCGCGGCGGGGTTTTCGGCAGGCGCAGTCGAGCGCGTAGCGGGCGTCCTGCGAGGAAAGGTGATGGGGGCAAAAGTAAATGCCGTCGAGGCGTGCGCCTTCTTCCGCGAGAAGCGCTTCGAGGCGTTTCATCGTCTCGCGCACCACGTCCTCGCTCATGTAGCCGCGCGCCACTCCGGCCTGGTTCGTGATGACGATGGCGCGCCATTCCATGGCGTTGATGCGCCGAACGGCCTCTGCGGCGCCGGGCAGAAGGTGCAGGCGGTCCGGGTGGTTGACGTAGCCCACTTCCTCGGTGAGGGTCCCGTCGCGGTCGAGGAACACGGCCGGCTTCTTCATCCGCGCACCACGCCGGCCGCCTCGGAAGGTTTGTCCGGCGCTTCGGCCTCTTTCTCCGGGGCGGCGCTTTTCCCAAGACTCGGACGAGCCGGCACGCGCCAGCGCTCGTGCATCCAGAGCCACTGCTCCGGGTGCTTCCGCACGTAGTGTTCGATGCGGCGCGTCATGGCCACGGTGAGCGCCGCCTCGTCGTGCGCGCGGTCGCCCGTGAGGGCCGCTGGGGGACCCGGCTCGCAGAGGACCCGGTAGCGTCCCCCGCCGAGCGCGATGGGGAACACCATCACGACAGGGGCGCCGGTCTTGAGCGAAAGGAGAGCCACCGCCGGCGTCGTCGCGGCCGGCCGTCCCATGAAGTTGACGACCACGGCGTTCGCGTCGCCGAAGTGCTGGTCCATCACGACGGTCACGGCCTGCCCGTCGCGCAGGTCGCGCATCAGATGGCGCAGCGACGCGTGCTTGTGGAGAAGGCGGTTGCCCGAGGCCGCACGGTAGCACGCGAGCAGTCTCTCCAGGCGAGGGTTGTCGAGCGGCCGCGTGAGCATGGTCATCGGGAAGCCCGCGTAGCCCAGGGCCAGCGCCGCGAGCTCCCAGTTGCCGAAGTGGCCGGCACAGAAGATGGCGCCCTTGCCTTCGGCGAGCGCCGCGCGCATGTGTTCGAGGCCCGCGAACTCGACACGGGAAACGCAACTTTCCTTGTCCAGCAAGGGAAATCGCAAAATCTCGACGACCACGCAGGCAAAATGCTCGAAAGTCCGGCGCGCGAGTGCCCGCCGCTCGTCTGGGGAAAGCCCCGCCGAGGCATCCGGGGCGAGCCCCGACGGAGCGCCGGGATAGGCGGCTTCGAGGTTGCGGAGCGCCACCCGGCGGCGGCGCCTCAAGAGCCGAAACGCCGCCCGACCGATCCATCGGCCGATGCACGCCGCCGCGCCGTCGCCCAAGCGGCGGACGACGAAGCCCAGAAGGCAGACGGCCAGCCATTCGAGCGTGCGTCTCATCGCTTCATTATAAGGGCCGCGCGCGCGGCGGACAATAAATCAGTCATCGGGGGGGGCCGCGGCGTGCAGCGGGGTGCCGGAAAGAATTATTCCTTATCGGCGGGGCTTTCCGGCCGCCAACCCCACATGCTGTCCTCGATGTAGGCGCGAATGCGCTCGACGTCCTCACGCGAGATTTCGGTGAAGCGCACGCCCATGCCGGGCGGGTAGAGATGGAAATCGACTCGTTCATGAACGTGCACGACCTCGGCCTTGGCGCGGATGCGCTCCGACGAGTCGGGCAAATTGAAGGTGGCCTCCAGCTCCGTTCCGCAGGGCACGGGCCGCGTGGTGCGGATGTAGAGTCCTCCCTCGCTGAGGGTGTAGGAGTAGGCCTTGAAGAGCGATTCCTGCACCCGGTATTGAATGGTGAAGTAGGCGACGACGCGCAGATGCTTGCGCCCCTCGTGATCTGCTGGAAACAAAACCTGGTTGACGAAATACAGAACCTCCTCCGGCGGCATGGATTTGTCGAGGTAGCCGGTAGCGTTCAGCTCGCGCAGCAGCTCAAGGTGCTGCTCCTTGCGGTAAAGGCTCGAGATGGCGACGACGGGAAGGAGATTTCCCCCTTCCAGCTCCCTCACCTTGCGGATGACGTCGAAGCCCGACAGCTTGGGCATGAGGAGGTCCAAAACCGCCATGTCGAGCCGGGGAAGGGCATCTCGAATCTTTTGAAGGGCTTCCTCGCCGTTCGAGGCGACGAGCACATCGTAGCCGGCGCGCTCGAAAAGCTCCTTGAGGGTGGCTTGAAAAAAGAGGGCGTCGTCAGCAATCAGAATGCGTTTTTGTTTTTCAGCCATGGGAAGCTCTCGTTTTCCGGACCCTTCGACGGCGTTCGGTCCGCTCGAGGTCCATGGGGCTTACTCTACGGGGCGGAAAATGCGGTCCCAGCGCGTCCAGCGGAAAAAGTTTGCGGCGCTTTTGAGCACGTTCCATGCTTTTTTCCCCAAGGGGTCGCTCCACTCCCCTGGCTGCTCCATGGACCAGAAAATCAGCACGGCCTTTCCCTTGACGTAGCGGCGCTCGACGGGGCCGAAGGCGCGGCTGTCGTTCGAGTTGTCGCGGTTGTCGCCCATCACGAAGTAGTGGCCGTCGGGGATGACGATGGGGCCGAAGTTGTCGCGGGGATGACCGTAGGGGCTTCGCAGGTCGCGGACGCCGTAAACGCGCGAGTCGCCGAATTGGACGTAGGGCTCGTCAAGCGGCGCGCCGTTCAGGTAGGTCCGTTTGTCGACCATCTCCAGGCGGTCGCCGCCCACGGCAATCACGCGCTTAATGAAGTCTTTCTCGGGGTCTTCGAGCGATTTGAACACCACCACGTCGCCCCGTCGGATGTCGCGGTAAGGAAACAGCATTTTGAGCCAGGGCCATGTCTCCGTCCCGTAGGCGAACTTGTTCACGATGATCCGGTCGCCGATGAGCAAGGTGTTCTGCATCGAGGCGGTGGGAATCTTCGACTGCATCACAACGAAGGTCCATGTGTAGAGGATGAAAAGGACGCATACGAGAACTGTTTCGTAGTACTCCCGCAGCAGGCTGACCCTCGGCGGCTCGTAGGCTTCCGAATTTTCGGGTTTGCCCATATCGGAATATCGGGGTTCGCTCATGGGCTGAGCCCTTGTTCGAGAGCGGCGCAGGCTTCCTCCGCCGTGCGCACCACGGTTGACGCCTCGCGTTCGCGGCTCGTTAGAAAATCGGCGCGCTCAAGTTCCACGAGCACATTCTCCCACACTTGGCCGACCAGCACAATGGGCTTTTCGCCGAGGAGTCCCGCGCGCACGAGCGCCCAGAGAAACGCCACCTCCGCGAGAGTTCCCGCCGCGCCGGAGAAGATAACATACGCCGCCGCCGTCTTCACGAGAGCCTGCGTGCGGGCAAAAAGCGTCGGCTCGCAGCGCTCCTCGTCAAGCCATGGGTTTGCCCGCCGTTCGGGGAATGCCGAAAACGCCTGAGTCGTGATGCCCAGGCTCCGGCCTCCTGCTTCCTTCGCGCTGCGGTTTGCCGCTTCCATGACGCCGCCGTAGCCTCCCGTCACAATCCCAAATCCGCGCTCGGCCATGCGCCGCGCCACCGTGCACGCGGCGTCGTAATTTTTGTCGCCCGGACGCGCCTCAGAGCTTCCAAAGACGGCAACGTAGCGCATCGTTAAAAAAGTCTTTCACAGAATCTGTGAAAAAGGAGGCGCAAAGCCTTGGGAAGACAGTTGCTAAGTGTGGAGAGGAAAGATTTTTCTCTGCTTTGCACCCAAAACGAAGCATCGGAGCTTGGGAGACTCAACTCGCCTTGCGCGCCGAAGCTTTCTTCTTCGCCTGCGCGAATTCTTCGTGAACGCGGCGCCGCAGGTCGTCCGAGCTCAGGTAAGCGAGGCCGGTGAGGGCGAGTGCGCGTGCGGCGACGAGGAGCGCGTGCTGGCCGCGCTCGCTCTGCGTGGCGCGTCCGAACTCCGGCGTGTGCGCCGAAAGCTCGTCACAAACCGAAATCATGGGATGAATGGCGGGAAGCGTATGGCTTACGGTTCCCATATCGAGCGAGCCCATTTTCTTGCGCGGCGTGCGGATAAGGCTCAGGCCCCCCTCCTCGATGTGCCGGCCGCACACCTCCGCAAGCGCCTGGTTCGTGCACATTTCGTAGAAGTAGTTTTCGGGATGACGGACTTCGAAACGGGCGCCGTGCGCTTGCGCGGCGGCCTGGGCCGTTTCACGAATCCGCTCGATGACGTAGTCCAGATAGTCGGTGTCGGCGGCGCGGACGCTGAAGATTCCCACGGCGCGGGCGGGAACGATGTTCTGGCGCGTGCCGCCCTCCTTGATGATTCCGGGAAATCGCACGTCGCTCCGAAGCTGCTTCTGAAGAAGCCCCAGGGACACGTAGAACGTTACCAGGGCATCCAGGGCATTAATGCCCAACTCGGGCGAAGACGCGGCGTGCGCTTCTTTGCCGTAAAAGATGACTTCCACCGGATACGCCGCGAGCGAGGTGGTGTTGACGCGGGTCTCGTTCGACGGGTGCACCATCATGGCCGTGTCGATGTCCTCGAACGCGCCGGCGCGAAGCATCTCGATTTTTCCGCCGATGGTCTCCTCGGCGGGAGTGCCCAAGAGAACGACGCTTCCCTCGAGCTCCCCGATCACGTCGCCCAGCGCGAGCGCCGCTCCCGTCGAGGCGGCCGCGATAAGGTTGTGGCCGCAGCCGTGCCCGATCTCATCGGGCAGGGCGTCGTATTCGGCCAGGTAGGCGACGCGCGGCCTCTCGGAGCGCCCCCGGCGCTCGGCGCGAAAGGCCGTTTCCAGGCCGCCCACGGGCTGCGTGACCTCGAAACCGTGCTCCTTGAGCACCGAGGCAAGGAAGGCAACGCTTTGACGCTCCTCGCCGCTTAGCTCGGGATTCTCGAAGAGCGTCCGGCTAATGCTTAAAATCGCCTCGCGGTGGCGCTCGAGGGCCTGTTCAACTCGCGGACTTAATGGAAATTTTTCTGTCATAAGCAGCTTCTCTTCCATCGTGTGGATCTTTCCGGAGCAAGCCAATTCTTCAAAAACCGCGAAGGGCAGGACGTAAGCCGAATTCTGTTTCCCCGACGCCCGGAGGCGTCGGGGAGAGGGCCATTCCTCTCGAGCCGCGCTTGCGCGCGACCTCTGTTCCTTGACGGAACAAGCAGCCTACCCGGAAAGGCTCCTCTCGCCCGCGGAGGGACAAGGGGAAAGAGGCGGGCCGCCTCGGCCTTTCTCTATTTGGCCTTGCTCCGCGTGGGGTTTACCGTGCCTCCGCCCTCGCGGGCCGGAGCGGTGCGCTCTTACCGCACCGTTTCACCCTTATCCCGACACGCCTGACCGGCGAGTCGGGACGGTCTGTTTTCTGTGGCACTTTCCGTCCTCCGCTCGTCACCAAGCTGAGGCGTCCCTGTTAGGGACCACGCCGCCCTGTGGAGTTCGGACTTTCCTCCCCGCCCGTTGGGCGGGGCGGCCCTCTTGCCTGCCCTTCATACGTCAGTGTAGCACACATGACAGGCCTTGGGGAAACCGGGAGGGGGCTATGGGGGATTTCCCGCCCACGTTGACTCGCCTTTCGGCGAAACATAGCATGGGCACGCGTCATGACGCGTGCCTACTCTGCTCTACGAACACAGGCGCTCTGGTCGCTCGTGGGACTTGGAGCGGTGCTGGGGCTGCTCACTTTCATGCTGGTGCGCAAAGCTGGCGAGCCCCTTCGCGGCTATGGGCACGGCTACTGGGATGACGCCATGGCGCTGATAGCCGCGCAGCGATTCGGCGAAGAGGGATTTCTCTCGGAGCGCTTCGCCCCCCATCTTCAGTTCGGGCCTCTGGAGGAGGCTCCCATGGGACAGCGCTATCCTTATCTCCACTCCCAGCCTTTGACGTTTATTTCCGCAGGCCTTTTCCATAAAGCAGGCATACAAACGCTTCTGGGGTTGCGCATCGTAGCCATATTCTTTCACACGGCCGGCATGGCCTGCTTCTTTTTGCTCCTACGGCGTATTACGAAAGATGCCTCGCTGGCGCTCCTTGCCACGGCGTTTGCATCCTTTGCGCTGCCGCTCTACATTTTCGCGGACAGCCTCAAGGTGAACCCTGGTGTTTTCGTGCTTACATTCGGGCCTCTTCTCTTGTGGCACGTTTCGGTGGAACGCCCCCAACTCCGTGCTTCCCTGTGGTTTTGGGTCAATGCCTTGTTTTTGCTCCAGGGCCTCTATTTGCTGGTGGAGTACTGGCTCTACGCCCACGCCTTTCTCTGGCTTTATGCCTTTGCGTTTGGTATTCCCTGGCCCAAGCGTCATCTGTTGTGGCTTGTGCCGGGGCATGGGCTCGCTCTCGTCCTGACGCTTGCCCGCAACGCCTGGTACCTGGGATTTGGTAACGCCGCCCGGGACCTTTTTCAGGTTGTGCTCTGGCGCATCGGAGGATTCAGCTACCAGGGCTACGGCGCAGGTTCGACGGAAGGAGCGTTTTCGTGGGCGGCACACATCGAAAAATTTCTGTACCGTTTTCCCGACACTTTCGCGGTTTTCCGATGGCTTCCTCACTCTGGGAAAGCGTTCCTGCTTATCGCGGCCGCTTCGCTTGGCTGGCTCTGGTGGACACGCAGTCGGTGCGCGGAGAATTCTTCCAAAGACCCGCTTCACCGCTCCTGGTGTCTGGGGCTCGTCTTGTTCGGAGCCGCCTTGCCCTATTTTATTTTTTTCGCGCAGGGCGTCATGGTGCACTATTTCCCGGTAGGAGACTTTGCTCCGGGCGTGTCGGTTATAATGGCCGCGGCGATACTCGGGCTTCGGAACATGCGGGATCGGGCCTCTTCCCCGGCTGCCCGGCGAAGTTTCACCATGCTGGGCTTTGCGGCGGCCTTTTTGAGCCTCGCCCTCAACGTGGATTTCTGCCGCCGCTTTGAAACCGACCCGGAATTTAAGGGCCGCTATGCCGATGCGCGGGCTGTGGACCGGTTTCTTCCTTCCGGCGCCCTTGTCGGCCACTCGACCTTTCTGCCGGCGCTTTTCTACTACACGAACCGTCCCTTCGTGCAGAATCTTCTCACGCCCGAGGACGTGGAGCGCTTCCGGGCCGAGGTGTCGCGTCAGCATCCCGGCCGTCCCCTTTACTTTGTTATGGCTCCGCCCGTCAATGCCTCGGTGGATGCGCTCTGGCCGCACCTTGACGCCCTTTACGTTCCCGTGCTGAGGGTTCCGAGCCTTCGCATGGTCGTTTACGATCTGGGTCAACGCGGGCCGGAATCCGTCTCCGACGGAAAAAATAGATAAAAAGAGCTTCATGTGGTATACTGGGGCGAGGCTGCGCATGCGCCGCCGAGAGTCGTGGGAACAATACGCTTGACCAGAAAGGAATAACACCGTGTGGAAAACCATCCAGGTACCTGAAGGGGGAGAGCGCATCGAGTTGGCAGACGGGGGAGTGAAGACCCCGCATCATCCCTATGTGGGTTATATCGAAGGCGACGGCATCGGCCCCGACATTTGGCGCACCACGAAGCGGATCCTGGACGCCTCGGTGGAGAAGGCCTACGGAGGGAAGCGCCGCATCGTGTGGGTGCAGCTTCTGGCGGGAGAGCTTGCCAAGGAGCGCACCGGGGAATGGCTTCCCGAAGAGACCCTGGAGGCCATCCGGTATTTCCGCGTCGCCATTAAAGGGCCCCTGACCACGCCCATAGGCGGAGGCTTCCGGAGTCTCAACGTCACCATCCGCCGGCGACTCGACCTGTACGCGTGCGTCCGCCCCGTGCGCTACTTCGAGGGTGTGCCCAGCCCGGTCAAGAACCCTGAGAAGCTGAACGTGGTCATCTTTCGGGAAAACACCGAGGATGTATACACGGGCATTGAGTGGGCCGCCGACACGCCGGAGGCTGAGCGCCTTTGGGATTTTCTGACGAAAGGCATGGGCGCTGAAATCCGCGAGCGCAGCGCCGTCGGCATCAAGCCCGTGAGTGCCTTCGCCACGAAGCGCCTCATCCGCCGCGCCATCCAGTACGCCATCAAGCGCGGCCGGCCGAGCGTCACGCTGATGCACAAAGGGAACATTATGAAATTCACCGACGGGGCTTTCCGGGACTGGGGCTACGAGCTTGCGCGCGAGGAATTTTCCGACAGCGTCATCAGCGAAAGCGCACTTTGGGAGCAGCACAACGGCAAGCTTCCCGGGGGGAAGGTCTTGTTGAAGGACCGCCTCGCGGACTCTATGTTTCAGCAGCTTCTTCTGCGTCCCGACGAATACAGCGTCGTTGCAACGCTGAACCTGAACGGCGACTATGTCTCGGACGCGTCCGCGGCGCAGGTGGGCGGCCTGGGGATGGCCCCCGGCGCCAACATCGGCGACGAGGCGGCCGTGTTCGAGGCCACTCACGGCACCGCTCCCAAGTACGCCAACCTGGACAAGGTGAATCCCGGCTCGCTCATCCTCTCTGGCGTCCTCATGCTGGAGCACATGGGCTGGCAGGAGGCCGCGGACTTGATTATAAGGGGCCTTGAGCGCACCATCGCCCAGAAGACCGTGACGTACGACCTGGCGCGCCAGATGGAGGGCGCGAAGGAAATCAAATGTTCCGAGTACGGCGAGGAGGTTGTGAAGAATTTTGCATGAGCCCTATTTGAGAAAAATCGGAATGTAAGCAACCACCAAACACTACAGGAGTTTCCGCTATGCGAGCAAAAATTACCGTTGTAGGAGCAGGCCATGTGGGAGAAGTCACGGCCCAGCGCCTCGTGGACAAGGGGCTGGGCGACGTTGTCCTGGTGGACATCCTTGAAGGCATCCCGCAGGGCAAGGGGTTGGACATCCTGGAATCGGCGCCCGTCGAGAAGTCCGACTGCCGCATCTTCGGCACGAACGACTACGGCGAGACGGCCGACTCGGACATTGCCGTCATCACGGCGGGCTCGCCGCGCAAGCCCGGAATGAGCCGCGACGATTTGCGCAACGTCAATTTCAACATCGTCAAGAGCGTGACCGAGGAAGTCGTCAAGAGGTCGCCGAAGGCGGTGCTGGTCGTCGTGTCGAATCCGCTCGACGTGATGACCTACGTGGCGTACAAAGTGAGCGGCTTCCCCCGCGAGCGGGTAGTCGGCATGGCCGGCATTTTGGATACGGCCCGTTTCAGCGCCTTCATCGCCGAGGAGCTCAAGGTGTCGGTCGATAACATCCAGACCTTGGTGCTCGGCGGCCACGGCGACTCCATGGTGCCGCTTGCGCGCTACTCGACCGTGGCGGGCGTGCCGCTTTCTGAGCTTCTTCCCAAGGAAAAGCTCGACGCTCTGATTCAGCGCACGCGCGACGGCGGCATCGAGATCGTGAACTACCTCAAGACGGGAAGCGCCTATTACGCGCCTTCCTCGGCCGCGGTCGAGATGGTGGACGCCATCCTCTACGACCGCCGCAAGATCCTGCCCTGCTCCGCGTACCTCGAAGGCGAGTACGGCGCAAGCGGCGTCTTCGCGGGCGTTCCCGTCATTCTCGGCGAGGGCGGCATCAAGGGCATCTTTGAGGTCCGGCTCACCAAGGACGAGGAACAAGCCTTTCAAAAGTCCGTCGCGGGCGTGAAGAAGAACATCGACAAGCTGGAATTTTAGCGTCACCCTTGCCGCGCGGCGCGGCAGTGGTATAATTAGGGGGTTATGCCCCAAACGCCGGAGCGCATCGTTTCCCTGGCTCCAAGCCACACGGAAATCCTGTTCGCCCTCGGCCTCGAGCAGCGCATCGTCGGTGTCACCGACCATTGCGACTACCCGCTCGCCGCGCGCCTGCAGGCCAAGGTGGGCGGCTGGCTTGCGGTGGAGAGCGAGAAGGTGGCGGCCCTGCGCCCCGACCTGGTCCTGACCGCGTCGTCTCTTCAGGACAAAATCGCCGAGAGCCTCAAGAAACTGGGCCTTCGGGTTGAGCGGTTCAATCCGGTTTTGTTCGAGGAGGTCTGCGACACCGTGCTCGACGTGGGCGGCCTCACCGGCCGCCAGGCCGACGCCTACCGCGTCGTGAAGGCCATGCGCTCCCACATCCGGCGGCTGCGCGAGTCGCGCACCAACGGGAAACCCAAGCTCCGGGTTTACGTCGAGGAATGGAGCGAGCCGCCCACGGCGTCTGGCAACTGGGTGTCGGACCTGGCCCTGGCGTGCGGCGCGCAGCCCTTTCTGAAGTCGGGGGAGGCGAGCCGCCCCGTGGAGATCGAGGAGCTCAAGAAGTTCGACCCCGAGGTCATCGTTCTCTCTTGGTGCGGCTACGGCGAGCGCATGAACCCGGCGGAGGTCTACGTCCGCGAGGGCTGGCAGGACCTGAGGGCGTGCAGTGAGGGCAACGTGTTCGTGGTTCATGATTCGCTCCTGACCCGCCCAGGCCCGCGCCTTTCCCAGGGCGCCCAGCGCCTGGCGCGGATTCTGGACGGCGCCCGCTGAAGGCAAAACGCGTGCCGGCGACGCGCCGCGTCGAGCGGGAAGAGACGCTCCGCGTGGACCGGGGCGGCGCGGGGAAACGCCTCGACCGTTTTCTCCGGGAGAGACTGCCGCACCTGAGCCGCTCGTTTCTCCAAAAACTCATCGAGAAGGGGAGCGTTGAGCGGAACGGGGCGCCCTCGCTCAAGCCTTCCGTCAAGGTCGAATACGGCGACCGCGTCCGCGTCGTCGTCCCGTTTCCGAAAAAGTCCGAGACCCGGCCGGAGGATATTCCCCTGAGCATCCTGTACGAGGATTCCGACGTGGCCGTCGTGGACAAGCCCGCCGGCATGGTGGTGCACCCCGCGCCCGGCCACTGGAGCGGCACCCTCGTGAACGCCCTTCTCCACCGCCTGCAAGATCTCTCGGGCATCGGCGGCACCGAGCGCCCCGGCCTGGTCCACCGCCTCGACAAGGACGTCTCGGGGCTCCTGCTCGTGGCAAAGCACGACCGCGCGCACCGTGCGCTCTCCGCGGCGTTCAAGGCGCGCCGCGTGGACAAGGTCTACCTGGCGCTCGTCCGGGGGCGCGTCCGGAAGAACGAGGGGCGGATCGAGGAGCCCGTAGCGCGGCACCCCCGCAACCGGAAGAAGATGGCCGTCATGGAGGGCGGGCGCGCGGCGCTCACGCTCTACCGGGTCCTGGAGAGGCTCTCCGGCGCGACGCTCCTCGAGGTCAACCTCAAGACCGGCCGCAGCCACCAGGCCCGCGTCCACCTCGCGCACGTCGGCCACCCGATCCTGGGCGACGCCGTCTACGGCGGCGACAAGGGGCCTGGCGCTCCCCTGGACCGCATCGCGCTCCACGCCTGGCGTCTCACGCTGCGCCATCCGGGCACGGGACTGCCCATCTCCTTCGAGGCGCCCGTGCCCGAGGAGATGCGGGCGCTCGCGGACGGGCTGAGGTAGGCAAAGAAAAGTTGCGCCCTGCCGCTCGCGGCTGTTATGCTTTTGCGATGCTTAAGTCCACGCGGGCACTGGTGCTCGACGCCAGGCCGCTCGGAGAGAACGATCTGGTCGTCGCGCTTCTGGAGGAGTCGGGCGCATTGCGCCGCGCCTCGGTGCGCGGGGGGCAGAGCGCGCGCCACCCATGGGTCGGGTGCTTCCTACTCTGGAGCGAAGTGGAGGCAGCATTCGAGGCCCACGACGGGCCGGACAGGTCCGGACTCGCGCGCCTCGAGTTGTGCACGCTCGTGCGCTCGCGCTTCGACTCGTTCGCCGACGCGGAGGCGGGCGCCTACCTGCATGCGCTCGCCGGCCTGGCGCGCTCGCTCGCGCAGGAAGGGCTCGAGCGGCCGCCGCTCTACCGCCTCATGCACGAGGCGCTCGACGTCGCGGAGGAGGGGCGGCGCGCCGCGACGCTTCTTTACGCGAGCGCCTGGGCGCTCCGCTTCGAGGGAATTTTTCCGGACCCCAGGCGCTGCACCGAGTGCGGCCGCGCGTTCGGGGCACGGGGCGCGTGGTGGCTTAGAAAGAGCCGCGCGCTCGCGTGCGAGCGGTGCTACAAGGGGAAGGCCGCTCCCGCGCTCGACGCCGAGGCCCTCCGTGTGCTCGGGCGGGTCCTGCGCGAGCGGCCCGGCGTTTTCGCCCGCTCGCCGCTTCCGCACAGGGCGGTGCGCCGCGCGGGCCGCTTCGTGGAAAAAGTCTTCGACGACTGCCTCGGCCTGCGCCTGAACCCTCTTACGGATTTCGAAAAAACAGCCGCCCGCGCCGCGCGGCCGCGGCGGCGGAGCGTTGCGGCATGACGCTCCAGGCACTGATGGCGGCGCTCGAGTCCTTCTGGGAGAAGGAGGGCTGCGTCCGCCTGTTCCCCTACGACGTCGAGAAGGGCGCGGGCACGATGAACCCGGCGACCTTTTTCAAGGTGCTCGGCCCCGAGCCGTGGCGCGTCGTGTATTTCGAGCCGTCGCGCCGCCCCGCCGACGGCCGCTACGGCGACAACCCGCAGCGCCTGGAGAAACACCTCCAGCTCCAGGTGGTCTTGAAGCCCTCGCCCGCGGACGTGCAGGACGTGTACCTGCGGAGCCTCGCGGCCATAGGAATCGACCTCAAGCGGCACGACGTCCGGTTCGATGAGGATAACTGGGAGGCGCCGACGCTCGGGGCGCAGGGCGTCGGGTGGCAGGTGCTGGTGGACGGCTGCGAGATAACGCAGTTCACCTACTTCCAGCAGGCGGGCGGCGTCGAGCTCGAAAAAATCTCCGTGGAGCTCTCCTACGGCATGGAGCGCATTGCCCTTTTTCTGAGCGGCGCGGAGAGCGTTTACGATCTGAAGTGGAACGATGAGTTCTCCTACGAGCAGATCCGCCGCGAGGCGGAAAGGGAATTCTCCAGGTTCAACTTCGAGCTCGCCGACATTGAGCGCCACAGGGAATCTTTTCGCCTCGCCGAGGAGGAGGCGAAGAGTCTTCTCGCGCAGAAGCCGCCGTGCGTCCTTCCCGCCTACGACTACGTGCTGAAGTGCTCTCATTACTTCAACGTGCTCGACGCGCGCGGCGCCGTCGGCGCGACCGAGCGCGCGAACACCATCCGGCGCATACGCCGCTTGGCGTGCAAGTGCGCGGAAGGTTACCTCAAGGCGCGCCGGCCCGAAGCCGAAAGAGAATGACGAACAAGATCTACTTCGGCGACAACCTTCCGATACTCCGCGAGATGGAATCGGAATCGGTCAACCTCATCTACATCGACCCGCCGTTCAACACGGGGAAGGCACAGCGGCGCACGCAAATCAAGACCGTCCGCTCCGAGGGGGGCGACCGCACGGGCTTCGCCGGGCGGCGCTACGAGACCGTCAAGGTGGGGACGAAGGCGTACCACGACCTGTTTGACGACTACCTAGCATTTTTGGAGCCGCGCCTCCGGGAGGCGCACCGGATTCTCACTGCCGACGGCACTCTCTGCTTCCACATCGACTGGCGCGAGGCGCACTACTGCAAAATTCTGCTCGACGAAATCTTCGGGCGAGATTCTTTTCTGAACGAGATCATATGGGCCTACGACTACGGCGCGCGCACAAAGAAAAAGTGGTCCGCGAAGCACGACACGATTTTCCTCTATGTGAAGGACCCCAAGAATTACGTCTTCAACTACGACGAGATCGAAAGAATTCCCTACATGGCGCCCGGCCTCGTGGGGAAGGAGAAAGCGGAGCGCGGCAAGACTCCCACCGATGTCTGGTGGCATACGATCGTCAGCCCGACAGGAAAAGAAAAAACAGGTTATCCTACACAGAAGCCAAGACGCATTATTGATTGGCTGGTACGAACCCATAGCTGCCCTGGTGATATAGTAATGGATTTCTTCGCTGGTAGCGGCACTGCTGGCGAGGCGGCGCACCTCCTGGGCCGGCGGTTTATTTTGATTGACGACAACCCCGAGGCGCTGGAGGTGATGGCGAAGAGGTTTGCGGAGATGAAGGAAGTGGAGTTCGTCGGCTACCACCCGCAAAAGAGGTCGGCCCGTGCCTAGCCACTTCCTCCTCGAAATTCTTCTTGAAGACCTGCCCGCGCGCGTCGTTGCGCCTGCGCTCGAGCAGATTCTTTCCCGGACGCGGGACGCGCTGAAGAGCGCCAGGCTCCGCTTCGAAGGAATCGAAGCCTTCGGCACCTACCGGCGGCTCACGCTGCTCGTGGAGGGCGTCGCGGAGAAACAGGAGGAATTTGTTGAGGAGGTCACCGGGCCGCCCGCGAAAGCCGCGTTCGGCAAGGACGGGAAGCCGACGAAGGTCGGGATCAAATTCGCCGAGGGCAAGGGCGGCTCCCCCTCCGCGCTCAAGAAGGTGACGACCTCGAAGGGAGAGTACGCGGCCGTCGAGGTGCGGCGCGGCGGGGCGGCGGCGGCGGACATTCTCGCGGAAATCGTGCCGAAGGTGCTCGCCTCGCTCGAGTTTCCCCTCACGATGCGCTGGGGCAGGGGGGAGCACTCGTTCATCCGGCCCGTGCACGCCGTGGCGGCGCTTCTCGAAAAAAACGTCGTGCCGCTCTCGTTCTGCGGCGTCGCAAGCGGACGGACGACGCGCGGTCACCGCTTTCTGGCGGACGACAAGGAAATAGAGATTTCGTCCGCCGGTGATTACCTTGAAACGATGCGAAAGAGCTTCGTGGAGCCGGACGCCGGCGCGCGGCGCAAGAGCATCGAGGCGGCGCTCGCCGGGCGTGCCGGGGAAGCGCGGGGCGCCCTCGTGCCCGACGCGTCCCTTCTGGACACCGTGACGGCGCAGGTCGAATGGCCCGTGGTGTTGCGCGGCTCGTTCGACAAAAAATTTCTCGAGCTTCCCAAGGAAGTGCTCGTCTCGTCCATGCGCGAGCACCAGAAGTACTTCGCCATGGAAAAGGACGGGAAACTGCTTCCCCACTTCCTCACCGTCGCCGAGGTGGACGAAGGAGCGGGCGCCGACGTGGTTCGCAACCACGAGCGCGTCCTCCGCGCGCGCCTCGAGGACGCCAGATTCTTCTACGAAGCCGACCGCAAGCGGCCGCTCGAGTCGCACCTCGAGGAGCTGGAGGCCGCCACGTTCCACGAAAAACTCGGCTCCTACCGCGACAAGACCGGGCGCCTCGAAGCGCTCGCGCCGACGATTGCCGGGCTTGCGGGCCGTGCCGACAGGGCGGAGACGCTGGGCGCGGCGGCGCGATTGAGTAAATGCGATCTGGCAACGGCGATGGTGGGCGAGTTCCCTTCGCTCCAGGGGATCATTGGCGGCGTCTACGCGAGGGAGGAGGGGCGGCCGGAGGAGATGTGGCGGGCGGTTTACGAGCATTACAAACCGCTCGACGTGCGTGCGGATGTTGAGGAAACGCCCGAAAGCGATATGGGACGGTTGCTTGCGCTCGCCGACCGGATGGATACGCTCGCCGGATTCTTCGGCGCGGGCATCGTCCCTTCGGGAACCAAGGATCCCTACGCCCTGCGCCGCGCGGGAAACGCCGTCGTCGCCCTCATGCGCCTCGACGCGGCGCTGTCGCTTCATCCCGTCGTCGAGGCGGCCTGCCAGGGCCATGGAATCCGGGGCGACGACGCAAAGAAACGCCTCGGCGAGTTCCTGCTGGAGCGGTTCGAAAGTCTTGATTACTTCGGATTCGTGAATTACACGCGAGCCGTGCTCGGCGCGAGCTGGCCGGATTCCCGCCTCTTTCCCAACGTCTCCTTCGCCGACGCCTACCTGCGCGGACGGGCGCTTGCCGAGATGCGCGGCTCCGACGACCTCAAGGCGCTCGCCATCTCCTTCAAGCGCGTCAAGAACATCCTCAAGGACCAGGAGCGCGGCGAGGTGGACGAAAAGCTTCTCCAGGAGAGCACCGAAAAGAAGCTCTACACCGGTATTTCCAAGGTGCGCGAGAACGTCGCGCAGTGGATGGATAGGAGAGATTATCTGAAGGCGTTCCAGGCGCTCGCCTCCATGCGCGTTTTGGTGGATAAGTTTTTCGACGACGTTCTGGTGATGGAGGAGGACGAGGCGCTCAGGCGCAACCGCGTGGCGCTCCTCTACGAGCTCGGGGACTTGTTTTTAAGGCTCGCGGATATTTCGGAGCTCGCGGTGTCCGTGAGGGACAAGGCGAAAGGGTAGGGTAGGGGCTCGCCCTACTGCGGCGAGCAGGCCCGCGCGACCCCGAGATCGCACGCCCTGCGGCGGCTCTTCGCGGCCGCCGCGCCGTCGCCCATCTCGTCGTAGACCAGGCTCAGGTTGTAGTGGGCGTTGCCGTGGTCAGGCTTCAACTGGGCCGTCTTTTCGTAGTGGAACTTCGCGTCCGTGAGGCGCTTCTGCTGCCAGTGGAGATTGCCGAGCGCGAAGTGCGCCGACGCGTAACCGGGCCTGTGCTGGATGGCTTTCTCCCAGCTCGCGCGCGCCTCGCCGTAGTTCTTTAAATCAAAATAGGCCATCCCCAGGTTGTAGTGCGCGTAGGCGTCCCCGGGCGCGAGTGTCACGGCCTTCCGGTATTCCTCGGCCGCTTCTCTGGGGCGGTCGAGGTCCAGGTAGATGTTTCCCAGGTTCATGTGCACGGCGGGCTTGTCGAGGCCGGCGTCGATGGCGCGCTGGAACACCCGGGCGGCCTCGTCCAGTTGTCCCTGGTCTTCGAGGGCGTTTCCAAGCTCGAAGAGGTAGAGCGCTTGGGCGGGGGAGAGAAGCAGCGCCTCGCGGAACATCTTCTCCGCCTGCCCGGGATCTCCCTGCTCCATGGCGATCATGCCGAGGTAATAGTGCGCCTTGTGGTTCTTTGGGTCCTTGAGGACGACCTTTTCGTAATGCGGCTGCGCCTGGGCGTATTTCCCCTGCGTGTAGTAGAGGTTTGCGAGGTTGTTCTGGATGAGCGGGTTCTCCGGGTCGATGCTCAGGGCCAGGCGGAATTGCTCCTCGGCCTCCTTGTACTTGCCCTGCTTGAAGTAGAGGTTTCCCTGGTTGTTGTACTTGGCGGGGTCGTCGGAAGCCGGGGCGCGCGGCGCGGGCGGCGGCGGTTCCTCTCTTCGCCCGGGGCGCGCTTCGACCTTTCGCGCGGAGCGGGGGGGCTGCACCGTTTCCATCTTCGCGGGCCGGGGCGGCTTGGGGGGTGGCGACGGCTCGGGGCGCGGCTTCTTCAAGGCGGCCAGCTTCTGCTGCGTCGCTTTTTCCTTTTCCTCCTTTTCGAGCGCGGCCAGCTTGAAATCACCGGGTCCGTAGTTCGGGTTGAGAAACGTCGCTTCGTCGCGCTCGCGGCGCGCCGCGTCCCAGTCCCCCGCCTCGGCGTAGCGGTCGCTGAGCGCCCGGTGCGCGTCGGCCATCCAGAGCCGCAGCTCTTTCGACATCGGGTTGATGCCCTTCGCCTCCTCAAAGAAGGCGAGCGCCGCCTCGGGATCATCCCCAAGGAGCGCGAGCGCTCCCTCGGAAAGAGACGCTCCGAAGCGCGCTTTCTGGTCGTCAGGCCACAGCGCGAGCGCGCGGACGAAGGCGTCGCGCGCCCTCGCCTGGTCCTCGGGCCGGCGGCTTGAAAGCAGTGCTTCTCCCTCGGCGATAAGGCTCTCGGCGATGCGCCCCTCCATTTCCTTGAGGTACGAGGCGTCGCCTCCCTCCGCTTCGGCCAGGCGCTGCGCCCAGTAGCGGGCGCTTGCGTTCGGAGGTTCGATGAGATTTCCCGCCGTGAAGGCTTCCTCGGCCAGGCGCCGAAAGTCGCGCACCGTTACCTCCGGTTCCGCGGTGCGGAGACCGAGGCGCTCCAGGTCGAGGTGCGTCAGGTCGAGGAGCCCCTGTTGCTGGAGGTAGAAGGTCGCGCCGGCGAGCAGCACGAGCATCACCGCTAACGCCACCCTAAACCCCCTGCGCTGCTTGACCTGCACGGGACGCCTTATCAGCTCGCTGATGTCCACCTGGCGCAACGCCTCGCTCAGCTCGTCCGCGCTCTGGAAGCGCAGCGCGGGGTCGGTGGAGAGGCATTTGACCGCGATTTCCCGAAGCGGGAGCGGCACGTAGGGCGGGAAGCGCCGGCGCAGCTTCTCGGGCGTCGAGACCGCGATGTCGCGCATATAGGTCGTCATGGAAGACGTGTTGAACGGGAAGCGGCCCGTGAGCATGCGGAACAACACGACGCCCGAGGAGAAAATGTCCGTGCGGGCATCTATAGTCTGGTTCTTCGGGAGATCCCCCAGCTGCTCGGGCGAGCTGTAGCCGATCTTGCCCACGAAGACGCCGACCTCCGTAAAGGGCGTTCCCGGCTCGGGCGCCTTCATGCTCTTGGCGATGCCGAAATCAATAAGCTTGACGTTCTCCGTGTCGTCCTCGCGCACCAGCATGATGTTGTCGAGCGAGAGGTCGCGGTGGATGATGCCCCGCCGGTGGGCCTCGGCGAGGCCGCTGAGCACCTGCAGCATAATTCGCACCACTTCCTGCGGCCGGATGCGTCTGTCCCGCTTGAGGCTCTCCTCGAGGTTCTCCCCCTCGACGAACTCCCACATCGAGTAGATGGAGCCATCCTCAAGGCGGCTGAAGTCGTAGAGCGTCACGAGGTTGGGGTGGCGCAGCCCCTCCGTGAGGAGTGCTTCGTTCCGAAAGCGCTCGAAAAAGCCGGCCTGTGTGGCAAGCTCCTTGCGAATGATCTTGATGGCGCGGTACGTGCCGAGTTGGATGTGTTGCGCCTTGTAGACGGCGCCCATGCCGCCCTCGCCGATGATTTCCAGAACCTTGCAGTCGCGGATGACGCGCCCGATGTAGGGATCGGGAGGGACCTCATCGGTGGAAAGGCCCTCGGTTTTCGGAAGCTCCACGATCATGGTCTTGCTCGTCTCGTCCGCGAGGAGCATGTGGACGCGGTCGAGCTCGAGGGAAGCCTCGTCGGCGCTCGGGCGCTCGGCGCGGCTTTTGGAGAGCATCTTGTGCACGAGCACGTCGAAGTCCTTCGGCAGGGACGTCTTCACCGCCTCGACGAGGGGCTTGGGCTCGCTCTCGAGATGCATCTTCAAGATTTCCATCATTTTCAGCGAGTCGAACGGCGGCTTGCCCGACAGCATCTCGTAGAGGACGATGCCCATTGCATAGACGTCCGCGCGGTCGTTCACGGCCTCGCCGCGGATGTACTCGGGCGAAAGGTACTGGAGCGTCCCCACGATGGTGCCCTCTTTCGTTAGGGGCGCGGTCGTTGGCGAGCCGGAGGCGTCGCCGCGGTAAATTTTCGCGAGGCCGAAATCCGCGAGCTTGATCTGGTCATCGGCCGTGAGCAGAATGTTCCCGGGCTTGATGTCGCGGTGGATGATGTCGTGGGCGTGGGCGTAGGCGAGCGTGGCGGCCGTCTGGCGCGCGATATTGAGGGCGCGCTTGAGCGGAAGCGCCCCCTCGGCTTCGAGAATTTCTCGAAGCGTGCGCCCCTCCACCAGCTCCATGGCGATGTACGGGACGCCGCCCGATTCGCCCGCGTCGTAGATGGTCGCGATGTGGGGGTGGGTCAGAGCGGCCGCCGTCGTCGCCTCTCGGACGAATCGCGCCTTGTCCTCCGTGAGCGCCTTGGTGTCGATAATCTCCGTGCGCAGCACCTTGAGGGCCACGGTGCGGTGGAGCGAAAGGTCGCGCGCCCGATACACCAACCCGAACGACCCCCGGCCGAGCGTCTCGATTACCTCGTACCGCCCCGCGAACTCCTGGCCCGGTCGCAACTCCCCCGTCGTGGGAGGTGTGGCTTTGTCCGGCGCCGCTTCCTTAGTGATCTCGTCGTCCGGCATGCTATCCTTTTTCCAACCGCCTCCACTCTATCGCAACGGCCCCCTCTTTGCAAGGCTGGCCCCCGATTTAGAACAAGGCTTCTCGAAGGACGCTGGTGAGTGCCCGGCGGCCGAAGCGGATGGGATCCACCGCGGGAAGGCGCGTCTCGGTCTGGGTTTCGCGAAGGGCGGCCTTCGCGCGGGCGTCGCTCAGGCGGGCGCTGTTGAGGGCGACGGCCACCACGGGGGCGGGCTTGACCATCGCGGCGGCCTCCTCGTTTAGGCGCACGAGCGTCGCAAGCGAAGGGAGGCGGCACCTCGGATAGCCGTCAATGCAGGCGCGCCCCGGCTCGTGGCAGAAAAGAAGCGCGTCGGCATGCGAGCCGTGCAGGAGCCCGAGCGTCACCCCCGAGTAGGCCGGATGGTTCAGCGAGCCCTGCCCTTCGACGACGACGGCTTGGGCGCGGCGTGCCTCGCGCTCGACCGCCTCTTCCACGGCGCCCGCGATGAAGTCGCTCTTGATGGCGTCCACGGGAATCCCCTTGCCCGTGAGATAGATGCCGGTCTGCCCCGTCGCGACGACGCCCACGCGAAGACCCAGCGCCCGAAGGGCCTCGGCCGCCTCCCACGCGACCGTCATCTTGCCCACGTTGCAGTCGCTTCCGACGGTGAGCAGCACCTTCGCGCGCAAGCGGGGAGGCTTCACCTTCGGGAGGCGGAGCGGGCGGTCGTATTTGCGCAAATCGAAAATCTTCGCCCCTCCCGCCCGGGCCGCCTTCTGAAAGTGCGCATTTTCGGAAAGAAGGACATGGAGGCCGTTCACGACGTTCAGGCCCGCGCGCAGGGCGCGGAGGAGAACATGCTCCCACGAGGGCTCGATCATGCCCCCCTGCGGCGCCACGCCGATGAGAAGGTCGGTCGGGCGCAGGGCAAGTCCCTCGCGCAGGCTCCCCACGACGGGAATCTTTCCTCCGAAGCCGAGCACCCGCTGGACGGTTTTGCCCGCGCGGCGGGAATCGATGACGCCCACGACTTCGCGCCCACGGTAGCGGATGACGCAATTGGCGGTCTTCGACTCGAGCTTTCCGAAATGGCCCTCGGCGAGAATCAGGATGCGGCGGCGAGGCATGGGATCAATGCTTTATGACCGATGACCGATTCCTGATTGGTTATCGGTAATCGGCCATTAAATCCACCCCTTGGCGGTGGACAGCAAAATTTACTTCTTCTTCTCCGCGTCCTTCTCGATCTCTTCGATCTTCTTGCGGATGAGCACCTCGGCCAGATCGGGAACGACTTCCCAGGCGATTTCACGGAGCACCTTTTCGGAGATGCGCTTGACGGCGCGCTCGACGACTTTCTGAATCTCCTCCTCGTTCAAAAGCTCCCGAGCCGACGGCTCTCCCATTTCCTTCAGGAGCTCCGAGGTGGCCATCTCTTCGGTCTCGGTTCGCGCCTTTTCTTCTTCGGCGGCGGGCGCTTGTTCTTCTTCTCGAGGCTCTTCAGCCGGCGCTTTTACGGCTTCATCGCCGAGCATCTCGGTTGCCGAAACGGAACTGCTCTCGGCCATCTCGCGCGCGAACGCCCGGTCGTCTTCCGTGACGCCCTGCGGCGGCTCGTAATAGGCCTCGGGGACCTGCTCCGCGCTCTCCTCGCCGAGGATGGGGGCTTCTTCCTCCTCGGCCCGGGCCGGCGCTTCCGTTTCGACCGGCTCCTTCACTGCTTCCTCCGAAGGAGCGCTCTCCGCTGGCATCGCCTCCTGCGAAACGTCCAGCGTCGGCTCGGAAGGAAGAGGCGGCGCCGCTGCTTCTTCGGCCTCCGTCTCAGCTTCCGCCGCCGGGGCGGACTCCGAAGGCACATCGGCTTCCAGGGGAGATTCTTCTTGAGCCTCGGCGACCGGCTCCTCCGCCGCCTCCCCCAGGGGCGAAGGCTCCTCATCGCCGCCAAAGTCCATGTTCGCGAGCTCGGCGTCAAGCTCGGATGCTACGTCTTCTGCCGGTGAACCTGCCCCCGACTCGGCGAGGCTTGCACCGAATGCTTCGGCGGGGCTCGTCCCGGGTGCCTCGGCGGGACTTTCCTCCGGTGCCTCGGGGCCGGCCGTGGCACCCTCCGAAGGCTTCTTGTCCTCTTCGAGCGCCTGCGCCAATTCGCGGCGCGGAACGGCAACGGTTTCCCCTCGATAGGACGGCTCGGACTCGGCAGCTTCCCCGGCCTCCTTGGGAGGCTCGGCTTGGGGAGCATCCCCTGCGGCTAGGGACTGCATCGTCGGAACGGGAATGGCCATGGTTTCCTCGGCCTCGGGCGGCTCCTCGGGCGCGGACGGTTCCTCCGCCGGTCCGGCTTTTTCCTCGAACGCCTCGAAGGCGCTCTCCACGTCCTCCTCGACTTTGGCCACGACCTCTTGAGGGGGCGCTTCTTCCTGAGACGCCGCCTCGGCCGACGGCTGCGCGATCTGGGAGAGAAGCTTTCCCACCATGTCGATGAGCGTCTGCGTGTCGAAGGGCTTCGTCAGGGTCTCGTCCGCCCCCACGTCGCGGGCGCGCGCTTCGTCGAAGCTTTCAAAGGCTCCGTGGAGCATGAGCACCGGCGTGTGTCTCAGTTGGGCGTGGCCTTTCACGAAAGCGCACACTTCGTAGCCGTCCTTTTCGGGCATCAGGGCGTCGCAGAGAACGATATCGGGCCCGTAATCTTCAAAAAGCTCGATGGCCTGGGCGCCGTTTGCCGCGCAGCGCACCTCGTAGGATTCCGAAAGGGAAAGCTCAACCACCTTCTGAATGGTGATGCTGTCGTCGGCCACAAGAACGCGTTTCTTCATGAGTTCTCCTTGCTGGGGGGATCAAGTTCGCCGTGCATCGCGCGCGCGAGGCGGGACACCGAAAGAAGCGCCCAGACTGCGCGCTCGCCGCGCACGGCACTGTCCACAAACCGCTTCCCAAGCCCCGTCGCATTCCGCGTTTCGGCCTGGGCGAAATCCGTCAATCGCTCGAACGCACTCAAGATGCCCACCTCTTGGGCCAGCAGACCGTCTAGGCTGTCCTCGGTCTGGAGGAGCACCGCGTATTGGCCCCGGATCTTGGGGACGTGTTCAAAGAATCCTTTCCAACGCCGCGGGTCGAACACCGGCACGGCGTAGCTTCGGCGCATGAGCATGCCCGCGAGCGAAACCCGCATTTGCGGAACGCTCTGGAGCGCTTCGTCTCCGTTTTCACCGAGGCGGACGACCTCCCATATCGATTCGAGCGGCAGCGCCCCGCGCGCCTCATCCCACTTGAGCGTAAGCAGCATGCTCTGCGTTCTCCTCTAGGAGCAGACCCCATTGGTTCTCGTAGGGGAAGAGACCCCGAAACGGCCGCTCCTTCTGAAAGATGTACGGCGGCAGGGGGTGGATATCGCCGGCGCTCAGGTGGATCACCTTGAGGGCCTCGTCCACCACGAACACGCGGCGATTCACGTCCCAGACGAAGACGCGGCCGCCCGCCGGAAGCAGCCCTTTCACGCCGAACCACGTCCGCAGGTCCACGAGCGGCAGGATCTCGTCGCCGACGCGCAGGCTCCGCTCCCGAACCTCGCCGGACACGTTGCTCTGTTCCTCGACATGTTCGACGTGGTCGAAATTAAGCCCGCCGATATAGTCGCCAACCGAAAACGCGAAAATCGAGACGTCCATGATTCGCTTTTTTTAAAGGTGTATGTGCACCTTAGGCGTTCGTATCTCACTTTATCGCACCCCGCCCCCCGTGTCAAGAAAACGCATTGCGCCGTAAAATCTTGCCGCGCGCACCTCAACCGGGCGGCGTCCCGGCGTACTTATCCATCAGGGCAAGAGCCTGCTTGTTCTCCGGGTCCTGGGAGAGGACTTTTTTGCAATAGACGATCCCGCGCTCCCGCCTGCCCTCCCGGAACAGGATTTCCGCCAAGCCGAGAATCGACTCGGCGTGGTCGGGGTTTATTTCCAGCGCCTTCAGAAGATAATCGATTCCCTCGTCCACCTTGCCCAGGTTTATGTGGCACTGCCCGAGGTTCGAGTACGTCTGCGCGGTGGGGTCGAATTCGCGGTGGATTTCCTCGATCAGTGCGATCGCGCGCTCGTAGTGCCCCTGCTCGGCGAGAACGTTGCTCAGGTTGACCTTGGCGCCGCGGTGGCGGGGATCCCGACGAAGCGCCTCCTCGTACATGGCCCGCGCCTCGTCCAGGCGCTCGAGGCGCCGGTATAGATTCCCGAGGCCGTAGGGGAGGAAAGCCGCATGGGGGTATTTCTCAATGCCCAGCTTGTAGTCCGCCTCGGCCCGCTCGTAATCTTCCAGCAGCCGGTAGAACCGCGCGCGATTGTTGAGTTCCTCGGGAAGCAGCGTTCCCGTGAGTCTCTCGTTAATCGCGAACGAATCGGCGGCCTTGCGAAGGGCTTCCTTACGCGCTTCCTCGTTGCCCTGCTGTTCCTCCCAAGCGGCCAGCACATGGTAGTAGCTCCATGTATGGGAGGGCTCGATGTCGGCGATTTTGCGCCGAAGACGAATCTCTTCCCGAAGCTTCTCTGTTTTTTTGTAAAGTTTTGCGAGGCGGGCGAGCACTCCCAGGTTTTCCGGATCGATGGCGAGAATTTCGCGGCAAAGACGTATGCCCTCATCAAAATTTCCGGCGTTGGCGGCGCGGCTCGCTCTCAGGTTCAACTCGATGACCGGGACGCGATCTTTGACGTCGGGAAGTATTTTTGCCATCTTGAGAGCGTCGGGCTCTTCCAGTGTTGCGGCCCCTCCCGTAAGGTAGCCCAGGCTTTGAAGTTTTTCCAGGTGATCCTGGGTAAGCTCGGCTTTGGTCTCCGAGGCTTTCGGGTAGCGTCGCCGAAGACTGAGCAAGGCGCTCCTCATCTCCAGGGCCCGCTCCGAATCCCGGGCGGTTCGATTGTCGAGCTCCTCCGGATCCTCGCCCGTCCGGTAAAGCTCCGGCCTCGGCGCAAGGATGTATTTCCACGGCCCGCGAACGAGGGCCTCCGAGGGCGCCCAGCGGTAATCGTAGTAGGGGGTATACGCTTCCATGTACACGTCATGCGCATACGCGGCTCCGTTTTCCCAAAGCGGCCGCAGGCTCTTCCCTTGAAATTCGGAGGGAATGTCCAAGCCGAGGAGGTCGAGCACCGTGGGGGCCACATCCACCTGAGAGGCGGGTGCTTCATGGCGCATTCCCCTTGTGGAAATTCCCTGTCCGTAAAAGATTAGAGGAACCCGTACCGTGGCCTCGTAGAGAAAGAAGCTGTGCGTGGGCTCGCCGTGCTCGCCAAGGGCCTCGCCATGGTCCGCGACGAATACGACGAGCGTGTCGTCCATCGCATTCTTTTCCTCCAGATGTTCCAGAAGCACGCCGATCTGGCTGTCGGTATAAGCGATTTCCCCGTCGTAGGCGCTCCCTTCGTACCGGCTGCGGAACGGCTCCGGAGGTTCGTAGGGATTGTGAGGGTCGAAATAGTGTACCCAGAGAAACCAGGGCGGCCCGCCTTCCAGCCGGCTTCTATCGAACCATTCGACGGCGAGGCGGGTGACCTCCGAGGCGGCGCGGTCGTTGATGCGCAGTTGGAAGAAATCGGTCTTTTCCTTGGGGTAATCTTCCACGGAATCGTAGTAGGAAAATCCCTGATCCAGGCCGAACATCGAGTGGAGGACGAACGAGCCGATGACGGCGCCCGTTTCGTAGCCTTGCTGTCTCAGGATTTCGGCGAGGGTCGGATGCGCGTCGTCGAGCACGTGAAGGCCGTTCATGCGCGCGCCGTGCGAGAAGGGGTACTTGGACGTAAAAAGCGAGGCGTGGGTCGGAAAGGTGATGGGGGCCGTGGCGTAGAGACCGGGGAAATACACGCCTTCATGGGCCAGGCGGTCGATGGCCGGCGTCTCGATGTCCGCGTAGCCGGCGCAGCCGAGCCGGTCGGCGCGCAGTGTGTCCACCGTAATGAAAAGGAGATTGGGGCGCGTGCTTTGGCCGCAGCCTAGGACTCCTAAAGAAAAGAGCAACGTTAGAAAAAGTCTTTTTCCGAACATGGGCTTAATCGAACAGCCGTTTTTCAGCAGCCGGTTTTATGGAATTATAAACGCTCGCGCGCTTAAAAAGAAGGGGCGCTCCAAAGGGAGCGCCCCAGCGATTCTGAATGGAAAGTGTCGTTATTATTCTCTCCCGAACAGCCAGCGGAAGCGCAGGTTGAGGCCGTGGAACGTCACGTTGTCGCGGATCGGAAAACTCATTTCATCGTCAATGTCGTCGCCGTTTCCGAGTCTGTTGGTAACGAGATCTTCCCACGAGCTGAAGGTGTAGAGGAGGGCCAGGTCCAGACCGCCCCACACGTTGACATTCACACCGGCATTCAGGTCGGTGATCAACCCTGCCGCACTGTCGTCTGTGTGGGAGATGTTGTCCGTGTCGTCGCCCCAGCAGCACCATTCGTTGTATTCCGTGCCTTTGGTTTCGCTGTCACCGAAGACGTAGCTGAGGGAGGCGTTGCCTACGACCGACCAGCGCTCGGCAAAGTGGTGCGCGCCGCCGATTCCCACGGTCGGCCCGATGCCGCTCGCGTCGATCGTGCGCAGGTCGTAGCCCCATTCATAGGGAGAACCAAGATCATCTAACCAGTCCAGTCTCACCGTTTCTTCGAAGTCCACGTAGCGAAGGCCGACTTTCCACGTGAGCGTCCAGGGATTGTCGAAGTCGCGGTCCTTCTCGAAGGCTATCTCAATCGAGGTCGCGTCAATCTCGCTCGCGCCTTGAAGATAATAACCGCTGTTGACATACGTCCCGAAGAAGCTGTCGTCCAAGTACTGGCTGGAGTCCAGGTAGCGGCGTTCCACTTCGTCGTCGCTGTAGTCCCAGTAGGTGAGGCTCAGGCGGCCTTTTTCGGCCCAGCTGTAGCCGCCGCCGAGGCGGAACGACAAGTCGCTCCCGTAGTCCAGCTGCCACTTGTTATAGGTATCTGCACTACCACTCTCGTCTTCAATCACCCCTATGCTGTGGTCGATGTTCGTCGGCCCGAGCATCTGTATGTCGCCCGTGACGAAGAACCCTTCGGCGTCGTACGCGAACAGGGGCGCCGCCAGAAACAGCGCAAACGCCGCGACAGTTAACGCGATTGTTTTCTGCATTTGTCTTTCTCCTTTGGTTGTTGTTTTTTCGCCTCCCCCCTTTCGGGACAGGATAACCCACGTTTTCCCGCCCAAAAGAGAGGGTACTCTATCACAGGTAAACGGGGAAAGTCAAGTCGAACGACAGCTTGAATTTTTGCCCCGCCGTGCCGCGCCGTGTATAATGCCTGCCGGGTGGGTTTAACGTTGGAGTCCGGCAGGCAATGCGAGTTCATTCGGCATGGTTGACCTGAAGAGCCTTCTTTTCTCGACGCCCGAGAAGCGCGTCACGAGCATTTACGAGTACATCGCGCAGCGCAAGTTCGACCGCGCGCGCACGCTCGTGAGAAACGGCCTCAAGAGCGATCCGAACTACGCGCCCTACCACATCGCGCTCGTTGAGCTGGAGGTGCTCGGAGGCCGGATGAAGGAGGCGCGCCCCGCCATCGAGCGCCTCTTCAAGCTGGGCTCCCAGCACGTCGAGGAGCTTATGCTGCGCCTCGAGGACCTGCGCTCGCAGGTCAGCAACCTCTACGAGTGCTGGGACGCGCTCGCGGGCTGCGAAATCCGGCAGAAGAACCTCGAAGGCGCCGCCGGCTACATCAAGCGCCTCGCGCAGGCCGAGGCCGAAAAGCTCCTTCAGCGCTATCGCTCGCAGTGCGAGAAGCTCCTCAAGGGGCCGCGCGAGAGCCTGCCGCCCAACGCCCTCAATTTCTACAAGGCGGCGCTTCTTTCGGAGCACCTCAACCGCCACAGGGATGCGGTCGAGGCTTACGGCGTGGTGGCCCAGGTTCTGCCCTCGGACGTTGAAAAAATCGCCAAGCACCTTCAGGCCCTTATTTCCCACAACCCGAGGCTGCGCGGGCTTCGGCTCTCGCTGGGGGATTTCTGGCGGACGTCGGGCCGCATGAAGCAGGCGCTCGAGGAATACCGCCTGCTGCTGCGCGGCGACGCCTCGGCCGCGCCGCAGGTTCTGGAGCGCGCCAAGGCCGCCGCGTCGCAGAGTCCCGAAGACCCTCTGCCCAAGATACTTCTCTTTCAGGCGCACATCGCGCAGCGCAACGTCGGGGACGCCCTTTCGGCGCTCGATTCGTACGCGGCCTCCGGCGACCAGGAGCGCCGGGAAGCCGTCGCTCACCTGAACGCCCTTCGAGAGCAGCTTCCCAACGAGCCGCACGTGTTTCTTCTGCTGGGGCGGCTCTACGCGGAGGGAGGGGACGTCGAGCGCGGCGTCCAGGCCCTGGGGACGGCAAGGCAGGAGGGCGCCCAGAGCGATGAGCTGGTGCCGGTCCTGGAGGCCGTGCTCGCCCGCGAGCCGAAGAACGCACGCGCGAACGAGCTTCTCGGAGAGGCGTATTTCGCGGTGAAGCGCTACGACCTGGCGGCCAAGCATTTCCGCCTCCTTGCCCGCGCCGAGGGAAAGCGCTTCACGCTTCTGGGCAAGGCGGCGGCCATGGTCGAGGTGGATATGGCGAACGCCGAGTGCCTGCTGCTTCTCGCCGAGCTCGCCAAGGGCGAAGGGCAGGTCGGGCGCATGGGCGTGGCGCTTCGCGCGCTTCTCCGCGCGACGCCCGAGCGCGCCTCCGAGGCGCTCGCCGTCGCCATGCCTCCGGGGGGCCATCCGCAGGCGTACCTGGCTGCCGTCGAGTGCGCCGTCGCGGCCGGAGACGTTCCCCATGCGCTCCAGTATCTGAGCGGATTCTTTTCGGCCTATCCCGGGGACGCGGCCCGCGGGCTTTCCGCGGCGCTCGAGCTCGCGGAAAAGGAGCCTCAAACCGCGCCGAAGATTTTGGAGCTCTTGAAGCGCCTCGAGTCCTCGGCGGCGGTGAGCTTCGCCGCGGGCGAGGTGGCGCGCGCGGGGAAGCTGCTCGACGAGGCGTTCGCGCACTACAAGGGCGTGCTCACGCAGGCGCCCGACAAGACTCCCGTCGTCCAGCAGGCGATGGAGGCGCTTCTTCGAGAGAATCCCGAGCGCGAGGCGCTTCGGCTCGACCTGGTGGACGTCTATTTCTCCCTCAAGCTCTACGACAAGATTCGCCCCGAGCTCGACCGCCTCATGGAGACCGCGCCGCAGGAGATGCCGCGCATCGTGGAAAAATACAAGGCCCTGCGCATGCATCTTCCCAAGGACCCGGCGCTCGCCTTGGGACTCATGCGCGCCCACCTCAAGGCCCGCACGCCCAAGGCCGCCGTGAAGCTCGCCTCCGAGGCCATCCCGCTCGCGAAGGAAGATCCCGTCGCCCTCGCCGAGATCAATCTGTATTTGGGCGACGCCTTCCGCGACAGCAAGGACCTCGACAAGGCCGTTGCGCGCTACGGCCAGGCGGCCGAGCAGGCGCGCAACCTCCTTCCGGAAGTGCGGAAGCGGCTGGAGGCGATGCACACCGCGCGCCCCGACCACGTCGCGACCCTGATGTGGCTCGGGCGGCTCTACGCCACCGAGACCCAGTGGGACAAGGGACTCGAGGCCTACCGCGCCGCGCTCGAGGCGGACGCCTCGCAGGGCAAGGCGATTCTTGCCGAGCTCGAGTCCCGCTGTGCGGGCTACGCGCCCGCGCGTCTTTTGGAGGCGCGGATTCACGCGGCGTCGGGCGGAGCGGTGCGGGCCGCCGAGTTGCTGGGCGGCATCCCGGCCTCAGAGAAGACCGTTCTCGAGGCGGCGCTTCCGCAGGCCGCGGCGCTTCTCAAGGAGGCGCCCAAGTCGGCCGAGGCGCATGCGGCGCACGGAAAAATTCTCGCCCGCCTGGAGCGCTTTCAGGAGGCGGCGCGGAGCCTGACGCAGGCGCTTGCGCTCGACGCGAAGGCGGCGCCGGCCGTTCTGGGCACCGCGAGCGAGATGATGCGAAAAAACCCCGAAACCACCGCACCGCACCGCGTGGCCATGCGGGCCCACGTCGCTCAAGGAAAGCCCAGGGCGGCCGTCGAGGCGCTCGGACAACTCAAAAAAGCGCCCCCGGAGGGGGAGCGCGGGGCGCTCCAGAAGGAGATCGAGGAGCTGGGCGCCACCGTGGAGCACGACGGCGCGCTCACGGGCGCGCTCGCGCACGAGACGCTCCGCCTCGGGTTCCGAGAGCAGGGCTTCAAGGGCTTGGGTCGGGCACTCGCGCTCGGAGGCGCGAACCTCAACTTGGCGCTCGAAGACCTGGATTTGCTTCTTCGGGAGCAGCCGCAGAACGCCTCCGTTCAGCTCATGCGCGCGAGCGTGCGCGCCGCCGCCGAGCGCTGGGCCGACGCGGTCGCCGATGTGCGCGCCGCCGTCCGGACTGCCCCCGCGCTGCGCGAGGAGGCGCTCCCCCTGCTCGAGGGGCTGCGCAAGCAGAGCCGCCGCTTCGACGCCCTGGACCTGGAAGTGGACACCCTGATGGCGCTCGGCCGCTGGAAGCGCGCGTTCCAGGTGCTCTCCTCGGAGAACGTCGAGCGGTTCACGCCCGGGGAGGCGGCGCAGATTTTCATGCGGCGCGGCATGGTGCTCGAGCAGCTCGGCGAGCGCGACGGCGCGAGGGAGGCGTTCGCGAAAGCCTACGAATTTTCGGAGAACGAGGAGGCGATGCTCGTGACGCTCCACGACTTCGCCGCCGCCTTCGTCTCGGAGCGCCTGGAGAGCCTGCGGTCCGGGGGAAAGCTTAAAAATTTCTCGCCCCAGGAAATCGAGATCCTGCGGCGGCATGCGACGCCCGGGCTTCTGGCCCGCCTCGGAGCGGGCGACGGGAAGGAGGCGGCCCGCGTCAAGAGCCTTTGCTACGTATGGCAGGGCAACGTCGAGGCGGCGATGGCGCTCGACGAGCAGTCGGGCGACCGCGGCGATGCCGCGCACCGGGCGATGCTCGCCGGCGACTGGGCGAGGGCGGCCGCGCACCTCGAGGCGCTCGCGCGCGAGACCAAAACAGCCGGCGTTCAGAAGGCCCTCGCGCACGCATACGAGCGGCTCGTGGCCGAGTCGCTTGCGCGAAAACCGAAAATCCTCTGTGGAATTTCTTCCCTTTCGAGGCGGACGCAGCAGAAGGGCGGCGCCTGAGGATTCATTCTGTTAGAATAGAGAGATGGCCGAAACCTCTGAAGACGTGGCGAAACAAATCGAGGAACTGCTGAAGCTCTTCCACGACGAGGGCGGCGTGTTCGCCGCCCTTCGGGACATCAAGAGCGAGCTTTACAAGCTGAGCGAGCGCCCGGCCTCCGAGGAGAAGAGCTCGGCGGACCCGGAGCTCGTCCGGAAGCTCGACGAGCGGGTGGCTAACCTCGGCCCTCGGCTGGAGGAGATGCAGACGGCGCTCCGCTCGCTCGCCGAGGCCGGGGCGAAGGAGCGCTCCGCCCTTCAGGGGGAGATTGAAAAGCCGGTGCGCGCCCTCGAGCAGTCCCTCGCCGCGGCGCGCGAGGAATTTTCGAAGTCCTTGAAGGAGGTCTCGGACGCGGCCGCCGCGCGGAGCTCCGACGCCGTCCTCGCGCTGGAGAAGAAGCTCAAGGAGAACGTCGCCTCCGAGGTTGGGAAGCTCGAAAAGACGCTTCTTGAAAAAACGGAAGCTACGGCCAAGCAGGCGGAAAGCCAGGCGAGCACCCTGGTCGAGCACGGCCAGACGCTGGGGCGCATCGCCGGGGCGCTCACGAGCCACGGCGACTCGCTCGACAAGCTCGCGACGTTCGTGCGGGGGCAGAGCGAAAACTCGGAGAAGCAGGCGGCGTCGGCGTTCGCGGACCTGCACAAGCAGCTGGGCACGCTGGAGGGCACGCTGCGCGCCCTCGACGAGGAGCGCAAAAAGAGCGTGCTCGCCCTCGAAGGGGCCCTGACGGGCGTCCGGAAGGCGCTCGAGGCGCGGAGCGAGGAGCAGGCGAAAAAATCGGCCGAGGCGCTTCGCCAGACGCAGGCCGCCCTCACCAAGGCGGTCGCGGACGGCGAGGAGCAGGCGGCCTCCCGCGCCGCCGCGTTTGACAAACGCCTCAAGGAGACGGCGGCCGAGACGCTCACGCTGAAGGCGCACCTTGAGACTTTCGCCGAGGGCCAGCGCGCCATGGCGAAGTACTTCGACGAGCGGCGCAAGCGCGACGAGGAGGCCAAGGCGCGCGAGCGCAAGGAGGAGGCGCGCGAGGCCAATAACCGCGGCGCGGCCCTCTACCACCGCGGCGCCTACGAGGCGGCGGTGCTCGAATTCCAGCGCGCGCTCGAAATCGATTCCAAGATGGCCGAGGCGCACAACAACCTCGGCCTCGCCTATTCGCAGCTCAAGAAGAACAAGGAGGCCGTCGAGGCATTCAAGAAGGCGCTCGCCCTGGACTCCGGCATGGGCGAGGCCTACAACAACCTCGGCCTCCTCTACCACCTGGGTGCCGAGTACGGCAAGGCCGTCGAGATGTTCCAGGCGAGCCTCCAAAAAAACGCGAATCCCTCTGTGGCCTACACGAACTTAGGCAATTCCTACTACGAGGCGAAAAAGTTCAAGGAGGCCGTCGCCGCGTGGCAGAAGGCCCTGGAGTTTAACCCCCTCAACAAGGACGCCAAGCGCGCCCTCGAGATGTTCCACAAGGAAACGTCTTAAGCAGGTTTTCCCATGGCCGTAAAGGAACTGTTTCGCCAGCTGGAGATCGAGGCGCACCGCCCGCGCAAGGCGCGCGCACTCGACTCGTTTCTGCCCCGGCCCGAGGCGTGGCCCTCGCAGCTTCGCTCCGAGGAGGAGGTTGCCTACAAGGTGACCGACGAGGACGTCGCGGGCCTCGAAACCGAGGGGAGCGTCTCGCTCGAGGAGCTTCTGGACAAGGAGATTCCCGAAGAGCAGCGCGCCGCCGCGGCCCAGGAGGCGCCCAAGAAGGAGCCGGCCGTGTCGGAAGAGGACCTGGACGGGCTCGAGCTGGGGGGAAGCGTCACGCTCGAAGAGCTCCTGGGCGAAAACATCCCCGGGAAGTCGCCCAAGAAGCCGCCCGCGAAGCCGCCTGCGAAATCACCCGCGCAAGCGAAGCGCACCGAGGACGTTCCCACCCGTCCTGCGGCGTCCCCGCCCCCCCCCCAAGCCTCCAAGAAATTTCCCACGCTGGAAATAAGCGGCGACCTTCTGGCGGGCTCGTCGAAAAAGGCACCAGACGACAACCTCTCGCTCGAAGACATCCTCGACGACCTGGTTCCCGACGAGCCGAAGAAGAAAAAGTAACCTTCCTTCCGTGAGGGAACAGGGAGGGTGTTCACGCCGCCGCTCGCCGGCGCAGCCAGCACTTGAGCAGAAAAACCGCCAGCACGGCCAGGACGAGCCGCGGCGCGACGAGGTAAACCCAGTGGGCGCCCACCACGACGAAAAGGAGCGGGTCCTCGACCATGGCATGGCACAGGCAGAGAAATAAGCTCACGGTGGTGATTTCGCGGCGCGGAATCCGGTGCTCACGCGTGAGGGCCACGAGGGCGCCCACGCCGTACACGATGCCGAAAGCGAGGCCCGCGAGGAGCACCGTCGCCGACGCAGGAGAAAATCCGAAGGGCGCGAATGCGCGGCTGAACCGGCTCTCCCCCGACCGGAACACGGCGGCTCCCTTCGCGAATTCGAACGCCACCATCACCGGCACCAGGACCAGCGCCAGCTTGGCGCAGAGAAGCAGGGCGTTTCCGATCGCAAGAAGCAGAGCCAAACCCCACTCGGCCACGGCTTATCCCGGGAGGAAGAATAGGAAGAAAAGGTGAAGAAGCCATGCGGCGAGCATCCCAAAAACAACGCGCACCGCAAGGAGCGTCTTCCACGGCGCCCCCACCTCGCGCAGCACGGCCATCTCGATCACAAGTTCGTGGCAGATGCCGATCCCCAGGCCGAGCACCGTCACCTGCTTCCACGAGAGCGACAGATTCGCCACAATGCCCACCGTGGGGTAGAGGCTCACGAGGGCTCCGCTCGCCGCCGCGAGCGACGCCTCGCCCGGAAGCCCCCACCAGCCCATGGCCGGAGCGAGCGCCCGTCCCAGGGCGTCGAGGGCGCCCGAGAGCCGCAGCACTTCGAGCCCCGCCGCGACGGGCACGATCACTCTTGCCAGAATCCACGTCGTCCACAGGCCCCGCATAAGGCCGTCCCGGAGCTTTTTCCGGGCCGTTCGCTCATCCTGGTCGAGCGGAGCGCCCTCGGGAAAGGAGGAGGTGGATTCGCTCACCAGCTGCGGAGGTGGTGCGCGACGGCCGGCAGTGGGGGCCTTGCGGGCGCCACTTTTTTTCCTACCGAATCTCGGCGACGGGCGCGAGAAGAAGAGTCGGCTCCCGCAGGTAGGGAATCATACGGTCGGGGTCGGTCAAATCCTCGAGGGTCAATTGCGGGCGCGGCGCGACCAACTCGGCCAGGCGCTCCAGGAACGATTTCCCCTTGGGGTAGATCAGGTGCCGGAGCTCCACGTCGTCGGCGAGGTTGGCCTCCTTCCGAAGGAGCGCGAGAGCCTCGTCGTAGCCGCCGAGGGCGTCCACGAGTCCGTTTCGGAACGCCCGCTCGCCCGACCAGACGCGCCCGCGGGCGACGGCATCCACCTCGTCGCGCGTCATGCCGCGCCCCTGCGCCACCTTGTCCGCGAACTGCCAGTAGAAATCCCACGTGTCCTTGTGCATCTTCTCGGCCTGCGCCTCGGAGAAGCGCGTCAAGCTGCTGAAGAGATTCGCGTTTTCCCCGCGCTGGATGCTCTCGTGGTTTATGCGCAGCCACTCGCGCCAGAAGCCGTCCGTGACGAACTTGCCGTTGATGACGCCGATGGAGCCCGTCAGGGTCGCGGGCTGCGCCACAATGGTCGTCGATCCCATCGCGATGTAGTAGCCGCCCGAGGCCGCCACGTCGCTCATCGAGGCGACGACGGGAATTCCCGCGTTCCGAAGAAGCTGCGTTTCGCGCCAGACGATGTCCGAGGCGAGGCCCGAGCCCCCGGGGCTTTCGATGCGGAAGAGGACGCCCCGTATGGAACCGTCACTTCGGATGTCGCGGAAGGCTTCGGCTATGGTGTCGCTCCCCATGCGTTTCCCGAGGATGGGATCTTCCGAGTTCTCGCCCAAAACGATCACGCCCTCGGCTACGACAATGGCAATCTTTTCTTCTCCCCAGGCGCTGTGGCCCTTGAGGTACTTGTGGATTCCTATGATTTCAAGCTCGTCGCTTTCGGGGTCTTTGCCCTGCGCCTCCAGGACATGCGCCTCGAACTCGTCCTGATAGAGCAGGTCCGTGACGAGCCCTGCGTCCAGGGCGGGCCGGCCGAAGTAAGGCCCTTGGTCCACGAGCACGGCGGCGTCGGCCTCCTCGAAACCCCAGCGCGCGGCGATGACCCGCACCAGCTGTCCGTACAGATCATCGAGAACGGCCGTCGTGGCCTCCCGATGGGCCTCGCTCATGGTTTCGCGCATGAAGATATCGGCGGTGTTTTTGTATTCCTCGACCTGAATCAGCTCGGGGACGATGTTGAGCCAGTTGAGGAATCTCCTGTAAAACGGGACCTCCGTGCGGAAGCCGTCGAGCAGAAGGTATCCCTGCGGCGGCATGTAAATCTCGTCCGCCGCGAGCGCGAGGTAATACGTAGCGTCCGTCAACATCTCGCCGTAGGCGTAGACGGGCTTTTGCGTTTTGGCGCGGTAGGCCTCGAGGGCCGAGCGGATTTCCTGCACTTTGCCGAGGCCGATGTCCGGAAAGCCCACGTCGAGAATGACGCCCGCAATGCGCTCGTCCTCCGATGCCTTCTCGAGGGCGTCGAGCACCTCGCGGACGCTCAGGGGCCTCTTGCCGAGAAGCCATGCCAGCGAATCGTCCGGAACTTCTTCGGGAAGCTCGCCCTCGAGCGAGAAGAAAAGAAAACTTTCCTCCTTGACGGGAGTCTCAATCGTCAGGTAGAGCACGGCACCCAGGACGGCAACGCCCAGAGCCAACACGAGCACCAAAACCGCGAGCACAAGCCATGTGCCTTTCCTTGCCATGGGAGACCTCCTGTTTGGGTCAGAATTTCGATGGTTTCATTCGCCAGCCTGCCCGGCCAAGGCCTGCCCCTCCAAGGCCCGGAGCGGCCCGGCCAGGGAGGACGAATCCGTCCTTTACGCGAATCCGCCGAGGACGGCCTCGTCTCCTATCGGGAAAGTATATTCCAATTCGGGCCCAAAGGAAAGCAGGCCGCTTTCCCGGCGTGCCAGGCTACAGCACGGCCTTTGCCGGGACGAGCGAGCTTTCGCCTCCGCGAAGCGCTCTCGCCTTCGCGAAGCGCTTCGGCGGAGCGAGGCTGCCTTGACGAGTCTTGGCGTGGGGACCGTGGAGATTTACGGTATAATGAGCAAGGGAGAGAAGACGGCGGGCCCGTAGCTCAACGGCAGAGCCATCGGCTCATAACCGATAGGTTCCTGGTTCGAATCCAGGCGGGCCCATGCCCTCCCTAAGGGCAGGTGGGGGCTGCTTCCCGGTAAGTAAGGGTGCCGCTGACGTCGAATGTGATGGTCACGTCGTCCGCAATGCAGTTCTCCGCATACGCGCTGTCGCAATCGAAGGGAAGCAGGCGGTTGCGGTATCGGGCGGGAGAAGGAGGGCTGTCGAGCGGGCATTTGTAGTCAAGGTCGCTCAACTTGGGACTCCCAAAGGGAATCGCGTATCCGCTGAAGGGAGGCTGGGAGAGGGGGCGGACGCCGTTGTCACGGCATTTTTCCCAGCTCGTGTCGTGCGGGGCGCCGTTGCAGCAAGGCGCGGGGCCCACAAAGCAACGGCCACTGAGGATGTCGGCGGACGTGAGGCTGCTGCAGGTCTCTGCCGCCATGTCCTTCTGTGCGTCGCTTCCTCCCCCTCCTACAATTATATTGTCAGCATGGCTTACCCCGGTACAGTGCCACTCGGGAATCAATTCATCTGTGAGGCCGTCCCCGTCGTCGTCAATACCGTTGGCACAATCGAACTCGTCTATGAAGGTGTCACCATCGTCGTCAGTATCGTTGGTGCAATCGATGTCGGCACAATCATCGCACCCTTCATCTACGAGGCCGTCCGAGTCGTCGTCAAAACCGTTGGTACAATCGAACTCGTCTATGAAGGTGTCACCATCGTCGTCAATATCATTGGTACAATCGATGTCGGCGCAATCACCGCAAACAACGCAGGGAAGGTCGACCACGCGCGCGCAGAAGGGAAACTCTCTCAGCTCGTCCTCCATGCCCCACACCCAGGGAGGGCAGTCTGCGTAGTCACACGTATGCCGGGTCGTGCCGTCGATTAGATTGAAGAAACCGCAGCTCTCACACCCGCTTGCTGGGGATGGGCCAAAAGTGCGCGTCAGATAATACGGGTTGCAGTAGGGGAAGAGGTCGTAGAAACGAAGCTCATACACCCAGTTGGGTCCGCAGCTCGTCGGAGAGGTGTTTGCAAAGGGGCAAAAGTTGCGCTGGACTGGGCCGCCCGGGCAGTTTGGGCCGCCTGGATTGATGTAGGTCGGGCACCAGTTGAGGCACTGCCGGGTGGCCGTTCGATCCGGATCCCGGTCCGTGAAGGTGAAAGTGCCCGAAACGCTGTCTCCGATGAACGTCAGATCTAGCCCCACCTGGATTCGCTCGGTCCATCCGCCCGTTAAATTCCCGCCAGGACAGAAATTGCCGCTCTGCTGGTTCGAGGCAAACCATGGGAACAGGGGGGCGCCGGATAAGAAGGCATCATATCCCGTGACTCCGGTACTCTGCGTCGCCTCTTTTTGGAACCAGAACTCCTTGTGGGGCTTTCCCTTCAGGTCCCCCTTGACCATGAAGCGGTCTGCCCCGATATTATGCGGATCGATCATATTCGAAAAGCAGGGGGTTTCCACCGTGGGAGGGGGGGGAGCGCCCTGGCTGGTCCAGCAGTCCTCGTATTCGGCACTCTCGTCCGCTTTCCTCGCAAGAAGGGTGTTGTAATCCTTCTCGGCGGGATAGAGGTCGGCGCTCGTTTTATCGATGACCGTCACGATAAACTCATCGCCGATTTCGCAGAGTTTGAATTCCAGAACCAACTCACCTGCCATGTCGGAACGCAGGATGCATCCATCGTAGATGGCCGGGGTTACCTTGGTTTTGGCAAGACATCCCCCCGTGCGCCGAAAGTCGGTTGTCCCGTATGGTGAGATGCGCAGCCGGACGTCGTAGTGGCGTCCGGAAAAGCAGCCCGCTCCCTCGCAGATGCTGGGGGGTATAGTCACTCCGCCGGAGCCTCCGGAGTGGCAGCGAATGAGAGTCACGGCTCCCGCCGCGAGCAAGAGAGCCCACAGAAGGCAGTAGCGCGGCCAAGCCATCATTCGCTCACCTCAGTCCTGCCGGAGGCAACACGGACAACTTCGAAGTGCCTCGTGGAAGGAAAGTCATACGGAGAAAAGCCTACTCTTCCTCGACTTCCCCGCCGGCGCCGGGAACGGTTTCAGTTTCTTCCTCAGCTTCCTCGCCGGCGCCGGGGGCGGCTTCGGTGCTGGAAGGCGGCCGGCCGCTCGCGTACTGCTGGGCGTTGTATTGGTTGACCATCTCGGCGTAGCCATCCCACTCTTTTTGGTAGTTCTCGCGCATCTCCTCGATTTCCTTCTCCATGCGTTTCTGGAACGCGAGATTGGTTCTTCGGGAATTCGCCTCCTCCACTTTGGTGTTGATGGAGTCCACCATTTTTCGGAGCTCTTCCTCCCGGCTCAGGAGGTCCGATTTCTTGTATGCTGTGGACGCTTTTTCTTCTTCCTCTTCGCCTTCTTCGGCTTCCCAGGGCACAGGATTTTCGCTTGCGTTGATGCGAATGTTGCGGTACTTCCGGAGCTCGTAGTTGTCGACCGTCCGCGCCGCGGGGGAGGCCGCGCTTTCCTCGCGCGGGGGCTGGGACGGCGTTGGTTCTCCCTCGGGCTTTTCGGACCGTGCGCTCCGGTCCACCACCACGACATCCGGGGCGTTGGCCTCCTCGGTGCGGCGCACGTCGACATGCTCGGCCGCAACGCTCACCAACTGGGCGTCGCTCGTGCGCATAATGGCAACCCCATTCTCCACGCGGAAGGGCTCCTCGGCCATGATGGCCGAGCCGTCCTTGAGGATTACCACGTAATCCGCCCGCGCGGCCCCGCTCGTGAGAAACACCGTTGCCGCCATTGCCAACCAAACCTTGGTGGATACGTTCATAGCAATCTCCCTTTGTCTTATGCCCCCGTCGAAGCCCCGGCCGGTCTCGACCTGTCGGGGCAAGCCGGGCGTTCTCCGCTCGTCCTAAAGGCTATAGCATAGCCTGTCCCGGGCCGAAAGTCAATAACAAAAGCGAGGCCGCACACGGACCTCGCCCCTGTCCCACAACCGCCTCCTTCCCTAATAGTCGCAGCTGAGCTCCTGCCACGAGAGCACGGTAATTTCGGGCCCCGCGCCCGGCCACTTCATTCCTTTCACCTTCTTGAGCTTGGCTGCATCTCCAAACTTGGTGCTGCTTACCGCCATGATGGGCGACGTGGGGCCTGCGGTCAGGGTTTGGAACCCGATCCCGATCTCGATGGCTTGTGCCACGGTCGCGCCGGTCGGGTCGTTGCAATTCTCAAAATTGTTCACATGTTGAAAATCCACGACGATGGCAAACGACGTGCCCACACAGGGGCCCGTGTCAGGAATTTCAATCGGGTCGTAGACCGAAAAGATGGCCGTGCCGCTTGTCCGCCCGGCTCCCCCCAGGGAAGCCTCCCGCTGGATAACGAGAAGCGGCGAGCCAGTGACGCGCGCCGATGGCGAAAGGGTACCCGTGATCGTGGGGGCAGGATCCAGTTCATCTATGAGGCCGTCCCCGTCGTCGTCAAGGCCGTTGTCACAATCGGCTTCCCCGCATATCAGCACCTCGCCTACAATGGCGATGTTGTCGAGGCGCACCACCCAGGCCTGACAGATGCCGTGCGATGTAGAACCTTTGGTCAGCGCGGGGTCGACGAGGTTCTCGTCCGTGACGAGAAGCACCAGGTGGGGCGCGAACTGCTCTCCGGCGACGTTCGAGTGCGTTTCCCCCCAGCCGCCCGTGGAGAACGCGACCACGTAGCGATTCGCCGAAAGGTGCCCGATGGCGGGCGTGTAGTGTATGGGCTGCGCGCCGATGGCGGTCATATTCGCGGGGTCTAACCCGTCGGTGTCGGTCCACAGGCCCTTCGTCGCACCTGGTGTGGTGCTTACCGGCACATCGCCGGGAGAGCCGATATCATCCGGGGGCGCGTTCAGGGGATCAAAGAGCTTCCACTGCTTCCAATTTTCCGCCCAGGTCCCGATGCCCCAATCGGTTCCCTCGTCGCTGATGTCGGCCGCCCAGATTCGCCCGTGGAGGTCGGCCTGGAAAAGGTGCGTCACGATGCCGTCCGGGTAAAAGGCGGCCGGGAGGCCGGCGAAGTCGGTTTCCATCATAATCACGTCGGGAAGCGTGGAGTTGGGAATTTTTGGCTTCTTGCGCTCGTCGTCGTTGTCGACCGATTCGCCCACCGAATCGTAGGACGCCTTCGTTCCGTCGGGCAGGAAATCGGCGGCGCTCTGGTGATAGGGACGGTCCCCATCGGTAGCGGGGAGTAAGGCCGGATCTTTAAAATCGTCCGAGCGTTTCAGAAGCGCACCGTCCTCGGCGCGCACAATCCAGTAGGTATTGAGCGTCTCGAGATCGCCCGCCGCGCAGGGGACTTGCCCGCAACGCGACTCCCATTCATCGGTGGAGCCGTCACCGTCGTTGTCAATGCCGTCGGTGCAGTCGGACTCGACGCAAACCCCGAACTCGGGAGGGCGGTGGTAGGAGCCGAGGGCGACGGCGAAGGTTTGGAGTTTCGGCGGCGGATCCGCTGTGCTGTTGATCGTGGGATCGTTGATAAGCCCCACGGGCACGGTGCTCCACGATTCGCCCAGGCCTTCAAAGCCCGGCTTGTCCGGGCCGATGCGCCATAGCACCTGGAAAGGTGAGTTGGTGGGATTGCCGTGCAGGGGAATAGAGAGAGGGGGGCTGGTGTTGGAGCAACTGTCGGGATAGCCAAAGCATTCGTCTTCGTCGGCCGTGAAGTCTTGGCCCTTCAGATGGTCCGTAACGGTTCGCCCGCCGGGGCCGTAGGGATGGGTCACGTCGAGGGCGTAGTAGTTGCTGCCCCCTGCGCCCTCGCCCATGAAGAGCGCCGTCGCCCATGAGCGGCAGCAGAAGAGCGGATCCCCGGAAGGGCAGTTGGGAGTCAAGGTATCATCGCAGGCGGGATCCATTTTGACGCGAATCTCGCCCACGCGCGGCGCCGCCGCAAGCCCGTAGATATGGTCGGTGAGAAAGGTATTCTGCCCGGTGGGATTTTCCATCTTGTCGAGTGCATCCTGGGTGCAGGTTAGGTAGTCGCCGCATTCCTCGTCGATCGCGCCGTCCCCGTCGTCGTCAACACCGTTGCTACAACAATCGCCGTCGAGGACGCAGGGCGGGGGCGGGTCGTTCTCGTTGTCGAGGCACACTTCGAGGGACGCGTCGTAGGCGTCCTTGAAGCTGCAGTACAGCCGCGCCGCGTTGTCGATCTGCGTAGGCGGCAGGTAGGCCCACACCTCGTAGCCGTCGACGGAGTCGAACGCATGGAGAAGACCGTCGTTCGCGGGAGCATAGATGATCGGGTGGCGGTTTTCGTATTTGTCGTCGAACGCCTCCTTATTGGCGGCCGTCCCCATAAGAAAGTCGAGCGGTCTCTGAACCAGGACGGGCGAGACGTTCACCACGTCGCCCAGAATCCACGGCCTCTGGAGGTGCCCCACCGCGGAATTCACCCGGCCGTCGAATCCCTTGATGAAATCGATAAGTTCATAGATGTTAATTTTCGAGCAGTCGTCTGTGGTTTCTTCACCGGCGACAGCCGTGAAGCCGTCCTTGGGAAAGCTGACGAGGCCTTTTGCTGCCATGTCGTTGAAACTTTTTGCAAGCGAGCTCCAATTTGCATCATTGATTGGGAAGAGCTTGTGCGCAGGCGAAGTGGAATTAAACTCGCTTGACCAGATGGCGCGCGGGTCGGCGCTAAGGTCGCGGCTTGTGAACCCATGGGCGGGGTATGTGGTAGGATCCTGGTAGGGGGGGGCCGTTCCGTTGTCGCCGCCCGCGTCCCAGAGCTCCTCGGGTTCATCCGGTCGGAGGTCGAAGGCGCGCAGGTGGCCTCTCCAGCCGGGGAACTCCGCCGAGGTAAGAAGGCCGACGTATTGATCATCTCCCGTCGCGCTGATGGTGGGGGTTACCGTGGGCGGCGCCGTCACGAGATCGCCCTGCGCGATGGCCTCGAAGATGGCCTTGAAGGCCTCTTTGAGCTCCTTGCGGTTCGTGGCGAAGTAGGCGTAGTCGTAAATCTCGTCGGCCGTGTTGCTGCAGTCGCAGCCTGCCTTCGCACAGCCGGAGTCGTTGGTGTATCCGCTGTCATCGAAGGTCGCGAGCTTGAGGTCCACCGGCAATCCGGCATCGTCCTGCTCCAAACCGCCCGGGTTGTCGGGACCGGCACTCGCGTCCGTCCAGCCGAAGTAGGCCAGGCGGTTCGCGTTGTAGCGCCGGCTCTCGGGGCCGAACTGGATGACGAAGGTGCGGACGTTGTTGCCCGTGGCCAGGGTGGCCAGGCGGCCCTCGGCGGCCGTCATCTGCCCCTGGCACGAGGCCAGGCTGCCCGAGGTGAAGAACGAGTCAATCAGCATAATCACGTACCCGTTGCGGCACCGGGCGCGGGGATCGTAGTTGGGATCGTTTTCGTCGGACAGGGCGGTGACGATGTCCACAAGCGTCTGCCCCGCCGCATCGCTGTTCTGAATGGGGAAGGTGGGCTGGTCGGTGACGCCCAGGCCGCCGATGTCGACGGATCCGGTTCCGTCGGGCTTGTCGAGCGTTGTTGTCACTCCCCATTTCCGAAGGTAAGCGTTGATGCGGTCGGTGTTGTACCTCTGGCCCGTGAAGTCCTCGTCGTTGGTATTGACGGGCACGAGGTGCGCGATGCCGCCCACGGTGGTGTAGCCGATCGGATTCCCGACGGCATCATACAGGTCGGTGTTGTAGTTTGGGTCTCCCCCATCAATGGCCTTTCCGACGTTCGACGCGCCGATCATGAGCCCGAAGTTCATGCTGAACACCAGGCTCGATATGAGATCGTCAGCGCAGGCGGTGTTGTGGGAAAGGGCCCCGCTACCTGCTTTTTCTTTGTTCTTCGGATCGGTCGGATTGACTAAGCTACAGGCGATGGTGTGTCCGTCGTCGTCGTCGATGATGCCGTCCCCGTTGTTGTCAATACCGTCGGTGCAATCGGTCTCGCCGCAGGCGGAAGTTTGCAGGTCGGGGTCAATGTTCGGTGGATTCTCCGTGAAGTAGGCGCACGGGCTCGCGTTCCATGTCGCATGGGTTTTCGTCGCGTGGGGGCTCGGGTGCATGTCGCCTGCGCACACCTGCGTGCCGTAGACGCCCGCCGCGCCGAACACGGAGGCCTCCGCCGTGAAGATGTCGCCCGAGTCCTCAAGGCGCGGCGCAAGGAAGGGGTCGACGGTGCGCTCGTCGCACGAGAGGTTCCTGTCCGCGTCCAGGGCGAGGCTGTACGGCGTTTCCCCGTCGGGGCCTTCTAGATTGGTTCCGAAGTTGCACCCCCCCAGGTCCCGAAGCGTCGCAATGTTCACGCTGTCTCCCAGGACGTTCTTGACCGTCGAGATGCGCGAAGGCTCGTACCAGGCGTAGCCCGCGCACTGCAGGTCGCTGTAGAGCATCCTGATGTCGTCCACCATCCAGCCGAGGCCGAAGTTATGGATGTAGTCCATGCTGTCGAAGCGGAAACGAATCTGAATCGTGTCCCCGGGCGTTATAAGCGGTTCATCTGTCAAGCCGTCCCCGTCGTCGTCAATTCCGTTGGTGCAATCGGACTCGTCTATGAAGGTGTCCCCGTCGTCGTCCCTACCGTTGGTGCAATTGGAAATGTCATCGGCCGTTCCTAGAATGCCATCTAAGCCTGGATCGATGTCGGCACAGTCGGCACAAATCGAGTCCAGGTTGAAGCTCTGAGGCACCCAAATACCGGAGGTGTCCAGCACCTGGCCCGCGAAGTGCCAGTTGCTCCAGACGCCGGTTGCGGAATCCTGAACTCGAACCTCGACCAGCTTCTTGTCATACTTGGGGTTGCTTTCGGTTACCGCCCGCGACATGAAGAGAATATCGATGATCGTCGCGCCTAGGGTGTCGATGGGCGGGGATTCGATGGCGCCTGCCACGCGTCGGCGGCAGAGCGTTGCATCGTGTTTCCGGTCGCAAAGATTACCCCGTGTGTCCAGAGAGACACATCCGGGGTCCGGACAGTCGGCTACGGGGTCCGCAACCTCGAAGGTGCAGGGGACGCAATTGGCGGGATTGTTTGGATTGTCCGGAGAACAGCCGAAGTACCAGCTATACTCCCCGCCGGACGCAGACGACGGCGAGCAGGTCGGCTCACGCACGATGTGCCACAGGTTGGGATACATGGGATCAATCGAGGAGAGCGTCCACCCCATGTCCCCGAACTCCACGGTGTCCGAAAAGGCGCTGCACAGTTCGTTTCCGTCTGCGTCGATGAAGCTCGCCCTGTCTTCAATGTAGCGCCAGCCGCCCGTGTTGTTGATGAACCACGGCTCGTTTCCCTGGTCGTCGTTGATTTCCAGGGGGTTCGATAGGGTTTTCGACGTGTCGAGGAACAGATAAATGAGGGGATTGGCGGAGGAGGAACCCATTTGCCGCAGCGGATCCACCCCCGGGAACTCCTCCTCGGCGCGCGCGGCGCCGAGCCATGCCATACAGAGCACCGCTCCTGCGAGCGCTACCGCCCCAATCCTTAAGCGGGGCTTCGCCTTCATGGCAGCCCCCCGGATGCCGTGCCTGTCCTCCACCGCCCGGCTTCGGACGGCGGACGGGCTGCGCAAGGGCGGGGTAATCTTTCTGCGGTTCTTAACCAGCGGCATAGATGGTGTTCGTGTTGTGAAGGTCAATGTTGCGGCCCGAATACGTGAGCCGGGGAGGGTCCTTCTGCGTGATGACTTCCATGATAACTATGCGCGCCACGATGGGATTCTCGGGCGTGCCCTGGGTCGCCACTTCCGCGTCGCCGCCTCCCGCAAGCCACTTGTCGAACCAATAGTTAGTATTATCGCTAAAAGGCTCGGGGTGCTTCTTGACCCAGGCCTCGGCGATAAGAACAAAATCGCCGTCCAAATCAGTGCCCGCCTTGCTGGCCGCTAAGGGATCGTCGGGGTCCGTGTCGTTTGGGTTGTTGCGAATCCAGACTGAGAAATAGCCCTTGACGGTCGGCCCCGGCGCCGAGGTAGGCGTAAAGAAGGGCTCGCTCTTTTCGAGATAGGGGCGCATGAACAGGAAAACGTCTTGGTAGTAATCGTAAAGCGGAACGGCCTGCATGCGTTGTTCGCCGGCTTTGCACTGCATGAAGTCCGTCGTGCGCAGGCAGCCTCGGCATTCGTTCTCGGAAGGCGCATCTTCGTTGATGCAAAGATACTTGGGCGGAACCGTTACTCCCGGCTCCGGCGCGCCCTTGAGATCGTTGTCTATCTCGCCGTCGACGAGCGCCTCGACGAGCATGAACTTGGCATGCGTGAGAGCGGAGCGGGCGATCTCCCGCGCGAGTTTTGCCTGCTGGTCATGGATGGCGATGTCGCGCTCCACCTCGGAAACAAAAACCAGCCCGAGCCCCAGCACCGTCATGACCATCACGAGCAAAATGGCCAGGACGAGTCCAGAGCCGCGCTCCTTCGATGACCGATGTCCAAAATTCCTAATTGACGGCATGACTTCGCTCCTTGTCTTGCTTTAACCTTCCTTCGCGCCGGCCATGAACGAATAGTCCATATAGAACGACTGCATGTGCGAGCGCGTCGAGCCCCGCACCACGCGGTAAACATAGCTGCTATCCGCGGCCTTCACGAAGAGCCCTTTCGCCCTTCCGGCCGGCACCGGCTCCCCCGTCCGCACCGTGACGGTAATTTCAACTTCCCGCAAATTGATGCGGTTCAGGTAGTGATCCTCCAGGGGGTCACCTTTCGAAGCAGCCACGGACGTCGTAACGGTTTCCATGGGCGGCGGGAACATCCGCGCTCGGATGCTCGCGCCGGTGTTGGGGTCGCGGAAGACCGCGACGGCCTCCAGATCGTAGATGTTCTCGGCATAGAGGTCGAATTGGCCTTGAACGTTCGCCGCGTTGGTGTCTGTGCTGGGCAGGAATTCGGCCATGTAGAAATTTCCGCCCGGCGTTTCGATCACATTGCCGGAAGAATCCGTCACGGAGAGGATCTCCCGCTTATAGGCGAACACGGCGTGCGCGACGCTCACGTAGACCAGGATGGGCGTGTCGCCCCCGGGCGCGGCGCCCGGGTTCCATCCCAGTGAAGTGGGATCGTGGAGAATCTGAATGGTGCTGATGGACTCCGACGGCGAGTTTTCCGCGGGTGCGGCGGCAAGGCGTGTAAAGTGAAGTGCTTTCGTGTAAAGGTTCTGAAGCTTCACCGCGGGGGACATGGTGGTATCGGTGATAATGTCGTTGCCGAGCCTGACGTTGTAGAGCAGAAGCGGCATCTGCCCGGGTGGCGTCCAATCCGGAAGTGAGAATCCCGTGCGGGCCTTTACATGGACCTGGTTTCCATTCCAGCCGAAATGGGTGGTGTATTGTTCGAGCGTGAGTCGGTCGAGAAGCGGAGCGCCCGCTCCGGCCGTTTCGCCGGGGAAGTCCCGCTGGTAATAGACACCGAAGACGAGATCGTTTGGGTCCAATCCCACCTTCGTCCGGGCGGTCTTCACGTAGTTGAACTCATCGAGCTCCTGCGCCGTCTGAAGGGAGAGCGTGTGCGGCATGAGTCCCGTGCCGGCGCGGGAGGCGCGGTCGCCCGCCATGGTCAGCACGATGCGCATGTTCTGCTGCGCCTCGGCGAGCTCGTTCTGGTAGGCCTGAATTTGGGTGGTGCTTACCAGGATGACGGCAAGCCCGGCCAAGACAAACAGCATGACCACCGAGGCCACGAGCATCTCCATCAGCGTGACGCCTGCTTCGGAACGGGAGCGAGGAACGGTTTTTTGTCGCATCGCTTTAATCGAGTTTGTATGCCTGCCGCCTTGGAAAAACCGCGGTGTAGCTTACGGCAACGTCTCTCAGAAAGGGCGTGTTCGACAGGAGATAGCCCGACCGGATGTCCAAGCGCACCTCGAGCGCTTGGCTGGTGTATACTCCGCCGTCCACCACCCAGGTGACGAACGCCTCGAGGCCGCTTCCCGGCTGCAGGAAATCGTCGAGGGTGGCTCCGCCCGGCAGGGTGGAGTCCTTGGTGTAAGGAAGATATTGCCGTATGTCGTTGACGGTCACGGCCACGTAGATGGCCGCGCGGCCCTTCGCCCACTGGCTCTGAAAGAATGGCAAAAACGTCTCGAAATCGCTGCTGGGATTGTAAGAAGCAAGCGCCGTGACGTCGTCGGTGCCGATGGCCGGGGGGACCGCCACACCCACGGGCAGGGACATGTAGGTTCGCTTCAGCTCTTCGGTCTGCATCTGAGCGATGTTCGCCAGCCGGGTCCTTTGCTCCACGCTCTTGTTCACGTAGGTCGCCATCACGAAAAGCTGCACGATCGAGACCATCATCATGGCCATAATGCCCATCGCCACCAGAACTTCGATGAGCGTGAAGCCTTTCCCGGGACTCGGTCGGGCCGGGATGCGGCCCTCGGAGGTGCCGCGAACCCATCCCCGCCCGCGCTCGTCCGTGCTGTGCTTCGTTTTTGCCATGGCCGTTATCCTTCCTCTCCGGCTTTTTTGACGATGGTGATTTTTCCCGTACCTCTCAATTCAATTTCCACTTGGTGGCCGTAGCGGTTCTGAAGAACCAGAGTGGAAACCGAAATGTCCGAGCCGATTATTCCGTCTGATCCGTCCGCTATGCGTCCATTATTGCGAAAGACGTACACTTCTGGCTCCGGGGGAGTGTTGATACCCGGATTGGTGACTTTAGTGAAAAACGCTCCCTCGGCCAAAAACACTTCCGAGCGCACGCCGTCAACCCGCGCCCAATTGCCGGTGGAGTTTCTCACTTCCAATTCCGCCAGTCTCGCCTCGCCCCCCTGAATCAAGACTACGCGCGTCGTCGAGGAACGCTTGATGGCGATGATTCGCGCCCGCTGCATGAGCGCCACGGTTTCGCGGCCGCTGAGGTTCAAGCGTTGCCGGAGCATCCAGGAGCCGAATGCCCCGACGGTCACGAATGAGAGGATGGCAAGAACCCCCAGCGTGACAAGCATTTCAATCAGCGTAAAACCGCGTTCCCGATGATGCATTCTAAAATCCTCCACCATATTGACCAAGCAATCGATGTGCCAAGTTTACAGGGCGTGAGAAAGTGGTTCTAACTATATATAAGTAAAGAATTTTTTTGATTTTTCCATAGGCCGATTTTAAGGCTCGCTGGAGCGAAAGAACGCGCGGCGAAAATATGTTACGTTATGAAACACTTGAGTGCAAGGCACGCTTGAATACCTCGAAGGAATGGACGTCAAAAAGTACGAAGCGAACCTCTCGAAGCGACCGCGCTTTTTTGAGAAACTCTTGGGCCGCCTGGACGAACCGCGGCGCGGCCTCTTCGACCGTTAAACCGCCGATGCCGCAGCCGAGGGCCGGCACCGCAAGGCTTCCCGCCTCCTTTCCCGCTTGCACGAACAAGTCGTCGGCAAGCTGGAGGCTTGCGCGCAGGGCCGCCTCCGAGCTTTCGAGCGATGCCGAGCCGCCCAGGTGCATGACGGCGGCGTGAATCACGTAAGTTGCGCTCAGGCGGCCCGCTCCCGTCGCGGCCGCTTCGCCGAGGCCGACGGGCCCCAGGCGGTTGCACTCTTCCTGGATCGAGGGGCCGCCGGCGCGCCGGATGGCGCCCGCGACGCCGCCCCCGAGCAGCAAATCCGTGTTCGCCGCGTTGACGATGGCGTCCACGCTTTCCCGGGTGATGTCTCCCTGCACGACGCGGACGGAGCCCGGCATGGCTCTCTTATGTCCTAGGAGGCGAGGAGCACGACGCGCGGCTGAAAGAACGCCGCCGCGCGCCGCTCGGCGATGGCGACCAGCTCTCCTTCGGGGCCGAGCACCCGCACGGGGCGGCCGCCGCCCGATTCGCCTTGCGCCTCCCCTGGAGGGGCGGGCAGGATGACGGAGCGGTCGAGGGGCTGGCCGTGCCGCAAATGCGCGAGGCCCGCCCGCGTGATGCGGATGAAGGGCATGTCGAGGGGAATTTTTTCCATCGGGATCACGTGCCCGGCCGCGCTCTCTCGCGTGAGCTCGTCGAGTGACACCGCCTGGTCCAGGGTCATGAGGCCCACCGCCGTGCGCGCGAGCGACTCGACGTGTCCCCCGCATCCGAGTTTCTGTCCCGTGTCGTGGGCCACGTTCCGCACGTAGGCGCCCGAGGAGCAGCGCATGCGGAAACCGACGCGGTCGCCGTCGAACGAGAGCACGCGAAGCTCGAAAATTTCGACATCGACGGGCTTGCGCTCCACTTCCTTTCCCTCGCGCGCGAGCTCGTAGAGCTTTTTGCCGCCCACCTTTTTGGCGGAAAACATGGGCGGGATTTGCTGGATTTTCCCGCGAAAGAGCGCGAACGTTTCCTCGACCTGCTCCTGCGTGACGTTGGGCGTCTTGCGCTCGCCCACGGGCTCGCCGTCGGCGTCGTAGGTCGTCGTGGCCCAGCCGAGGCGGAAAATACCCTCGTAGGTTTTGTGCTCGGCCAGAATGAATTGCGAGAGCCTCGTGGCGCGGCCCACGCAGAGAGGAAGCACCCCGGTCGCAATGGGGTCGAGAATCCCGGTGTGGCCGATGCGCCGCACCCCCAGGAGCCGGCGCGCGCGGTCCACCGCGTCGTGCGACGTGATCCCCCGGGGCTTGTTGACGATGAGGAGGCCGTTCATTTAAATCGCCGATTTTTCATTCAGGTGTCCGTGGGTTTTAATTCCGGGCCTTTGCCCGCCGAATCGACGCGAAAATCGAGTTCGGGCACGAAGCGCAGCGCCAGCGCGTGCCCGAGCTCCCGCCGAAGGTATCCACGGGCGCTTCGGAGCGCTTCGGCGCTTTGGAGACGCGCCTCGGCGCCGCCCAGGACGCTTACGTAAACGCGCGCATGGCGCAAATCGCGGCTCATCACGACGTCCATGACCGTGGCGAAGCCGAGGCGGGGATCGCGCAGCTCCTGCTGAAGCAGGCGCCCCAGCTCCGCGCGCACCAGGTCGCCCACGCTCTCCGGGCGGTGCGAGGGCTGGCGAAGGTGCGGCGAGCGTTTCTTAGCAGAGCTCAAGCGTGTGCTCCACGATTTCGCCGGGGAGGCGCGACTCGAGGAATCTCAGGATTTTTTCCTCCTCGGCCCGTGCGGCGTCGGCGTGCGGCGCGAAGAAGGCGAGCCCGAAGGTCGCGCGCTGCCACAAATCCTGATGGTCGAGTTCGGTGACGGAAACGTTGAAGCGCTTGCGAAGCTCCGCGCGGAGGCGTGCCAAGGCGGAGCGCTTGTCCTTCAAGGAGCGGGTTTCGAAAAAGTGCATCTCGATCCGAAGCAACGCCACGCGCATGCTGAAATTCCTCCCGGCGCTTGAAACAAGAGCTTAGCAGAACGGAGGGAGGGATTCAAATTTCGCGCGGGGAGAAGCGTCCCGTTCGCCAACCGGGGCGGGCTAGGATAAAATGGAAGCGCTATGTGGTGGGAATCTGTGCTGGTGCTCGTGGTCTTTTCGGGTGCGCTCTACCTGTTCGCCAGGGAAATCATGCGCCCCGACCTGGTGGCGCTCCTCGTCATGGCCGTCCTGATGGTGTTTCAGCTCGTGACGGTGGAGGAGGGCGTTGCGGGGTTCAGCAACCCGGCCGTCATCACGGTGGTCATGATGTTTCTTCTGAGCGCCGGCCTCGTTAAAACGGGCGTCGCGGATTTTATGGGAAAGCTCATCAGCACCGTGGGCGGAGGGCACCCCCTGCTTCTCACGGCGACCGTCATGCTCGCCGTGGGGGCGATGTCGTGCTTCATGAACAACATCGCGGCGACCGTGATCCTTATCCCGGCCGTGATGGCGGCGGCGCGGCGCGCCGAGCTGGCGCCCACCAAGCTCCTCATCCCGCTCTCGTTCGGGTCTCTCCTCGGAGGCCTTTGCACGCTAATCGGCACGCCGCCCAATCTTCTGATCAACATCGCGCTCGAGGGCACGCCGCACGAGCCTTTCCGCATGTTCGACTACGTGCCGACGGGGCTCGCCATCACGGGCGTGTCCGTCGTCTATATGGTTGTCTGGGGCCATCGGGTGCTTCCCGCGCGGCAGCCCACGCCGCAGACGGAGCTGGCCGACCGCTACGAGATCGAGGATTATCTCTCGGAGCTCGTGATGCTCGATGATTCGCCCTGGGTCGGCAAGGCGCTCGGCCGGGCGCAGCTCGGGCGCATGGGCCTCGAGGTCCTGAAAATCTTGCGCGGCGACATCGCGATTTTTCTTCCCCCCCCGCACGAGGTTCTCCGCTCGGGCGACGTCCTCGTCGTCGAGGGGAGCGCCGAGAATCTTATGGAAATCAAGAAAATCAAAGGCGTCCAGATGCGCGCCGAGGAGGAAGTTTCTCCCGACGTGCTCCTTGCCGAGGAACTCGCGCTGAGCGAGGTGAGTCTTCCCCCTAACTCGATTTCCATAGGCAAGAGTGTGCGGAGCCTGCAGTTCCGCACGCGCTACGGCGTGGTGGTGCTCGCCATTCGTCGCGGCACGAGAACGCTCCACCGCGCGCTCGCCGACGAGGAGCTTCAAGCGGGCGACGTGCTGCTGGTGGAAGGGCCTTCCGAGAGCATCCGCGGCCTGGTCAAGGACCCCAACTTCCTGGTCATCGGCCATCTCAACTACGTTTTTCACCGCACCGAGAAGGCGTGGCACGCCGTGGGCGTGATGGCGATCGTGGTAGCTCTCGCGGGGTTTGGAATCTTTCACATCTCGCTGGCGGCCGTCCTGGGCGTACTTCTTATGGTGCTAACGGGATGCATGAAGGTCGAGGAGATGTACCGCGAGATTGACTGGCAGGTCGTCTTTCTCATCGCGGGCATGATTCCCCTTAGCACCGCGATGGAGAAGACCGGAATCATCTCGGCGGTCGCGGGCGGCATCTCCACCCTGGGCGGGGCGGGGAGCGGCTACGTTGCCTTCGCGCTATTGTTTCTCGCGAGCTCGGCGCTCACCCAGGTGCTCTCGAACCCCGCCACGGCCGTTCTCGTCGCGCCCGTGGCCGTGCAGGTCGCCGACGGCCTCGGCGTGTCTCCCTATCCTCTGCTCATGGCCGTGGCCATCGCGTGCTCGGCGACGTTCCTCACGCCCATCGGCCACCAGGCGAACCTGCTCGTCTACGGTCTCGGCGGATACCGCTTCAAGGATTTCGCGAAGATCGGGCTGCCGCTTACGGTCATTCTTTTCTTCTTCTGCCTCTGGTGGGTGCCGCGCGTCTGGCCGTTCTAGCGGCCGCCAAGAACCAGCAGCCAGTTGTCAGGGATCAGGGGCCAGCAAGACGTAGGGGCGGCTCACGAGCCGCCCGTGGGGGCAATTCGTGAATTGCCCTTACAAAAAAACGGCTTCGGCGTCGGGCCTTGGTCGGCACCCGGCCTTCGGTCGGCATAAGTCCCGCCCTACAACCAAAAAGGATTTTGAAATTACTTCCACTCTTCTTCGGCCGTGACCGCGGCGGCGAGCGTCTTCAGTTCGTCGAAGACCACTTCCGTCGGCTCTCCGGGAACGTGCAGTTGGAACTCGTAATCCGGCTCGTCTACGAAGAAGCGCTGCTTGAGCGCGCGGTGCTTTTTGAAGCGCAGGGTGATGGGCGCGAGCACCAGCTTGAATTCCTCCGGGTCCTGCTTGATGCGGCCCGTAAAGACGTAGCCGTCTTTTTCGGCGTCCTCCTGCACGCTCCAGTAGAAGCGGATCTTGGCGTGGCCCGGGTCGATGTACCAGTCCTCGAACCAGTCGTCGAGATTCTTGTAGAAATCATCTAGGAGGAGGAATTGATTCCGAGTCTCGCGCGGCCACTCCGCGACCGGCGTCTTGCTTTCACGGTAGGCCCTGAACGGCTCGCTCCACATGTATTCGCCGACGACCTTCTTGACGGTGTCGATGAAGTCGGGCGTAACGGGCTGCCTTCCCGCGAAATCTCTTAGAAACCGTGTCAGAAGCGCCCTGAAAAGCTCGGGGCCTAGGATCTGGCGGAGCATGTGGAGAACGTAGGGACCTTTTCGGTGCACCTGGGTTTTGTAGCTCTCCCAGCGTGAGAAGCGCAAACTGGGTTTGTAGCTCCCCCCGGGAGAATAGAGGGAGGCTTGTTTGTAAGGCTCCAGGGTGAGGATTCCTCTCCCGTAGAATCCGCCCTCGGGACCCATGAGCCACTGTGTCTCCGCTTCTTCCGACAACGCCGCAGCGCCCGAGCCTTTCTTTCTTTGTTCCTTGAAGAACTCCAGGGAAAGCCCCCATGCATATTCTGCGAATCCCTCGCTCAGCCATGCGTCTTCGTGATAGTTTCGCATGCCGGTGATTTCCGGCCACCATTGGTGCGCCAGTTGATGGGCGAGATAGCGGTTATTCTCCATCGACGCCTGTACCAATCCGGGGGTGTGCGGCCTCATTTTGGACGCTGTGAATATGTCCAATTCGTCATAAGGAAAAGGCATTTGAAAATATTGGCTGTAGAATTGGAGGAAGCTGCACGCTTGCGCAAGCCTGTCGGGAAGATTTTGTCGTTGAGAACCATAGACGGAAATCGTGGGATTGCCCCATTTCTCGGCGAATTCCTTCGTTTCCGGAGCTTCTTCGACGTCGTAAAGCTTGCTGAAGCGCCGTTGGTATTCTCCGAAAAAGACGGCGAAATTGCGCACCGGCTTATCGAGGCGCGTGTGCAGGCATTCGTAGCCGGGTTCCTCCCAGCGCTTCACCGTTGTGCCGGACGCCCCCATGGTGAATTTGAGAGGCACTCTGACTTTAACATCGTAAGTGGCCTCGTTTTCCATAGCGCCTACTTGTGGGTACCATGGATAATCGCCGTCCAGCCAGACAAATTTAGCCTCATACTCCAGAGCGACCGTATAATCTTTTCCCGTTTCCATGGGCTTTCCCATGTCCACCAGAAGCTCATTACGGTCGTGGAAAAAGGGAAGGGGATTCCCCCCGGCGTCCGTGCATTTCTTTATGATAAAGGCCTTCTGATTGTAGTCGGGGATGTGGGACCAAAATTCAAACCATGCGCAGCGCACTCCCTCCTTTCGCGGGCGAATGCGCATCGTCATTCTATTTTTAAGGAACACGTCCGTTTCCACCGTGATGTCCATATCGTAATGAAGAATCTCGATGGGGCGGCGGTCTTCGTGAAGGCGCTTTCGCAGGTTCGCCGTCCAGCCGCCCTCGTCCTGCCGATAGTCTTCCCGGCGGTCCCAGTTTACGCCCCCTCTCCAGATCACCTGCCGGCGTCCCCACGCCGTTTCATAGGAGATGCGCCTTGCATTGCATTCGCGCTCGAGGTTGGGATTAAACCGATACCGAACCCATTCGAAATCCTCGGTGTTTGCTCGGAATTCGAAGTGCTCGTTAGGAAAATTGTTCAGATGGTGCCACACAACGACGCGAACGGGAATCTCCCGCCAGTCGGGCGGGCCGGCCTGCCGGCGGAAAAGCTTCTTGGCGCGCTCGCGGCGCTTTTCCGGAAGCTTACCCTCCGTCGCTGCCGTCACTTCCGAGCCGGGCACCTTCCGTTCTCCCGAAAGAAGCTCGTAAACGTCCTGCGGCACCACAAGGAACGCTTGCGCGAAAGGCTGGTCCTTGATGTCTTTATTTGAGGGGTCCATGCTTTCCCGCAACCAGAGGATGTTTCTGAACTGCATGTCTTTGACGGGCTCGGGGATGTCGATGGTCATTTTTCCCCTGCCGAGGAAGACCGCGACGTAGAGTTGGTCGCCGATTTTGTTTGAAAAGAAAATGTTTCCGTCCTCGAGCGTCGCGGAGAAGCTGTCGTGCTCAAGCAGAAGATTCTTGACGGCGAAACCTTTTGAAATGTCGAGGGTGATTTGGTTGAACTCGTCGTAGAGGCGCTCCAGGTCGTTCTTGGCCTCTTCCTTGGCGTGCGCGGAAAAGGCCGCCCCGACGACGACGGCAAGGGCGATTGATAATAGACGAAACCTGCTTACATGGAACACTGTGCCCTCCGAGCGGAAACATTCCAATTCAGGCTAACAGGTTAACCGAGGGAGCGTAAATTATCAACCTGCTGTATGGATTGAGGCGTCCGAGCGGGATAAACCGGCAGGCTTGCCAAGGCGAAGTTCGAAACGAACGTTCGCGTCGTCGAACGGCTGCCCGGCTTCGCCCGCGGGCTTCGCCGTGGCAGTCTTCGTTCTCACTTCGTTTCGAACGAAGACTGGAAGAAGTGGTATAATATACTTACTCAGAAGGATTCACGCCATGAAAAGAACGTTTTGTCTCGCACCCGCCGCCTTTGGAATCGCGGCAATCCTGGGCTCGGTCGCCGGAGGAGCCCGGGCCGATTCGCCGCCCGGCGTGGAAGCCAAGGTGCGGGATGTGATGCCGGGCGTCATCGAGCTTCGGAGAAATTTTCACGCCCATCCCGAGCTTTCGAACCGCGAGGAGCGCACCGCCCGTGTCGTGGCCGAGCGTCTCCGCGAGTTGGGCCTCGAGGTGCAGACCGGTGTCGCCAGGCACGGCGTTGTGGCCCTCCTGCGGGGTGCGCGGCCCGGGCGCTGCGCCGCGCTTCGGGCCGACATGGACGCCCTGCCCGTTGCGGAGGCGACGGGGCTGCCGTTCGCCTCGAAAAACCCGGGCGTCATGCACGCCTGCGGGCACGACGCGCACACGGCAGTTCTTCTCGGCGCAGCCGAGGTCCTCGCCTTGATGAAGGGCGACTTGAGCGGCACCGTGAAATTTATCTTTCAGCCCGCGGAGGAAGGCGCGCCTCCGGGCGAAGAGGGCGGAGCGCTTCTGATGGTCGAGGAGGGCGTTTTGGAAAACCCGAAGGTGGACGCCATCTTCGCGCTTCATGTTTTTCCCACCCTGGAGGCGGGAAAAATCGGTTATACGTTCGGCGGCACGATGGCGAGCGTCGACCGCTTCAAGGTGACGATGCACGGCAAGCAGACGCACGCCGCCTACCCGTGGGAGGGCGTGGACCCGGTCGTGGCGAGCGCCCATGCCATAACGGCGCTTCAGACGATTGCGAGCCGCACGGTGGACACGCGGGAGCCCGTGGTGGTCTCGGTGGGCATTGTTGAGGGCGGGCGGCGCTGGAACATTATTCCCGAGAGCATTACGTTTCATGGCACGGTGCGCGCCCACAGCCGCGACGTGCGGGCGCAGGCTCGCAGGGACTTCGAGCGAATCCTGAGCGGCGTCGCGAGCGCGCACGGCGCCGAGTACGAATTGGAATACGAGGACCTCGCCCCCGTGACCTACAACGACCCCGACCTCGGGCGCGGCATGCTGGACGCGCTCGGGCGCGTGGCGGGCCCGGGCGTCGTCGTCGAGGCCAAGCCCACGATGGGCGGCGAGGATTTCGCCTTTTACGCGGAGCGCGTTCCCGGCTTCTACATCCGCCTGGGCGTCCGGAACGAAGACGCGGGAGCCGTGAGCGCACTGCACACACCGACGTTTCAACTCGATGAAGCGGCGCTGCCCCTCGGGGTGCGCGCCCTCGTCGAAATGGCGTGGGAATTTCTCCACGCCCCTGTTCCTTAGAGAAAGAAGGTGAACATGGCTCGTGAAGAAACAGCCTTGGTGAATCCCTATCGAGTCGACGCGCGCGCGGCCGATGCGATGCGGCCCGTCCGGATCGAGCCCCACCCGCTTAGGCACCCCGAAGGCTCGGCCCTCATCGAGGTGGGGGAGACGCGCGTTTTGTGCACGGCCACCGTCGAAAGTGGCGTGCCGCATTTTCTGCGCAACGACCCGAAAAAAATGGGCACGGGCTGGGTTACGGCGGAGTACGCGATGATTCCCCGCGCCACGAACGTGCGCATTCCCCGCGAAAGGGGCAGCAGCGGCGCCCGCTCGAGCGAGATAAGCCGCCTCGTCGGCCGCTCCCTCCGCGCCGTGTGCGACCTGGGCGCGCTCGGGCAGCGCACCGTCACGGTGGACTGCGACGTCCTGCAGGCCGACGGCGGCACTCGGGCGGCGGCCGTCACGGGGGGGTTCGTGGCGCTCGCGCTTGCCATGGAGAAGCTCCGGCTCGACGAGAGCATCGTCGAATGGCCGCTTCGACACTTTGCCGCCGCCGTGAGCGTCGGCTTCGTGGACGGCTCGGTGCTCCTGGATCTGGACTACGCCGAAGACTCGCGCGCCCAGCTTGACGTGAACGTCGTCAAGACGCAGCGCATGGAGATCATCGAGATTCAGGGCACGGCCGAAACGGAGCCCGTTCCGGAAGAAACGTTCCGCGCCATGCTCGCGCTCTCCGACCGTGGGATCCGCAACCTTGTGGAGTGCCAGCGCCGGGCGCTTCCCGGCGTTCCGTGTCCGGCGTGATTGCAGGCCGAAACACCGTGCCGCTCGCTGCGAGGCTGTCCGGCCATTGACCGTCCGCCTTGCTTTCCATGACCGACTGGTATTGGAAGCCTTCTCCTGAGTATTTCGACGCGCCGCAGGTGCCGGGCGCTCAAGCAAAGTTTCGCTTCGGCGGGCTCGTCGTTGACGCGGCGACGGCGCTTCCCGTCGAGCGCGTCTTTTCGGAGCGCCAGCGGCGCTTTCTCGCGCGGGATAACAGCCGGGCGCACCACACGCTGGAAGTCTTTGAAGCGCGGGACCGCTCATGGTTCATGCACCCGGCGCGCGCTCCCGAGCACGCCCCGGCCGGAGATCTGCTCGACGCCGGCGACGGGGAGGCGAGCACGGCGCTTTTTTACTACACGGCCGCCCGCTTGGAGTGGGCCCGGCGGCGCACGCGCGTCGCCGTAGCCGTCGACACTCCACGGGAGGTAATCCCCCGTCACCTTGAAACCGTAACCAAATACGTCCTTTGCCAACAAGGGCCGGCGGAGGGAACGGTCCTCTTTCACGGCGCGGCGCTCGTTCCCCGCCCGGGCCGCTCGCCTTGCGGCAGGGAAGAGGCGTTCGTCCTGGCCGGCCGTTCGGGAATCGGAAAGTCCACGCTGAGCCATATCGCATTCTGGAGCGGGCGCTTTCGTGTGCTCGCCGACGAGATCCTGATGCTGCGCTTTGAGCGCGGGCGCTGCCGGGTCTCCAGCGCTCCTTTCGGGGGGACGTTCAGCGCCACGGGTGAATATCCCGTCCGTGCGTTTCTGCACCTCCACCAGGCCTCGGAGGACCGCCTCGAGCCGCTTTCCGGCGTCCGCGCCATGGCAGAGCTGGCGGTGGCGGCCCAATACGGCAATTTCCACCCGGACCTGAACACCGAACACGTTTCCGCTTTTATGTCCCGCGTAGCCTCGGACGTTCCCTGCTACTGTCTCTTTTCCAAGCGGGGGGACGGCTCCCTGAATCTTCTCCAGGAAAGCTTCAAGTAAAGCCGGGCCGGGGCGGCCGTCAAGCACCTCCTCCCGCTTTTTCTTCATGCGAGCAGGCGCATCGCCCGCGCCTTCGGGTGCTGAGCCGGGGAATGAAGAGCGTTTCGGCGACGATGACGAGCGCCAGGCAGATCATGAGCAGCGTGCCCGTGGCCCGCAGCACCGCAACCGAAAGGAGCCCCTCCGCGCCGCGGTGGAGCGCCACCGCCGCCGCGCCCCACAGGAGCGCTACCGCCGCGCCGAGGGTTTTCAGTCCTGCGCGCAGGCCCGAAAAAAACCATGCCGCAAGCAGCGGAACAAAAGCGACGAAAAGCGCCCTCGCGTCGGGCGCCTCGCTCCAGAGATTCACGAGACCGACGGCGGCTGCGGACAGCGCTACGGCCGCGATGAGCAGGCGCGTCCTAAGCGGCGGCGCTTGAATGCCTTTGGACATGGGCATGGCGGTGGCCTTTTGAAAGAAGGATATTTTTGCACAGTCCGGGCGTGGCGTGCACCTTGACCTCCTTGCCTGGGGCGGGGCGGTGGACGAGGACGGCTTCCCCTAGGCCTCCTTGACGTAGATGTTGCTGGCGACGTCCTCTTCGAGCGCGATCGTGGTTTCGCCCATCTCGAGGACGTAGGAGGGCAGCTTCTGGGCGAGCCGCACAGTTTTCCCGGGCACCAGGCCGAGGCTGCTGAGTTTTCTGAGGCGCGCCTTGGTCCCGGGAACCAGGAAGACGACCCGCACCTCGTCCCCCACGGCCGTCGTCGTGAGCGGTTTCACGAGCGGCTCGAGCTCCCGGCGCGCGCTTTCGCAGCACTTCCCCTTCGGAATGCGCCGCCCGTCCGGCGTGAGCGGGGGGTGACCAAGGAAAGTGCAAATGCTTTCCGTGACGCGGCGGTTTAGGACGTGCTCCAGCTCGCACGCCACGTCCTCGACCTCCCGGGCTTCCAGATCGAAGAGCTGCGAGAGGAGCACGGCGGTGAGGCGGTTGCGGCGCACGATCTCCTCCGCCTCGCTCCGGCCCCGGCGGGTGAGCTCCACGACGCGGTTCTCGCAGGAGACGGCGCCGCGCCGCGTCAGGATGTCCAGCGTCTCGTCCAGGGGCTGGATCTTGCTCGCGGCCCGGAGCACGTCCACCGTGGGCGGCCCGTCCTCCTCGCTCATGGTCCAGATTTCTTCGAGGACTTCCTCGGCCGGGACGTGCCGCTCAATCCGCATGGCGGAGTTTCCTTCTTTCGCGCAGCCACCCGATGGCGCGCCTTGCGAGGTTTATTACGGCGGACTGGCGCGGGAACCGGTGCCCGCACCGCGGGCACGCCGCGAGCGAGCTTCCCGTCGGGCACACGACGCCCGCGACGGCGCACCCGGAACAAGCCTCGGCGGGGGCGGCGAACCCGAAGCCGCAGAGCGCGCAGGTGTAGGCGTTGAATCTTGCCACTGGTGTCATCCTCCGAGCCATCCCGTTGCGTGAAGCATCGCGCGGACGGCGCCGCCGACCGCGACGGCGAGCGGAAACACGAACATGGCGATTAGTACGCCGGCGCGCAGGCCGAGCTCCTTTATGGCCATCAGGAAATTGGCTACGCAGGGAACGAAGAGCGTGATGACCACGATCGCGACGAGCGCCTGCGCCGGCCCGAGTGCGCCTTTTTCCAACAGTACGAAAAGGCCCGCCGCGCCGAAGTCGCGCCGCAGGAATCCCATGACGAAGGCGTCGGTGGCGGCCGCGGGAAGCCCCAGGAAGCTCTGCACGACCGGCGCGCCGGCCTCGCGCAGGAAGCCGAGGACGCGGAGCTTGTCGAACGCGAACACGATGGCGGTGCCGATGAGAAAAAGCGGCACGGCCTCCTTGAGGTACCACTCGACGCGCCCGAGCGTCTTGACCGCGATGTTCGAAAGCGTGGGCCTTCGCATGGGCGGAACCTCCAGCACGAAGTCCGAGCCCTTCCCCGGGAGCACCCGCGCCGCGAGCCACCCCACCGACACGAGCACGCCGAGCACGACGGCGAGCCAGAGGAATAGGGCCGGGAGCGGGAGCACGGCCATCATGGCCGCAATGACGCCGAGCTGCGCCGAGCACGGCACCGCGAGCACCAGAAGGAGCGTCGTGATGAGGCGCTCCCTGCGGGTTTCGAGAATCCGCGTCGTCATCGTGGCCATCGTGTCGCACCCCAAGCCGAGCACCATGGGAAGCACGGCCTTGCCGTTGAGGCCCATGAGGCGGAAGAGGCGGTTCATCATGAGCGCCAGGCGCGCCAGGTAGCCGCTGTCTTCTAGGATGCCGAAGGCGAGGAAAAACGTCGCGACGATGGGCAGGATGATGGCGACGGAGTACGTGACGCCCATGGTGATGAGGCCGAACTCGCCGACGAAGAGCTCACGCACCAGGGCCCACGGCGCGAGGCGCTCGAACAGCCAGACCGCGGCGGGGTTGATGAATTTCCCGAAGAGCGTGTTTTCCAATAAACCCACGAGCACCCCCGCGCCGAGGCCCCCCACGAACAGCCACATGCCCGCGAGGACGAGGGCGAGCACTCCGAGGCCGTACACGGGATGCATCGCCGCGGCGCCGAGGCGCGCCGCCGGGCCCGACGCGCGGACCTTTCCGCTGCGCACGACGTATTCTGCGGCCAGGCGCTCGACCGCTTCCAGGCGGGCGCGGTGGAGGAGGGAGGCGACGGGCTCGTCGTAGCGGCGCTCCATGCGGGTGCGCAGGCCCGCGAGGCGGAGCCGCGCCTCGGGCGAGAGATTTTTCTTTAACCACGGCGCGAGCGTCTCGTCGCCCGCGAGCGCCATCGCCGCCACGGCGCGCCGGCCGCCCGCGAAGGGAAGCGTTTCCTCCGCCTGCCGCAGCGCCTCCTCGATGGGCTTGGGATAGTGCGCGGAGAGCCGGGGGACGCGCGCGTCGGGAAGGGCGGCGACGAGCGCGCCGACTCCCTTGCGCTCGACGGCCACCGTGGAGACGACGGGGACGCCAAGGCGCTCGCCCAGGCGCCGCGCGTCGATCTCGATGCCGCGCGAGCGCGCCTCGTCCGCCATGTTGAGCGCGAGGACCACCGGCAGGCCCATCTCGCCCAGCTCGAGCGTCAGCAGGAGCGCCCGCGAGAGGTTCTTCGAGTCGGCCACCTGCACCACCGCGTCGCAGCCACCCGCGAGGAGGATGTCGCGCGCGACGCGCTCGTCCTCGCTCGTGGGAAGCAGGCTGTTGATGCCGGGCGTGTCCACGACGGTCACGCGTCGGCGGTTGAGCGTGCCCTCGCCCCGGGCGACCTCGACCGTGGTGCCCGGGTAGTTGGAAACAATCGCGTACCGGCCCGTGAGCAGCCCGAAGATAACGCTCTTGCCGACGTTCGGGTTGCCGGCGAGGAGCACCCTGGATTCAGGTTGTTCGCCGGCCGCGGCGCGCGCGGTCGGGCTCACGGCTTTCTCCGTGCGCTCCGGCTCCGCTTGCGGCGGCAGAGCGGGCAGAGGCCGTAAATCTTGTGGCTGTGGCAGGCGAGGGTAAAGCCGAATTCCCTGCAGATTTTTCCCTGCCGCTGCTCGATCACGTCGTCCTTGAACTCCACGATGGCGCCGCAGGCGTTGCAGATGAGGTGGTCGTGGTGGTCATGCCCGAAGGCGAACTCGTACGAGGCCCTGGCGTCGCTGAGCGCGGTCTTGACCACGAGGTTCGCCTCCGAGAGAAGCTCCAGGGTGCGGTAGATGGTGGCGCGGGAGACGGGAATATTTTTTCGCCGGAGCTCCACGAGGAGGCCGTCGGCGTCGAAGTGGTCGTGGACGCGGTAGATTCTTTCGACCAGGACGCGCCGCGGCATCGTCATCCGGAGCCCCTTGCGGCGCAGGTAGGCCTCGAAGGCCTCCAGGCACTCCTCGAGCGAGGGCGGGGGGGCCTTCCTGCCGTCTGCGGTTTTCCTCGGCATAGTGCTCTCGTTCCTTTTCTTGCTATTGCGACCCAGTCTCAGTATACGATAGCACGCCTGGGGCGCGCTGTCAAGCTTTTTCTGGGGGAATTTTGGAGGGAGGGAAGGGGGGGGGTTAGCGAATGGCAGATGACAGATGACCGATAGGGTTCAGGGAGTTCAGGAAATTCAGAGTTTGGGGGGTGGGGGTTGGCAGACTTACTCCGCCGTAGCCAGGGCCGTAGCGGCTGCGCGAAGGCGAGGGAAGAAAAAGGCGATGAACCGGATGTGGGCGAAGGGGCGGGGAAGAGTGGAGGCGGCGTTTTGCTCGATGAAGCGCTGGTGCGGACTGCCGAGGATACGCTACCTCGGGGAGGAGGGGGCGCGCCTGCAGGTGTACCTGTCGGCGCTGGCGCACAACCTCAAGAGAATGGTGAAGCTTACCGAAGCGGAGGGACGGGTGTGAGCGGGGTGCGAAAAAAAACGGCGCCGCGAGGCGCTCCAGCGGGAGCGCGGGGAAGGAGATTCCCCACTCGCAGACACCGAAAAGGGGCTAAAAACCGATGCGTTCTGCCCACAAGCCGCTCAGAGGTATTTTTCGGAGGTTTCTATAGTTTATTTTATTTCCTTAACTCGTTTGTTAACCTTAATTCCCCATTCCTCAAGACCTGCAAAGAAAATTTTTCTTTCTTCTTTATCAAGGGTTTCTGCGGGGAATACTCCATTTTGCTTCAACTGGCCACGCATCATCATTAAAGTAGCAATCGATACTGGCAGTGAAGCCATATAGGAGAGATCATTGGTTCCTTTTATTCTGCTGCAAGTCTCTACAACACTCGGATTGTCAGTCCATAACTTGTAGTGATATTTTTTGCCGCCTCTTTTTCCTTTCACATCAACTTCGACCTGCATCCGGCTGAAGAGTCTTTTACTCTTAACCAGTTCCATGCATTGTTTCGGAGTCATTGACTTTGGGAGCAGTGCAAAAAACACATCCCTTGGAACAACCTTAACTCCCTTTACATCAATGGGGTCTTCATCCATCAGGCCAAGCCCCTCTAACATAAACTCCCACATCTCACTGCCTGGTTCACCCATTTTAAAATCACAATATTTAACAGGCTTTCCGATAAATTTTGGTATGGTAATCGGCTCTTCATGCAGATGATAATAGACCTTTACCTTTCGATCCATGGGCGGTTCAAAATAATGTTCCTCTTCTCCTGAAAATGGTTCTCCGATTTTATACTCACCATCTTCCCACCAGATAGGTTCATCCGCGCAGTCTCCAAGGTAAGTTGGGAAGGACCAATGTGCCACTGGTTCGTCACATTCCACGAAGCCGTAATCCTTAATTCCGATATAATCAACTTCATCAAGTTCATCCGCAGCTTCTTTTGCCATCACGTTTACTGTGCCGGAATCACTGCCGATAAGAATAAAAGCCTTTAATCCGGCATCTTCAAAATCTTTCGCGTAATCGAGCTGATCAACAAGGAATGGATCCTGGGGCGTGGTCTTTCTTTTACTTTCCAATATTTCGTCTGACGCCATATCCAAATAATTTACCTTTGCAGCAAGGGCTGCCTCAATAATATTCCTGTTAAACTCTGAAACCGTTGCGTTTACCACAGCGTAATAACCGCCTTCTTTTATCACTGCTGTCAGCGCGTCGAGATTTGATGCATCGACTTTTACGGTTTTTATCTTTGGTGATCCTAATACTTCCGCGACTTCGTTTGCCCTGCCGATGTCAATATCTGCAAGCATTACGGTATCTATGTCGTCCTGTGCCGAAAGTACTCCGGCAACCACATTTCCCTGCGCTCCTGCGCCGATAACAATGATTTTCTTCATAACGTAATCCTCCAAGTTGTTGATTTACTTTTTGAAATCGTGCCAGCTACAAAGTTAGTCTTTCCTGCCCTGCCGGCCGTGTTGAGCGTAGCGAAAACACGGCGGCAGAACCGCCGCAGGCGCCACCGGCGGCCGATACCCCCAGCGCGCTGTGCGGTCATTTCGTATTTTCGTATCGTATTATACCATTCGCCATCGTTCTGTCAATACCTTCGCTTCCAGCAGGGTCGTGTCCCACATGTGGGGGAATTTCCGCGTTTCCCTTGAGGGCATTGCATCGTAGCCTTCAGGCCGCCTTGTCAAGTCCTGGAAGCCGGCCCGCCCTAACGACCCCTGGCGTGTCCGCCAGGACAAGCTTGGCGGGCAAGCTACTCCTCGTTCGCGATTGAAATCGCCTCTTCCAGGATGTCCATTCCCTGCTCGAAGAGGGAGCGCTCGATGTTGAGCGGCGGCTGGATGCGCACGAACCACCCGATTTCGTCGTAAATCATGTAGAGGCCCCTCTTCAGGCACTCGGCGTTGACGCGCTTCGCCGCCTCGAAGTGCTTCTCCTTGGTCTTGCGGTCCTTGACGAACTCGACCGCGAGCCACAGCCCCTTGCACCGGACCTCCCCGATGATCGGGTACTTCTCATACATCTCCCTGAGGCGCCCGAGCCCGTACTCGCCGAGCTCGGTCGCGTAATCGAAGAGCCCGTCGCGGTACAGGATCTCGATGGTTTTGATGGCCGCGGCGCAGCCGGCGGGAGTGCCCGCGTAGGTCCCCGACACGGACGCCTCGGCCTTGTCCATGACCTCGGCGCGGCCCGCGACGGCCGCGATCGGCTCCAGGCCGCCGGAAATCCCCTTCCCGATGACGATAATGTCCGGCTCGGCGCCCTTCCAGTGCTCGAAGGCCCACATCTTGCCGCAGCGGCCGAACCCGCTCTGCACCTCGTCTATGCACAGGTACCAGCCGTAGCGGTCGCACATCTTGCGCAGCCCGGGGAGGAAGTCGTCCGGGGGAATCCAGACCCCGGACTCCCCCATGACCGGCTCGACGAGGACGCCCGCGATACTCTCGTCGGGGATTTGGTATGTGAGAAGCATGTCCTCGATGTACTCCAGCGTGGCCCGGCCCGCGCCGCCTCCGCTCCTCGACCGCAGCGGCGTCCGATAAGTGTACGGGTACGGTGCGAAGAGGAAGCCGTTCACGAGCGGGGCCGTGTCCTCGCGCCCCTCCGAAGTCATCGTGCCGGCGCCCAGCGCGCCGTAAGACACCCCGTGGAACTGCCCGAAGAACGAGAGGACGAAAGGGCGCTCCGAGGCGCGCCGCATGATCCGCAGCGCCCCCTCGACCGCCTCGGTCCCGGTGGTCAGGAACGTCACCCGGTTAATCCGCTCGGGACAAACGGACAGGAGTTTCTCGGCCAGCTCGATCCTTTGTACGGTGTTGGCGTACGCGGTCCAGTAGCCCACGCCCAGCCGCCCCATCATCTGGTTGATCACCTCGACGACCTCCGGGTTGCAGTTGCCGACGTTGCTGTTGCCCCAGCCCGATCCGAAATCGATGAAGCGGTTGCCGTCGACGTCCTCGATGAGCGAGCCCTGGGCGCTCGAGGCCAGGAAGACGATCTCCTCCTCATCCCCGTATTCGCCGTACGACAACAACTCGGTTCCGCGCTTCGTCAGCTTGCGCGTCTTGGGTCCAGGGAGCGGGGTTTTGATCAGCTTGACGCGGTCTTTCTTAGACATATATCCTCACAAGTTTTTAAATTACTTTTTGAAGCCAGCTCCAAATTAGTCTTTCCTGCCCTGCCGCCGTGTTGAGCGTAGCGAAACACTGCGGCAGAACCGCCGCCGGCGCCGCCGGCGGCCGATACCCCAGCGCGCTGTGCGGTCGTTTCGTATTTTCGTATCGTATTATACCATTTGCCATCGTTCAGTCAACACCTTCGCTTCCAGCAGGGTCGTGTCCCACATGTGGGGGAATTTCCGCCCCTCCCTTGATGGGAGGGGATTCAGGGGAGGGTGATTCACCCCCACCCCTGGCCTGTCCGCCAGGACAAGCTTTGTCCTCCCCCCTCAAGGGGGAGGCGGGATCCGGCAAAAGCGGCACATGCGGCAATTCCGGCAAATCCGGCAAAAGCGGCAAATTAGGCAAAATCCTTGACAAAACGCCGGGGCGGCATACATGGGGAAGTATGGAGTATCGAGTATCACGTATGGAGTATAGAGTATGCGGAATGCATCGGAGTCAAGAAATGGGGCGAAAAGCGGCCCAAGGGAGGGGGGTGCCCCCCCCTATCAATTTACAAAACAGTAGTGGCCCCTGACCGTTGGTTTGGTAGGGGGTGACCTGCCCCCCTGAAACTGGTCCAGTGTTAGAGTTAGACTCTAGCTCTGGAGCAAGCAAGAAAGGGGTGCATAATGACACGGAAACGCTACACGGCAGAACAGATCATACGGAAACTGCGAGAGGCTGAGG
>CP070701.1:2364099-2398617 GCA_020349885.1 Acidobacteriota bacterium
CAGGTACCGCGCTGTCCGTAATCGTCACGCTGTACGTGTCGCTCGCCGTCACCGTGATCGCCGCCGTCGTCTCGCCGCCCGGCGCCCACAGGTACGTGAACGGAGGCGTACCCGTCGCCGAGCTCGCCACCAGGTCAACGCTTCCGCCCTCGCAGAACGCCGTCGGCCCGCTCGGCGTTATCACCGCCGTCGGAGCCGGATTCACCGTCACCGCTTCGTTCGCAGACATGTCCACGCACGCAGGCACCGCGCTGTCCGTCATCTCCACGCTGTAGTTACCCGTCGCCGTCGCCGTGTAGGTCGCGTTGGTCCCGCCTGGGATTGGGGCAGCGCCAGCATACCACTGGTACGTGAACGGAGGCGTCCCGGTCGCCGAGCTCGCCACCAGGTCAACGCTCCCGCCCTCGCAGAACGTCGTCGGCCCGCCCGGTGTTATCACCGCCGTCGGGTTCGGATTCACCGTCACCACCTCGCCCGCCGACGTGTCCACGCACGCAGGTACCGCGCTGTCCGTAATCGTCACGCTGTACGTGTCGCTCGCCGTCACCGTGATCGCCGCCGTCGTCTCGCCGCCCGGCGCCCACAGGTACGTGAACGGAGGCGTCCCGGTCGCCGAGCTCGCCGTCAGGTCAACGCTGCCGCCCTCGCAGAACGCCGTCGGCCCGCTCGGCGTTATCACCGCCGTCGGGTTCGGATTCACCGTCACCATGATCGAGTTCGTCGTCTCCGTGTCGCCGCAGCCCGGATCGCCATCCGTCACCTCGCAGTAATAATCCCCGGTCGCCGCCGCCACGTAGCTCGAGGCGGTCTCGCCGGCGAGGAGTCCGCCTACCACCTCGTACCACTGGTACGTGAACGGTCCGATGCCGTCGTGCATGGCCGTCAGGGTCACCGAGCCGCCGTCACAGAACGTCGTCGGGCCGCCTGCCGTCGCCGTCGCGCTCGTGATGCAGACGCATTCCACGAGATTGCAGGTATAAAGCAGGAAATTCTCGAGGATGGTCGACTTCCCTGCGTCCCAACCATGTTCAAGCGTCTGCGTCGAGACGACGACTTTGCCGCATCCAAACTGCCATTCCTGCGCCACTGGCTCCCCGGCGTTGGCACCGTCGTCCTCAAGGATGGTCTTGGCGGCTACGGGATACATGTCGATGTAAGCGTGCGTGCTCGCACTCCACGAATCGAGCTCAGTGCCCGTATCCGTAATGAGATTCGGGGTGTTTACAATGGGATGCTCCGGGTCTACAATGCCCACGGCGTCAGAAAGAACCCGGTAAATGGAAAAATCTCCCGGGAAGATGTAGTTATTGACCGCGCCGGTGTTCTCCGCCGCGTGCATCTCGAATATGCCGCCCGTCGAAACCCATGACTCGAACCACGCTTTGTTCGCCACCAGAGCGTCGTAAAAGGCCAGCGACTGGACGGACGGTATGACCACCTTGTCGAAAGGCGACAGATCCACCACGCCCATATCGGCCGAAGAGAATATCGTGAACGGGATTCCGTTGGCCGTCAGGACGTCCTGATTCGACGTATAGCCCCACGGGTTGCTGTTTTGGAAAATGGCCACGTTGCTCGGCCCCGGCGGCGTGTAGCGGCCGCCCGTGTCCTTATAGCTTGGTGCCACCGTCGTCCCATAGCCGCCCCACACGACGAACTCGGCTCCCGTCCAGACGCCTCCACGGCCGCGGTAGCGCTCGGTGGGCGCGTCGAGAACCGCCGTCGGCACCCACGAGTTGCTTGAAGGATCGTAGCGTCCGCCCGTGTTCGTGTAGGGAGACCAGCCGCCCCAGACAATCATCTCCCTGCCCGTCCACACCGCGGAGTGGTAGTCGCGCACCGAGGGAGCGCCGACCGTCGTGGTTCCCCCTCCGGTCCACGCATCCAGTAAGGGATTGTAGCGCCCGCCCGTGTTCGTGCGGCCGGTGGCGCTTCCGTAGCCGCCCCAGACAATCATCTCCGTGCCCGTCCACACCGCCGTGTGGTGTCGGCGGCCCGTGGGGGCCCCTATCGTGCTGGTCACCGCCCAGCCGCCCGTCGAGGGATTGTACCGCGCGCCGTCGTTTTTGTAGGTGGGCGCCGTCGAGCTGTAGCCGCCCCAGACGATCATCTCCGCTCCCGTCCATACCGCGGAGTGATAGCGGCGCCCCGCGATGGGCGCGGTGATCGATGTCCAGAGGCCCGTCGAGGGATTGTAGCTCGCGCCGTCGGCGAGGTAGCCAAACGTGGTGCACATCGGCGGATTGTTGTAACCGTAGCCGCCCCAGACGATCATCTCCGTTCCCGTCCACACCGCCGTGTGGAAGTAGCGGCCGCAGATGGGCGCGGCGGGAAGCGGCGTCCAGACGCCCGTCGAGGGATCGTAGCTCGCGCCGTCGGCATAATAGCTTCCGCTATACCCGCCCCAGATAATCAGCTCCGTGCCCGTCCACACCGCCGTGTGGTCGCGGCGCCCCGCGAGCGGCGCCGTGGGAATGGGCACCCAGGTATCGTACTCCGGGTTATAGCGCACGCCGTCGTTCTTGTACGTGGGGCTGCTTCCATTACCACCCCAGACGAACATCCCCTCAATCTCCGGCGCCCACGTTTCCGTGTGGAAGCGGCGGCCCTGGGGAGGGCTGAACTTCTTATGGATGACGACCGGTTGCGCCGCGCTGTTCCGCGCCACCACCGTGGTTTCCCCCGTGCTAAAACTCAAGCTCCCGTTCCCGGCCAAATAAGGCGTGGTCACGCCCGCGGCCACCGGGTCGGCGGGGGCCACGACATCAACATTGCCCCCGGTGTCCAACGAGCCGCTAATGCTCATAAGTCCCGACCGGTTGAAAATTTCCCACGTGCCGCCGCTCCCCCAGTTATGGTCGCACAGCACCACGACGCCGCCGCCGTTTACGAAGCGCTGCAGGTCCCTGGCCCAGGCCGCGCCGATGGCTCGAAGCTGGTCAATGCCCGCGTTCTCCTGCTCCGGAATAAGGAGCACGTCCTTTCCCGGAAGGAGGTCGTCGAGCTGCCCGTAGTCGGAGAATTCCGTGTTGACATAATCGGTAGAAACCGAGTTGATAGCCGCGAGGGTGTTCAGGTATTCGCCCCCGGGCACGTTGTCCGAGTACTGTATGTAAGAGAGCATCTGGACGGGGCTGGCCGTGGAGAGGAACACGGCGTTTCCGGCGATCCTGTTCTGGTCGGGATTGCTTGCAAAGTAGTCGTGGCCGATGAGCACGGCGTGCCCCGTGTTCGTCTGGAGGAAGGTCGGCTCCCACTCGCCCAGCGAGCAGACCGCATACACGCCGATGGTGCCCGAGCCGCTTCCGCCGCAGCCGTTCGAATCCGTTATCGTTACGCTATAGTTGTACGTGCCGGGGGAAGCATAGGCGTATGTGGGATCTTGAAGCGTGGAAGTACCTATGCCGTCGTCAAAGTCCCAGAAAAAAGTGTAGGGCGGCGTTCCGCCCGAGGGATTCGCGGCAAACTGCACGACCTGCCACACCTCCACGGGGTCTGGAAAGTCCGTGGGCGAGGCGATTGGATCCACGACGGTGACGGTGCATACCGTGCCGGGTCCCCAAACTTTCGGGATGTAGCCGCATGAGTCGGTCACCTGGAGCGTGACGGCGTAGACGCCCGGGGAGGGATAGGTGTACGTCGGGTTGGCCGCCGAGGAGGTGGCGCCGTTGCCGAAGTTCCACAGGTAGTCATAAGGCGGCGTCCCGCCCGAGACGCCCGCTATGAACGAAGCGGAATCGCCCAGGCACACGTTCGTCACGCTGCACACGGGCACGACCGAGAGGTCCGGGCACGGCACGTAGCCCTCGCAGGTGGTAACCCGCACGTCGTCCACCATCCAGCCGGTGAAGTTGTTCACGACGCCGTCTCCGTCGTTAAAGCGGAAGCGAATCTGGATGTCGGATCCCGCGTAGGCGCTCAGGTCAATGTCGCCGGAGTTGAGCCAAATGTCGCTGTCGTCGCAAAGCTCTCCGGTTCCGAGCGGATCCAGCAGCCCTCCCATAAGCGGAAACCACAAAACTCCGTCCGTAGAGATCTCCACGTAGGCGTTATCGTAAGGGCAGTCGTTACCGCACAAAAACCCACACTCCGTTTCCTTTCGGAACCAGAAATCAAGGGCCGCGCCCTGCGCCAGGTTGGAGATAACCGGGCTGACGAGGCTTCCGCGTGTAACAACGCCGCCGTGTTCGTACGTGCACGATGGAATCGCGAATTCGTCACCGAAGTACCAGCTCGTCGAGGGCGATTTGTAGGCGGGCGAGCACGTCGGCTCAATGATCTGGTGCCAGAGATTGTCCGGGTCCGGCGGAACGGGCGGGTCGAGCGTCCACCCGCCGACGCCGCCCTCCATGTCCTCGAAGAAGGTGGCCACCGTCACCGTGAAGGTGTCCGTCCACGAGCCTTCGGCGGCTAGGATGTCGAGCGTGAAATCGAGCACCGTTCCGCACGGCACGGCCGGATGCACCTGCACCTGGAAGTGCGGCGCAATCGAGGTGCCGAAGCCCGAAGCGGGAATGTTGGGATAGTAGGCCGTGCTGTCCAGGATGGTGACGCCCGGCTCCGTCGTGCTCAAAGCGGCTTTTGGGTCGGTGGCGCCGGCAAACCAGCTCGGGTTTTCGAGCGTGACCCACAGGAAATTCGTCTCGCCCGGATTGAAGAGGCCGTTCATGTTGCCGCCCGAGTCGTCCACGAAGTGGCTGTCGTAGCGGAGGAACGGCGCGGCGGGGTTGCAGACCACGGATTCGCACCCCGGCATGTAGAGCACGAAATTTTCGAAAACGAGCGGGCCATCGGCGGTCCACGAGGCCGGGATCGTCTGCGTGGTAACGACCACCGCTCCTGCGCCGAAGAACCACTCCATCGCCACGGGCTGTCCGGGATTGGCACCGTCGTCTTCAAGGATTGTCTTGGCGGCTACGGGATACATGTCGATGTAAGCGTGCGTGCTAGAATTCCACCCGTCCAGCCCCGCGTCCGTGATGGGATTCGGGGTGTTTACAATGGGATGCGCGGGGTCTGTTATCGCTACCAAATCCGGTGGATCAGACAGTACCCAGAAAGTTGAGAAATCCCCCGGATAAACGTAAGAATCCAGCGATGATCCCACGTTGTTCGCCGCATGCATCTCGAACACTCCCCCCGCCGAGATCCACGCCTCGAACCACGCCTTGTTCGCGACGAGCGCGTCGTAGAAGGGCTGGTCTTGATTGCCGGTGATGATGACCTTATTGTAAGGCGAAAGATCCACTAAGCCCATGTCGGTTGAACCGAAGACCGAGTAAGGGATTCCGTAGGCGGTGAGAATGTCGGCGGCGGAAGGGGGCCCCCACCAGTTTGCGACGTCCTCAAAAACCGCCACGTTCGTCGGCGACCCAAAGTCGTCCGCCACCTCCACCACCTCGCCCGCCGAGAAATTGAAGCAGGGATTTCCGACGCCGTCGTCATAAAATAGCTCGAGCCTGAGGTCAATGGGCGTCCCGCAGGGCACCGCCGAGTCGACCGTGAATTCGAAGGGCGTGGACGGCGGCGCGCTCGTTCCTCCCGGAATGTTCGGCGGGTACGAGGCGACGGGTATCGTAACGATCACGCCCGGCGTGGTGGTGCTCAGCGTGCCGTTTACGTTGAAGGCGTCCTGCACGCCGCTGTTCTTCACCTCGGGCCAGATGCGCACCGTCTCGCCGGGGTTCACGTTCCCGTCGAAGTTGCCGCAGTCGATGAGCGTGTGGCTCTGGTAGCCGAGGTAGGGAGTGAGCGCCACCCAGTGCGTGAGCACGTCGTTCCCTCCAGACCCTTGCAGGAAACTGAGGCGGTACTGGAAATAATCCATGCTGTCCGAGAGCGGGATATCTATACTCATGCTGGAGGTGAGCGGCGTATAATTCCCCCACATCGAGCCGGACAGCAGGTCCACAGAGCGGTACTGTATCTCCGCCCAGGCGGGCCCGAAAAGCTCGTAGTACCAGAGCAGGGTCGCGAGATTCACGTTTCCGCCGAAGTCGAGGATGGGCGACTCGTAGGAGCCGCAGTAGGCGTAGCCGCAAGGAGGACAGTCTCCCGGGCAGTTAATGGAGTTTTCTCCTGGATCGCAGATGCCGTCGCCGCAGAACATCGCGCCGCACGGGCCGCAGTCGATATCGCAGTTGGAACAATTCTCGGCGGGAGCGCTACAGCACCCGTCGCCGCAGGGGACGACCATCGTGCCTCTTTGCACGTCCGGCGAAGGCCCTCCTCCCACGATGCCCCCGATGACGAACAGGTCCTTCATGAGGCTTCCCTTGGGGCCGGCCATGACCGCCACATGCCGAAAGTACTCCGTAGGCAGGGAGGCGTCGGACACCCAGGGAGAAGAAATATTGCCGTCCGGCGCAAACAAATTCATCGAGACCTCATTGAATCCCGGGCCCGTGCCTCCTACCACCCACGGCCTGCCGTAGGACGTGACGGCGCGCGTGTAATACACTGGAAACGGCAGCGGATCCGGGAGAACTTCCCAGCCGGCGAGGGAGCCGTCGTCGTTGATTATCGTCGAATGCACGGTCTGGACGAGGGCGAAGCTCCAGCCGCCGAAGGTAAAGAGGCGTCCGCAGGAGGCCGCCGCGGCGTGCTCATAAAGGACAGGCGTGGGGGGGTTTGGGAGGGACGGCTCAAAAACGAACGGCGGCAAGTCGCCGTTTATGTCCGGGCGCGTCCTCTCCACCGTATTGAGGTAGACTGAACCGTTATATCCGCCGATGACGTAGATCTCGCCCCGGTACGCCACGGCCCGGTGCCCGGTGCGGGGGGTGTTCATGGAGCCGACCAGTGCCCATGCCCCGAGCGTCGGCGTGCCCCCAGCGTCCCATTGGATGGGGGCGCGGTAGACCCCCGCCGTGGGGGGGCCTCCCTGACTTCCCCCGATGGCATACACCCAGTCTCCCACCACCACCGCCTCGAGCTGATAGAGCGGCACCGGAAGCGGGGGGGCCTCGTTCCACGGGCCCAGGTCTCCCGCGTTGTCGACGTCGCTGTAGAGGACGGCATTCGTCGGGCCGAAGGGCCCGACTCCGCCGAGGACGAAGACGCGGTTTCCCACCACGACGCCGGCCGCCCAATAAAGCGGCCACACTCCAAAGGAGGGATGCACGAGCGGAGCCTGGGGGACCCACGCCTGGATGTCGCGGACCTGCGCGAGCGCGACCTCGCCGTCCACGTTGAGCTGCGTCGCCGTGTTGTCGAACGTGCCGGGAGCGAAATCCTCCTCGGTCGTGTGGCGCAGGGGGAGGGGATCCTGCGCGTACACCGCCACCGGACTCGCCAGGAGCCCCGCTATAAGCCAAATACCAAGCTGTCGTGTTTTTTGTCGCATATTGTCACCCTTCCTCTCTCCCATAAATGTAGAAACACATTATTTCACCTGAAAAAACGATAGCACCAGGGGAGATGTTTGTCTGTGATGTGAATCACCTTTTCGTTTTTTCTAAGAAGGCGGCAGATATGGAGAATTTCGCTTTTGCCGGCCGGAAAAACCGCTGCAGAAGACAGCGCCCCGTCTCCGGCGCTCCCTTACGTCACCGCCGGTCTTATCTAGTGGACCCCCGCCCCCCGGAGAAGCCACTCGCGCCAGAGAGGGGCGAGCGCGGCCTTGAGCGCGACATCGAGCGCAAGGAGCGCGGCGGCCCAGAGGATGCGTCCGCGGTGCGCCTTCCACGGCCCGCCGGTCCCGGACGGAAGCGCCCGGCCGCAGAGTTTTTCGTAGACGAGGGAGGCGACGACGACGCCCAGGAGGACAAAGGCCGCCATGCGAAAAAGCGACCACGGATGCCACGCAAGAAGCGCCGCGAGGCCCTTGTGCTCGGCCGCGAGAATCACGCTTCCCGCGTAGAACGCCATGTAATCCACCAAAAGAACGCCCATCAAGAGCCCCAGGACGCTGCAGGAGAGAACGCTGAGGGCGAGGAACGCGCCGACGTGAAGAAGGTGCTGCGGGATGAATCGGGCCGGATCACCCTCCGCGCCTTCGCCGGTTTCGATCCAGTGAAACATTTCCTCCTTGTAGGCCGCGCCGTGGAAGACGGCGCTCTCGGCGCGCTCCGGAAACAGGCACACCCAGAGGACCATGAAGAATCCAAGCGCATAGGCCCATACAAGAAGAACCCCTGCGGCCCGCCGCGCCTCCTCCTTTCGAAGGAAATGAAAAAGAATCGCAAGGGGTGCGATCAAATTAAGCGCGGCCAAAAGCAGCGGCCGCCCCGAGGCGACGCCCAGAAGCGACAGGGCCGCCGTGGCCCCGATGGAAACGGCGTAAAATAAAGCGTGCTTCTTGAGGCGTGGCTGGAAAAAACTCGCCATGGCCTGCATTATACTCCTGTTTTTCAATCGCTTGTTTGCGCCGTGTGATATACTTAACGCGCACTCCATACCTCGAAGGTGATTCTGACGCAATATTTTGAAATGGGTACGGATTCCTATTTGGCGTATTTCGACGTGGACGGCGCACCCGAAGGGTTGCCGACCCTCGGTATCGAGTACGAACTCCTCGGTGTTTTTGAGGAATCCGCGGAGGCCATCCCGTTTGACGGGCCGCGTTCGCTTTCGGAGGTTTTTCGGAACATGATACGCACGGGCCGCTACACGCCCCTAAAAGAAAAGGGGAACACGCTCGGGCTTCAAGGGCCGGGATACCGCATCACGCTCGAGCCGGGCTGTCAGGTGGAATACAGCGGCGGCGTCCATGCTTCGCTCGCCTCAATCGAGCGGGAGTTTCATGATTTCCGGGAGAATCTCCTTGCCGCCTCGGCGCCCCTTCGCATCCGCTGGCTGCCTTTGGGCCTCCAGCCCGTGACGCCGCTCGCGAGGATGGACCTCATCCCCAAGGAGCGCTACCGCATCATGACGAAGTACTTCCCCGTGCGCGGTGGCCGCCTCGCGCTCGTGATGATGCGTCAGACGGGCGGGTTCCAGGTCGGAGTCGGCTATCGCAGCCTCGAGGATGCAGCGCAAAAGTTCGCCGTGGCCACGCGGGCCTCGTCGTTCGTGAGCGCCGCGTTTGCCAACTCGTCCATCGCCGAGGGCCGCCCCAACGACCACCAGTCGTACCGCATGATGGCGTGGGCCGAATGCGACCCCGACCGCTGCCTGTATGTGGAGAAGGGCCTGAGCCGGGAGTTCACGCCGCAGGATTACGTGGACTACGCGATGGACGTTCCCATGGTGTTTCTCGCTCGGGGGGAACGCTACATTCCCTTCGAGGGCAAGGTGACGTTTCGCCAGTTTTCGCAGGAGGGCTACCTGGGCTACAAGGAAGAGCCCCCGGACTGGGAGGTGCAGTTGTCGATGGTGTTTCCAGAGGTGCGCCTGCGGCCCGGTTACGTCGAGGTGCGCGCCATGGACGGCGCTACGCCCGCGCTCGCGTTGGCCGGCGCCGCGTTCTGGCGCGGCCTTCTGGAACATGCCGATGTCCGCCAGCGCGCCCTTTCGGTCGCTGGGGAAACGTCTCTCGAAGAGCGCCTTGAGCTTCATCGGCGCATCGCGCGCGAGGGACTCGTCGCCGAGTACCGGGGCCGCCGCGTCCTGGACGTTGCGCGGGAGCTTTCAACGGCCGCGCGCGAGGGGCTTGCGCATGTGGCACCCAACGAAGTCGCGTATCTCGCGCCTCTTGAGCGGGTGCTGGCCGAAGGCAGGCCCCCCGCCATGCGCTTTCTTCCCGGCCCCGACGCGCGACAAGAGACCAGGACGGGGCATCCCGGCCGTTTCGTGAATCGCGTGGCGTTGCGCTGAGGCGGTTTTCGCATCCGCCTTGACAACCGTCCCAAAGCGTAGCATCCTATCGACCACGGAGTGACCTAGGCGTCAATGTTTTTCTTGTGAAACCCTATGGAGCAGCAGAAAAGAAAAGGTTCCGAAGAGCAGATGATCGAAGCCGACTTCGACCAGATGGAGGTTCTGCTCAAGCGTATCGAGGTCGAGTACAACGTGTACTTCCAGGGGGGGCGCAAGCGACCTCCCGACGACTACATGCGCACGCTCAAGAACCTCGTGCGCCGCTACCGCAACATGACGCTCCGGCAGTACCGGCACCGCTTCCGTTTCTCGACGTTCATATCGAAATTTTCAATATACGAGGAGCGCTGGAACCGCCGCTTGAAAGAGATTGAGGAGAGTGTTGATCGCGGGATAACGGGCGCCCAGCGCGTGACGCTCGAGTCGCTCGGCGTCAAGCGTGAGGTGCCGCAGGACCTCGACGAAGCGGAACAGGCTGCGGACGTTTCACCGCCCCCGGTTCCCGCCGAGCGGGCACCCGGAGCGGACCCCATGTCTCACCGCATTTCCGACCTTTCTGAGGACCGCGACGCCGTGGAAAAGCTTTTCAAGGCCTACATGGCGGCCAAGGAGAAAGCGGGCGAGAACGTAAAGAAGCTCCGCCTCGCAAGCTTCAAGAAGGTGATCGCCAAGCAGGTGAAGGGTTTTCAGGCGAAAGGCGCGGAGCACGTGCAGTTTCAGATCGAGACCAAGGACGGAAAAGTGAAGCTCAGGGCGGGGCGCGCGAAGTGAATTCCCTTTTCCTTTTCGCCTGGCTCGGGGCCTGGGGCGCGGCCGCCACCGCTCCGGCTCCCCCCGCGCCCGAGCTCTCCCTCGACGAGCGCATCGTGGAGGTGCATGAGCTGATCGAGCAGTATCCCGACGTGCCGGAGTTTCACATCGAGCTCGGCAATCTGTACCTGGCGAAAAACTGGGACAAGGACGCCGCCCGCTCCTATCGCAGGGCGCTCAAACTGGACGGCCGCAACCTCGACGCGCGCTACAACCTGGGCGTGATCCATCTCCTGAATCGTGACTTCCGCAGTGCAGCGGCGACCTTCCAGCATGTCGTGAAAAAAAGTTCAAAGCACGCGCGCGCGCACTTTAACCTCGGCGCCGCGAACGAAGGGCTGCGCCGCCACGACGCGGCCATCGAGTCCTACAAACGGGCTTTCGAACTCGACCCGGGGCTACGCGAGGTGCGCAACAATCCCGCCCTGGTCACGTCCGACCTGATCTATCTGTCGCAGGTGAGACTCTACCTCGAAACGTCGGGCAGCACGGCGCTTCCGGTCATCGCGCCCGATTGGCAGGCGGCGCTTGCGAAAGCCAAAGCCCGGCCCGAAGCGGAGGCTGCGCCCCGGGCGAGAGCGAGGATTGAGGAAAAACCTTTGCCCCAAGGGTGGCTTGGGAAGCGCAAGGCGGAACGCGCCGCGCGAAAGGAGAAAAAGGCCGCAGCTCGCGAAGCCAAGCGGGCGGAGAAGAAGGCGTCCAAGGAGGGTGAACCCGCAGAGAAAGCGCCCGCTTTGGAGGGTGCCGGCAAGGCTCCACCCAAGGAAGCATTGAAGGAAGGGGAAGAGGCGGCTCCGCTCACGCGCGAGGAGCGGCGCGAGAAGCGCAAGATGGAGCGCGCCGCACGAAAGGAGGAAAAGGCCGCAGCTCGCGAGGCCAAACGGGCGGAGAAGAAGGCGCGCAAGGAGAAACGCGCCGCGGAGCGCGCGGCAAAGAAAGAAGCGAAGCGCTTAGAAAAGGAAGCCGAGAAGGCGCAGCGCGAGAAGGAAAAAGAGTCAAAAGCCAGAGAAGAAGCGCCTCCCGTAGCAACGCCCCCTGTCGCAGCACCTCCTGCCAAAGCACCACCTGCCGCAGCGCCTCCTGCCAAAGCACCACCTGCCGCAGCGCCTCCTGCCAAAGCGCCTCCTGCTGCAGCGCCTCCATCAACAGTGCCTCCATCAACAGCACCTCCCGCCGAAGCGCCTCCCGCCGAAGAGCCCCCCGCCGAAGCGCATCCATCAACAGTGCCTCCATCCGCAGCGCCTCCCGCCGAAGAGCCCCCCGCCGAAGCGCTTCCATCAACAGTGCCTCCATCCGCAGCGCCTCCTGCCGCAGCGCCTCCTGCCGCAGCGCCCCCTGCTAAAGCACCTCCCGCCGAAGCGCCCCCTGCTAAAGCACCTCCCGCCGAAGCGCCCCCTGCCGAAGCGCCTTCTGCGGAAGAACCTCCTGTTGAAGAGCCTCCCGCTGAAGCACCCCATACCGGAGCGTTTCCTGCTGAAGAGCCTCCTGCTGAAGAACCTCCCGCCGAAGCGGAACCCAGCAGCGAGGAACCGGCGGACGCGAATCTACAAGAAGAGAAAAAATCCGACGGCTGATTAGGGCTGCCGCCTAGCGCAGCATCACGAGGACTTTGACCGTCCCGGTGCCCGCGCCGAGCGTCCCCATCGCCTTGCCGAGGATGGTTCCGGGGACGGGGCTCAAGGCTTTCATCGCGTGGCCCGGCGTCGGAGAAGCCACGAGGAGGTCGCCCGCTTCGACGGCGCCGTATCCCGCGTCCACCTTGCACGCCACCGTCCCGGAGAGCGCCACCGCCGCGTGCGTAGCCTTGAAGATTTCTTCAAGCTGCGCCCATGCGGCGTCCTCGGCCTCCTTGTCACCGACGGCGCGCGCGTCGTCTATCCGCGCCGCAAGCTCCGGCTCCATGGCTGCAATCTGTCTGATGCTCCTCCCAAGCTCGACGCCGGGTGCCGCGGAAACGATACCCACGACCCTCGGGTCGGACTCGAAAGCGCAACGCTGAAGCACGCTGGGATTCTGGGGATCCATCACGAGCACGTCGCCCGCCTCCACGGTCTCGCTCACGGGATGGTACTCCGCCAGGTCGAGCGATGCGGGACGCACGGAGCCTTTTAAATAGAGATTCCCTTCCTCGTCCACGCGGAAGACTTCCTCCTGCAGGCCTTCCTCGCCGTCGCGAAAGACGGAGAAGCGCGCCGCGTCGTTCGCGTCCTTGTCGAGGGCGATCTGCAAATTTCCGTCCATCTCCTGCCTGCCGGTCTTCCGGTCGGGCGTGCGCAGGTCGAGCTCGTCGCGCAGCGCCGCCTCGCGCCCCTTGCCCTCGCGCCGGAGCTCCCGCACCGCGCCGAAGAGAAGTGCTTCGGCCTTCTTGACGTCGACGAATTGGTCCGCCGTCGGGTCTTCCGGCGTCGGCGTGCCCCGGATGATTGCCGGGACGGTGGCGGGATCCACGATGAGTTGCACCTCGCCGGTTCGCTGGTTGGTCACGGGGATACCCTTCATACCGTCTATCAGGTCGAGGTCGGGGTATGTGTCAAAAGAGAGCCAGTCGTCATCACTACCGGCACTAAGATAAAAACGAAAACCGTCCGCCCAGACGAGGTTCCAGTAGCGGTTCGATGCTCCCAAGTCGATCAAGTCGGAAGTATGCGGCGCAAGGTCGGTGGAGACCTGGAGCTGCAAAGTGGAATCGTTCCACCTTAGATATTCCTGGCCCCCGTTGAAGTAGAGATAGTGGTCATCGTCGGTGGCCTCCTGACCGATATAAAGATCTCTCCCTATACCGGCATAGTCCGGGGTGTAAATCCCCCACGTGCTGCCGGTGAAATACCCGCCGTAGTTTGTTAAGCCGCCGGCTGCATCGCCGTAGACGCCGTAGAGTGTGCCGGTGCCGATCGCCTCGCCCTTCACGCCCGTGCTATTCGAATGACCCAGCACGCCGATGTTGTCACCGGGAGTGGTGGCCCCGGTCGAGATTCCGGCCACACCGATTTCCAGCCCGTTCCAGTCCGCCGAACCCACGCCGTCGAAATCTGTGGCTCCCTGCACGCCCAGGTAGCCGCGGGTGGGGCCGGCATCTCCGTCTCCGCGCACGGCGCCGTAGCCTCCCGTCGCACCGGAGCCGTAGGTCGAATCGACCCGCCAATTGCTTGCCTGCGTCTTCGTCCCCGCGTTGAGGTTTTCCGCGTAGGCATAGCCCGACGTGTAAAGCCCCCAGTTCACCGAACCGCCCGAGGCCGTGCCGTAGACGCCGTAGTTCGTTGCCGCGGTGCCCGAGGCGATGCCGTAAACGCCGAGGTGTAAGCCGGTGCCTGTATCGCCGCTCGAACTGAAGGACCCGCCGTAGTGCGACGCGGCGGCCGTGCCGTTCGATTCGCCGAAAACTCCATAGTCGGGGCCGGTAAAATGTCCCCCGTACACTGAACCCGCGCCATAAACGGCGTAGTCGCTGTTCGGCGCGGTGCCCACGCCGATCGTCTCAGAGAACGTGATCGCGCCCGCCGCCGTGTCGTCCACGTCGCTTCGCAGGAACTGCAGCGAGTCGAGCGTGTCCAGCGTATCCGCGTCACCCGCAGCGTGTGTATGGAGTGCGGTCGTCCCGCCGTCCGTGAGGCCCGTCACGTCCGCCGCCGTCAGATCGTCGTCCGCGCCGCCGCCCAGGTCGAGAGTCCCGCCCACGTAGGCGTCGTTCGGCGTGTAAAGACCCCAGTTTATCGCGCCGCCAAAAGCCCTGCCGTATACGCCGTAGTGCGTTCCCTCACCCGAGGGCTCTTCGGCTTGCCCCCAAACGCCATAATGATTGCCTTTGCCGCCCCCTGCAATTCCCTGAACACCGAAATGCGGTCCCGTGCTTTCGGCGTCTCCCGTTGCTTCCGCCGTAAGCCCGTGGACAAATTTGTCGTTTGAGGCTCCAGAAGCATTAGCCTGGCTGTACATTCCGTAGAAGGAAGACGAGGTAGCCGTGTCAGCATTTACCGCCAGGGCACGCACGCCGTAGAGCGCGGCCTGTGAAGTTTCGTCCACATAGCCGTTCACGCCTCGGGTGGTCCCTCTAAAGTTACCGCCGTAAAAAGACCCCTCACTATACACCCCATAGCTGTTGATGGGCGCAACGCCCACCCCGAGATGGCCGCCTTGAACGTATAGATCGTCGCCGACGTCCACCGTTGCATTCAGCGTATCCACGAGGCTACCCCGCACGTCCGTCGTCGCCGCCGTGAACGTGATCACGCCCGCCGCCGTGTCGTCAACGTCCTTGCGCAGATAGCGCCCGTCGCCGTCCGTAGTGTGCACGTGCAGCGACGTATCTCCTCCGTCCGTCAGGTCCGTCACGTCCGCCGTCGTCAGGTCGTCGTCCGCGCCGCCGCCCAGGTCGAGAGTCCCGCCCACGTAAGCGTCGTTCGGCGTATAGATGCCCCAGGTCGACCCCAAGAAATACCCGCCGTAATTCGTCGCGCCACCCGAGGCATTACCGAAGACGCCGTAGTGCGCACCTCCCGATGTGATACTGTTCGCAACGCCATGAAGCGCGAAGTGGTCGCCCGTGCTGGAGGCGTCTCCGATGGCGTGGCCGCTTACACCATGAACGGTCTTCTCGTTGTCCGTGCCAAAGGCGTTGGCGGTACCGTACGTTCCGTAAAGGAAGCCCGTTCCCGTTCCGCCGTTCTGCGCGGAATTGTGGGAGCCGTAGCCCGTCGATGCGGTAGGGCTCGCGATGCAGCGAGCGCCGTATTCGTTGCCCGCGAAGTATCCTCCGTAGTTCGTCGCGCCGCCCGAGGCCGCGCCGTAGACGCCGTGGTGGATGCCTGACGCCGCGGGAAGGATCGCTTCGCCGTAAACGCCGTAGTGGTCGCCCTTGCTGGAGGCGTCTCCGATGGCGTGGCCGCTCAGGCCATGGAGGGTCTTTGCGTTGTCCGTGCCCGAGGCGGTGGCGGTGCCGTACGTTCCGTAAATGGCGTCCGTTCCCGTGTCGTTGCTTTGCACGGAATTGTAGGCACCGTAGCCCGTCGACGCGGAGACGCTTGCCACGCTGCGAACGCCGTATCTGCCTCCTTGGAAGTATCCTCCGTAGTTCGTCGCGCCGCCCCCGGATATTCCGTAGACGCCGTAGTGCGAGCCGCTCGTTGTGGCAAGGGACGCCTCGCCGAAGACGCCGTAATGATTGCCCGTGCTTGAACCGTCTCCGCCGGCAAAACCGCGCAGGCCGTAGACGGACTTTGAGTTGTCCACGCCCTTGGCGCTGGCGGTGCAGTAAGCCCCGAAAAGTTCGCCGCCTCCCGTGTCGCTGTTTTGCGCTGAATTGAAGGCGCCATAGAGTGTGCTTGCCGTATTTTCGTTCACGGAACTATTGGAGCCGCGCACGGTGCCTTTAAAATAACCGCCGTAGGTCGGGTTGGGCGAAACGCCCACCCCGATGTTTCCACCCAGAACCCACAGGTCATCCCCTACGTTCACCACGGAATCCGTCGTATCCACGAGGCTCCCCCGCACGTCCGTCGTCGCCGCCGTGAACGTAATCACGCCCGCCGCCGTATCGGCGATGTCCTTGCGCAGGAATTGCGAAGAATCAAATCCGTCGAGCGTGTCGGCGTCTCCCGAGCTCGCAGCCGTCCCCGCGTTCAAAGCATACGCCGCCGAGACGACGCGAATTCTCGGCGTCATCGCCGGGTCGGCACCGACCTGCACTTCCACATAGACCGCCGAGTAGTCGCGAAACACGTCCGTGAGCGCCGTGTACGTGCCGGGACCCGAGCCGTCCGTCACCGTGCCGCCGCCGAGCGAGACGTTGAAGAGGCCGCCCGTCACCGTGACGGCGCCGCTTCCGGCCGCCGTGTGGGAATCGATGAGAATCTCGTTCCCTGCCGCCGGGTCGTCGAAGAAGCGGAACGTCATGTCGTACGCTCCATCAAGGGGCGCGTCTGAAGAATCTCGCAGGACTCCCTGGAAGTTTACGAGATCGGGCGGCGCCGCCTGCGCGAAGGCAAGCGTGGCGGCCGCAAACATTGCAAGGCAAATGGCAGTGTTTTTCATGGGTTTTCCTCTTTTTTTTGGATTGATTGTTTCATAACCCCTGGTTGTAACATAACCCCTGGTTGTAAGGTATGAGTCTACCACCAAACGGTGGTCTAAGGAAAGCGCTCTCTCTCCCCCGGGCGGGCGCCTCCTCAGCGCAGCATCACGAGCACTTTAATCGCTCCCGTGCCCGCGTCGAGCGTTCCCATCGCCTTGCCGAGGATGGTTCCGGGGACGGGTTCATCCGCCCGCGTCGCACAAGGCATTTGCCTCCGCAACGAAAACGTGCCACCATGGATTAACGGAAATCCGGAGTTTTCTGAACATGGGCAAATCGGACGAAAAAGGCGGGCAAAACGGCGGCGCCATCACAACGAAACCCTTCCCTAGGTCGCACAAAATCTACGTCCAGGGAAGCCGCCCCGACGTGCGCGTCGCCATGCGCGCGGTGCACCTGACTTCCTCCGACGGAAGCGGCGGCGTCGAAACCTTCACCCTCTACGACACGAGCGGCCCCTACACCGACCCGAACGTGCGCTGCGACGTGAAGAAAGGCCTTTCTCCGCTGCGCCTTGAGTGGATCCGGGAGCGCGGCGACGTCGAGGAACGCGAGGGCCGCGCCGTCCGCTCCGCGACGCCTCCGCGCGCCGAGTTCCCCAAGCGCCGTCCGCTCCGCGCCAAGGCGGGCGGCAACGTGACGCAGATGCACTACGCCCGAAAGGGAATCGTCACGCCCGAGATGGAATACGTCGCCGTCCGCGAAAACCAGATGCGCGAGGCGGCCCCGAAGTACGCCGAGCGGCACCGGGGCGAGAGCTTCGGCGCCTCCGTTCCCGAGCGCGTGACGGGAGAATTCGTGCGCGACGAGGTGGCGCGCGGACGCGCCATCGTCCCCGCGAACGTCAACCATCCCGAGAGTGAGCCGATGATCATCGGCCGCAATTTTCTCGTCAAGATCAACGCGAACCTCGGAAACTCCGCCGTCAGCAGCTCCGTCGAGGAGGAGGTGGAAAAAATGATCTGGGCGACGCGCTGGGGCGCGGACACCGTGATGGACCTCTCGACGGGCCCCGACATCAACGAGACGCGCGAGTGGATTCTGAGAAATTCCCCCGTGCCCGTCGGAACGGTTCCCATTTACCAGGCAATCGAGAAGGTGGGCGGCGCGGCCGAGGAGCTCACGTGGGAGATTTTTCGCGACACTCTCATCGAGCAGGCCGAGCAGGGGGTGGATTACTTCACCGTCCACGCGGGAGTGTTGCTGCGCCACATCCCGCTCACGGCGAGGCGCACGACGGGCATCGTCTCGCGCGGAGGCTCCATCATGGCCAAGTGGTGCCTGGCGCATCACGAGGAGAGCTTCCTCTACACGCACTTCGAGGAGATCTGCGAGATCATGAAGGCGTACGACGTCGCGTTCAGCCTGGGCGACGGCCTGCGGCCCGGCTCGCTCGCCGACGCGAACGACGAGGCGCAGTTCGCCGAGCTCAAGGTGCTCGGCGAGCTCACGAAAATTTCCTGGAAGCACGACGTGCAGGTGATGATCGAGGGCCCGGGACACATCCCGATGCACCTCATCCGGGAGAACGTCGAGCGGGAGCTCAAGGAGTGCCACGAGGCGCCCTTCTACACCCTCGGGCCGCTCGCCACGGACGTCGCGCCCGGCTACGACCACATCACGAGCGCCATCGGCGCTGCCATGATCGGCTGGTACGGAACGGCGATGCTCTGCTACGTCACCCCGAAGGAGCACCTCGGCCTTCCCGACCGCGACGACGTCAAGCAGGGCGTCATCGCGCACAAGATCGCGGCGCACGCCGCGGACCTGGCGAAGGGGCACCCCGGGGCGCAGGCGCGCGACAACGCCGTCTCCAAGGCACGCTTCGAGTTCCGCTGGGAGGACCAGTTCAACCTCTCGCTCGCCCCGGACACGGCACAAGAATTCCACGACGAGACGCTCCCGCAGGAGGACGCGAAGACGGCGCACTTCTGCTCCATGTGCGGCCCCCGGTTCTGCAGCATGGAGATCACCCAGCAGGTGCGCGACTACGCACGAGAAAAGAAGCTCAGCGGGGAAGCCGCGCTCGAAGAGGGGATGAAGGAGAAGGCCGAAGAGTTCCGGAAGGGCGGAGGGGAGATTTACCGGGGGGCGTAGGGATGGGCAACTCAATAGTTAGAGAGGTTATGACATGAAAAAACAGTTGATTGTAGGAATTGGTGTTCTTCTAATAGGAGCCCTGCAAAGCTGGGCAGGGGTCTCCATTGAAGATGACAGTTTTATGAAAAAGGGCCTGTTCCAAGGAAAGATGTTAGGCGACGATTGGTCGCACAAAAAGGGGGGTGGTGCGTTCTCCGTGCGGAATGCCGAGATTACTTTCTATCACAAGAAGAGCAACGGCTGGATTTCGGTCAATTCGTTTTCCATAGACGAAGATTACCGTGAAAAACCTGTTGAGGCCAACGTGGAAAATTTCCTTTGGATTAACCGCGAAATAGAATTAAGCCGAAAATCCATTACGGTGGATGGGCATAACGTTATATGGCTTGAGGCTGAGGACGAAAAAAAATACTATAAAGCCGTAAACGTCTATGTTCGCTTGTCTGATGAATACGCCTGTTGGATAACCTACGGCAACACGCCTTCCTTTTTCTCGGAATTCCTTTCGGTTTTTGAAGGATTCCTACAAGACTTTAAAATCCTCACAGACAAACAGTAGCTTCTTTTCTTCTGTCATCTCCTGCCTCTGCGCTTATCCCGCGGACGACGTCCTAAAATCCGCCCCCTCTCCCCGTCACTCCTCCGTCTGCTCCCCCGCCCCGGCCTGCACGAGGATTTTCACGATCTCGACGAAGCCCAAATAATCCGCGAACATCAGGGCGGTTGCGCCGTGATCATCCTTCGCGTCCATGTTCGCGCCCGCGTCGACGAGGATCTTCACCGTCTCGGTGTGGCCGTACGCGGCCGCAAGGATCAGCGCGGTCTCGCCCCTTCGGGTCACGATCTCCATGTTCGCGCCCTTGTCAATCAGAGCCTTGGCCGCCTCGGCGTGGCCGCTCCTCGCCGCGTATATCAGTGCGGTGTCGCCCTTGTGGTACTCGGCGTTGTACCTGGCGTTTACGTACGCGCCCGCGTCGAGAAGGACCTTCACCGTCTCGGTGTAACCTCTTCCCGCAGCGTATATCAACGCGGTCATGCCACGACGGGTCCTCTTGCTAACATCCGCGCCCTCGGAAATCAGGAAACGGATCGTTTCTGTATGACCTTTCGAGGCGGCGCACATCAGCGGGGTCACTCCACGCGTGTTGGTGATCGCCATGTCGGCGCCCGCGGCAATCAAGAACTTTGCCATCTCCGTGTGGCCGCCCGACACGGCGTACATCAAGGGGGTCCAGCCGCCTTCTTCCTGTTTCGCGTTCGCGTCCGCTCCCCCATCGATCAAGGTTTTTACCACTTCGGTATGGCCCTCCCGTGCCGCAACCATCAGGGCGGTTGCACCGCTTTCGTTCTTCGCATCCGCGTTCGCGCCTTTTTCAAGCAATCGCTCCACCTTGGCGGTGTCGCCTTCTTCCGCCGCGTTCAGCAGCTTTGTGTCGATGTTCCCGCCGCGCTTGGCCGGGTGGGCCGTTTGCGCGAACAGCAGGGGGAGCAAAAGCAGAATCAACGACTTCATCGGAAACTTCATAAACATGTAAACAGAATTACGGCCAGATTGGTAGTTCTTGCACGGCCCCGCCTTACAGATACGGCGGCAGCACCCGCTTCCAGAACGACTGCCGGTTGGGCTTGCCGGCCAGGCGCTCCCGCGCCATCTTCGCATGCGAGGACTTCGGGTCGCGGTGGATGGTCATTTCCAGGTACTTCCGTCCTTCCTCGCGCTGACCGAGCGCCCAGAGCGTCTCGCCCAGGTAATAAAAGAACTCGGTTTCTTCAAAATATTCCTCGTAGTTTTGGAGAATTCCCTTAAATCGGTCGAGAGCCGCTTCGTATTCCACCTGGCGGTAGTAGAACTTGCCGATGGCGAACTCGCGCTCCGCCAATTTTCGGTGGCAGAGGCGGATGCGGTGCTTCGCGGATGCTGCGTGAACGCTCTCGGGGTAGAGCCTGACGACCTTTTGAAACTCCAGGAGGGCGAACTCCGTGTCGCGGGCGTCGCGCTGAGGCGAAAGGATCCTCCTAAAGTGGCACATGCCAATCTGGTACTGGGCGTAGGCGGCCTTTTCGTGGCGCGGGTAGCGGCGCAGGAATTTGCGGTAATGGAAAATGGCTTCCATGAATCCAGTGAAGCCGCCCTGGATGTAGTGGCTGTCGCCTATGCGGAGCCGGGCGAGCGGCGTGTACACGGAATCCATGGGGCGGATCAAGAGAGCATCAAGGAAGTTGCGCGCCTGCATGGGGTGTTTTCGCTTCATCGCGTGAAGCGCTCGCTCGTAAAGCTCCTGGTTCGAGAATTTTTGATACTTGGCATAGGGCGACGCGGCGGCCTTGGCTTTCTTCCCCGCGCAGCCTTGGAACACCAGCACGGGCAGGATCACCAGAATGGTCGCCGGCAGCAGGAAGCGAAAAGGCAAGGGCTTTTGCAGGTCATCCGCCATGACGGCTGGAACCGATAACCAATTACTTTCGTTGGGCTTCGGCGCGCAGCCGCCGCACAGCCTCCGCCGGATCGGGTGCACCGAAGACGGAGGAGCCGGCCACGACGATGCTGACGCCGGCCTTAACCGCGTCGCGCACGTTCGCTTCCCCAAGGCCGCCGTCCATCTCAATGGGAATGGAACGCTTGCGCGCCCGGAGAAGTTTCCTCAGCGCCTTCGCCTTATCGAGGGTTGAGGGAATGAATTTTTGTCCGCCGAAGCCGGGATTGACCGACATCAAAAGAATGAAATCAGTGTCATCCAGCACGGGTTCGAGGAGGGAAACGGCCGTCGAGGGGTTCACGGCCGCACCCGCCTGGGTGCCCAGGGAACGGATGAGATGGAGCGTGCGGTGGAGATGGGGGCATGCCTCGCAATGCACGGAAACCATGGCGGCGCCGGCCTCGACGAAGACGGGGATGTAGCGGTCGGGCTCCTCGATCATCAGGTGCACGTCGAGGGGAAGCGAGGTGACACGGCGGAGCGCCTCGACCACGGGCGGCCCTATCGTAAGGTTCGGCGCGAAGTGGCCGTCCATGATGTCCACGTGGAGGAGCGCGGCACCCCCCTCCTCGACGCGGCGCACCTCTTCGGCGAGGTGCGCGAAGTCCGCCGAGAGAATGGAAGGCGCGATGCGAACCCGCTTCCCGGTTCCTGCACCTGGGTTTGTTCGAGCCAACGGGCCGGCCCGCGTCTTGCCTTTTTTCTGCTTCATTGCGCCACCCGTAGCGCAAGGGAATCGCCCCGGCGGAACCGCACGCCCCCCGCCGGGTACTGGGATATCACGAGGCCGCGCTTCCCCGGAAGGCGCCGGTATTCGACCTGCGCTGAAAGGTCGGCACGGGTCAACACCTCCTGGGCGGCTGGCAGGGGCAGGCCGACCAGGCGCGGCATCCGATAAAACTGCGGAGCCGGGCCGCGGCTTACCACAAGGCGCACCGGCGAATCGCGAAACAGGGCCGTTCCCGCGGGCGGCTCCTGCGCAATGACGACGTTTTCGGCGGCCTCGTTCGAGGAGAGCCGGTAGACCCGCCCCAGAGCCAAGTGGTTTTCCTTAAGCCGTTGCCGAGCTTCGGTAAGCAGCATTCCCGCAAGGGACGGCGCCTCGATCTTGGGGTTGCCCAAGCTTACGACCACAGACAGGGATTGGCCGCGCCTGACGGGAAAACCATCTTGGGGGTTCTGCTCAAGAATCTGGCCCTCTGGTGCGTCCGCGCTCGGCCGACGGTAAGACTCGACCACCCGGAGGCCAACGCCGAGCGCAAGCGCCTGCGCTTCCTCGAATGCGAGACCAACTACGTCGGGCACGGCCACCGTGTCGGCCGACCGGATGAACGCCTGCAAACTAAACCATGCGCTCGCGGCGTAGATGCCCATGATAGCCCCGGCCCAGAGAAGAAATTGAAGGCATTGGCTCCACCAGGGAAGCTGCTTCCCGGATCCGGAATCTTTCGACTCGGTGCTTTCCCCGACGGCATCGGGATCGGAAGGCGTATCGGTAGCGTTCGGCTCCTTACCCATGGCAGGGCGATTGTAGCACAGCCTCAGAGAGGGGCGCAAAGACCGGACGGGAAAAGTAACACAAATAATCTTGTGTAAGTTCCAGCCGCTCGTTTTTCCGCTTCACGCCCATCCGCTTGACGCTGTTTCCGACAATGAGGTCTGTCCCAATGTGTCAGGGTAAACTTCGCCGCGGAGCTCTTGCCGCTTACGCCGGCTTCCCGTACAAGCGACGGTAGCGTTCGTAGTGCGTGGTGACGCGCTTGACGTAGCGGCGGGTCTCGCCGAGCGGGATGTCGTCGACGAAAACCTCAACATCTTCGCTTCCGAGCTCGCGCCACCAGCGGGCGGCGCGGTTGGGGCCGCCGTTGTAGGCGGCCAGGGCCAGCTCCACGCGCCCGTCGAAGCGCTTGAGCATGCCCGCAAGGTACTCGGTCCCGAAATCAATGCTTTTGTCCGGCTCGTAAAGGAGTGCAAGGCGGTAAGGTTCCTTGAGTTTGCGGGCAATCTGCCGCCCGGTGCCCGGCATGAGCTGCATCAGCCCACGCGCCCCGGAGCGCGACACGGCCCTCGGGTCAAAGGAGCTCTCCTGCTGGATGACTGCGGCCACCAGGAGCGGATCGAGGCGGCGCGCCCGGGCATGGGAAACGATGGAGTCCCAGAAAAGAAGCGGATACATCGCGCGCATCGTGTCTTCGGAGATGCGCCCGTGGAGCGCGCGGAGCGTCATGCCCGGCTGCGCCGCGGCTTGGTTAAACGCGGAAAGCGCCACCCGGACATCGCCCACCTCGGCTTCCAGCCGAGTCTTGAGAAGCCATAAATCCGCGTCGCCGGGCTTTTCCTCTAGAAGAAGCCCCAGCCACAAGCGCGCCTCGTCGAGAAGGCCGAGCCACCGGAGCGTTTCCACACCGTCTGAAAGGCTAAGCAACATGGGATTCCGCCCGGCCTCAGTCTCGTGAATCGGAGGAAGGGGAAGCGGAGATTCCTCAAGCTTGCTTGCACGAGCAAGCCGCAGCCGGCTGCGGACGCCGTAGTAGTGGTCGGGAAAATCTTCGGCAATGCGGGCGAAGCGCTCCAGTGATTCCTCCCGGCGCCCCTGGGCGGCGAGCGCGTCGGCGAGCCAGAACTCCGCCCGCAGGCGCTCCTCCCAGCGGAGCACGGCGTTCTCTTCGAGCGAGAGATAATTTTCCAGAAAGAGACCTGCCTGCGCCGGGGCGTCGTTTCGAAGGGCGCGCCACGCGAGCGTCCAGAGGGCCTGCCCGCGGTCCTCGGTGCGCTCGGCGTGCGCCGCGACGCGCTCGAGAATACTTCCGGCTTCTTTTTCGCGCTCCCGCGCGAGGGCGAACGCCGCCTTGGCCCACCAGAGATCGCGCGGCTCGCTCCGGAGGGTTTTCTCCAACGCCGCGGCGTATTTCCCCATGGAGCGGAGCCTTCGATAGCACCGGGCCTCAACGTAGCAACTTCGCGGTGAGGAGGAGCGCCGCAGCGCCGGGAGCGCCTTCGTATACAAACCGCGGTGATAGAGACAGAGGCCTTCCACCTCCCAGTCGGAAGAAGTCCTCCGGTCAAGGCGCGCGAGGGCTTCGAGCGCCTCCGCGAAGCGGCGGTCTTCCGCGAGGGCGTGCGCCCGCGCCCGCCAGAAGGCTTCATTAAGTGTGTGCTCGAACGCTTCATCCTGGAGCAGGGGCTCGAAGCGGCGCGCGGTTTTCGTCGCGGCGAAGGAGGTCAAAATCTCGCGCGCCAGTGCGTGCGCCTCCTCGATGCAGCCTTGCTCCCGATAGGCCTCCGCCGCGCGCCCGAGCCAGAGCGCTCGCGCCGCTTCGCCAAGCGGCGCGTCCGCGATGCGGCGGTGCGCCTCGGGCACGCGGCCTAGGCGAAGCATGGCCTCCACCGCACGCTCGAACATCGGGCGCCGGAGCGCGGGAGTGTCTCGCGTCCCCTCCGCGAGCGCCGCCGCTTCTTCCGGGCGCCCCAGAAGAAGCAGAATCTCCGTCCGCAAAAGAAGCGCGAACGCCGCGAGCGGACTCCCCTCCACGGCGGGGTGCTCGAAATCCCCGAGCGCCTCTTCAAGGCGCTCCTCGCCCAGAAAATAGTAGCCCCTCAAAAAATACGCCGGGCCCTGCTCCTCCAAGGGAGCGTCCGCAAGAAATCGCTCGATGCGAAGAAGGCCCTCCCGCGGTCCCCCCACAAGTTCCCCGTAGGTGGGAAGGCCGGCCCCGCTTAAGCCCGGCAGGGGAGCCAGGAGCGCCGCGCCCAGCATGCCTACGCTCAGGGCCGCCGCCGCTACGTTTGCTACGATGGAATGTCGTCCGCTCACGCTGTTTCGCTCGCGCCCGCCGCCCCTGCCTCGTCCCGCTCCAAGGCGGGACTCCGTCCGCAGGTAAGGCGGTTCCTGTTCAGGATTTGTGGGGATAGTCGCCGAGCGCCGAGGCGATGCCGCCGGCCAGGTTCGCTACCAACTCTTCGTAGAAGTAGTCCCTCTGGGCCATGATGCTCGCCGGAATGCGCTCCTTGTACACCTTGAGGCTTCGATCGATGTCGTCCTTCAAGCGGTTGTAAATGTCGCGCTTCTTTCGCCCGGCTGTGACCTTCTCCTCGTTGTAGAGCTTGATCTCGGAAATGAGAAGCCGCGCGAAACGCCGCGCTTCCTCGTGCTCCTCGCCCTCGACCCCCGGAGCCGGAAACGCCTGGGTGACGGGAGCTGCCGCTGGCGGTTGTGGCTCGTCGGCCGCCGCCGGTTGTGGCTCGTCAGCCGCCGCCGGCTCTTCAAAGGAAATTTCCTCTTCCACCGCGGCCGTGTCCTGCCCGCCAAAGTCATCCTCCGCGGCGCGGGTGAGCTCCTCGTCAAAGCCTTTGGTGAAGGTAACGGGTGCCTTGGCGCGAGTCGGAGGTGGCGGAGGAGAGAGAGGCGGTGCGGCAGCCGGGGGGGCCGGCGGAGGCGGCGTAGGCATGGTGTCCACGTCTGCGCTCCCCAGTTCAAACTCCTTGCCGCCCGAAATGACGGTCGGCGCTGGCGCCTCAGGCTGTTCGTCCGCGAAAGAGCCCTCCTCGTCCACTCCTGCCCCACCTGGAGGGCCGGGGGCCTCGGCAGGGGGAGGGCCTTCCTCACCCAGGTCGAGCGCCAAATCATCTTCCGGAGCCTGCTGTTGCAGTGCTTCCGGCCCGGCCTCAAAGCGATATCCAACGACCAAAGGCGTTTTGGAACGGACGCTGATCAGGTCCACCGCCATGCCCGTAAGCTGGGTGAGGACGGCAAGCGCCTCGGGGTCGAGCTTGCCGCCCGGGGCGCCGTTATCGGCGTAAAGGATGGCGGCGACGCGGTTCTTCGCCACAATCGGAAAGCCGGCCACGACCGTGGGCGTGCCGCCCATCTTGCCGAGAAACTCCGCGTTGCCCGAAAATCTGTCGGGCGGGCCCACGTAGGCGCACGGCGTGTCGCGCACCACCTTGAAGAGCGTGTCCTTCGCGACGGGAACTTGAATTTTCTTGATATCGTTGTCGGTGAAGGCACCGGAAAAGCCGAAGGCCTTCCAGCCCATCATCCGGTCCTGCTTGAAAACAAAAAGGGCTACCCGCGCGGCGAATTGGGCCGACTGCTCCACGGCGGGGGTGAGGACGTTGACCTGGCTGCGGCCCTGCTCGATGGGAAGAAGCGCCCGGCGGAGGGCCGGAAGGAGCGACGCGCCTTCCCCGGGCGCGGGGGCCGGCTCGGAAGGAAGAAGGGGCTTGACCTCCGTTTCGTCCAAATCGACGCGCAGGCCGTCGAGGCGCTCCAAGGCTTGCGAGAGGTCGCCCTTGAGGCTGGCCACAAGCTGTGTGGCCGCCTCTCGGACTTTGCTGGAAATCAAAGCGTTCAGCTTGTCAATATCCGCCATCGTCCTGTATCCTCTTGTCCGCCTTGCATTTTCCCTTCATGATGCACGACCCCTCCATGGCTTGTCAAGCTTTCCGCTTGCTTCCTTGCCTGGTTTTTACTATGCTTAAACATGCTGGACGAGCGAATCTCTTCGGGCTTGACCTTCGACGACGTTCTGGTCGTGCCGGCCCACTCCGAGGTTCTGCCTTCCGAGGTCGGCACGCAAACGGCCTTCGCGCGAAAGATTTCCCTGAACCTTCCCCTCGTCTCGGCGGCGATGGACACCGTGACAGAGGCGCAGATGGCCATCGCCATCGCCCAGCAGGGCGGCCTCGGCGTCATCCACAAGAACATGTCCATCGAGGCGCAGCGCAACGAGGTGGACAAGGTCAAGCGCTCCGAGAGCGGCATGATAGTCGACCCGGTCACCGTGAAGCCCGCGGAGAAGATCCGCCGCGTGCACGAGCTGATGAAGGAGTTCCGCATCTCGGGCGTTCCCGTGGTGGACGACGCGGGAAAGCTCGTGGGGATTTTGACGAACAGGGACCTGCGCTTCGAGACCCGGACGGACGTCGAGGTGCGCGAGCTCATGACGAAGGACAACCTGGTGACGGTGCCCGTGGGCACCGGCATGGAGGAGGCCAAGAAGCTCCTGCACAAGCACCGCATAGAGAAGCTCCTCGTCGTGGACAAGGGCTACCGGTTGAAGGGCCTCATCACGTTCAAGGACATTCAAAAGCGCATCAAGTACCCGAGCGCCAGCAAGGACAAGATGGGGCGCCTCCGCGTGGGGGCGGCCCTCGGCGCGTCGCCCGAAGCCCTGGAGCGCGCGCAAGAGCTCCTTCGGGCGGGCGCCGACGTCCTGGTCGTCGACTCGGCGCACGGGCACTCGAAGGGCGTTCTCGAGACCTCGGAGCGCGTGCGGACGAAATTTCCGGACGCGCACCTGGTGGCCGGAAACGTCGTGACGCAGGAGGGGGCCAAGGCGCTCATCGACTGCGGCGTGGACGCCGTCAAGGTTGGCGTCGGTCCCGGCTCCATCTGCACGACGCGCATAGTGGCGGGCGTCGGTGTTCCGCAGCTGACGGCCATCGCGGACGTCCGCCGCGAGACGGTAAAAGCAAAAATTCCACTCATCGCCGACGGGGGCGTCCGCTATTCGGGCGACATCCTCAAGGCGCTCGTGGCGGGGGCCGACACGGTGATGATGGGGAGCCTTTTCGCCGGCACGGACGAAAGCCCCGGCGAGACCGTCATCTTCCAGGGTCGCACATACAAGACCTACCGCGGCATGGGCTCCATCGCCGCGATGAAGGAGGGCGGCGCCGAGCGCTACTTCCAGCGCTACGACGCGTTCGAGGAGGAAACCCTCATCGCCCAGGGCATCGAGGGGCGCATCCCTTACAAGGGCTCCCTTGCGGCTATCGTCCACCAGCTCATGGGCGGCCTGCGCGCCGGCATGGGCTACGCCGGTTGCGCCACCATCGCGGAGCTACATGAGAAGGCGCGCTTCGTCCAGATAACGCAGGCCGGCGTGCGCGAGAGCCACCCCCACGACGTCGCCATCACGAAGGAAGCGCCGAACTACCGCGGGGAGTAGAAATTGACTATGAGCATGCGCGCAACCGTCGCTCTCCTCACGATGTGCGCCGCGCTGCCCCTGTTCTGCGCGAAAGCCGACATAGAGGAAAAAAAGGAAAAGCCCCGCGACTTGCCCGAGCTTCAGGCGGGGACGCCGACGCTCATCAAGATCGCCAAAGGAGAAAAAGCCATGGGATTCACTCTGAAAAGCTCCGTGTTCGGGCACGAGGGGATGATTCCCTCAAAATATACCTGCGACGCCGAGGACGTCTCGCCGCCCCTGAGCTGGGAAAATCCGCCCGAGGGCACTAAGAGTTTTTCCCTGATCTCCGACGATCCCGACGCCCCCGTGGGCACGTGGGTGCACTGGGTGGTGTGGGGAATTCCCCCGGACGCGCGGTCGCTGCCCGAGGGAGTGATACCCGACGAGGCGCTCGAAAGCGGCGCCCGGCAGGGCAAGACCGACTTCGGGCGCGTGGGCTACGGCGGCCCGTGCCCCCCGTCGGGGACGCACCGCTACTTCTTCAAGCTCTACGCCCTCGACTCGGAAATCGCCCCTCCCGCCCGGGCGACGAAGAAGGAGCTTCTTGAGGCGATGAAAGGGCACGTTCTCGAAGAGGCCGTGCTGATGGGGAAATACAAGAGGAAGCGGTAATCAGGGGGCGGGGGTCGAATCGACTAGAAACTTTCGTTCGGTACAGATCTCTCTCGCCCTGCTTCGAACCCCTGCGTCCTCGTGTTTCAGGAATTTTGCGACAACCCTCATCGCCTCTGGTGTTCCAATAAGTCCCAAATCAAATAAAATACCCCTACCGATAAAATCAACCACGAGAGACCGTTCAATGTCTTGTTTCAACAATTCTTGCAGCGCTGCGAAGGCCAATTCGTTTTCCCCTATCCGGATCAAAGCATGTGCTGCCTTCTCTTGGACTCCCAGAACGGGAGATTTTAACCCCGCTTCATACACCGGCTTAAGGTTTGGATCCCAGAACCATAGCTCGCACCCGCAATTTTCATCATACTTCTTCCCCACCCTGGAGAATGCCCCCGGCCTTCCTTCTCCATTTTCTACCGCCTCTATGAGAACCGGTAACGCCTCCTCCACGTGGCCAAGAAAGTAAAGGGCCTCTGCCGCTCGCATTTTTCTTGGGCCGGTAAGACGCTCCCTAAAGGCTGGAACGGCTAATTCTTCCGCGGCTTGTTGAAGCTCGTCAGAAGGAGACCCAAACGGGCCGAACCTACTGCCTGTAATGAATTCATAAAGGCTTGTGATACTTCCTTCATCACCTCGATCCACGAATGCCTTGATAGCGATAGGATGATCGGCCCTCGCCAAAGATATCGCTGCACGTTCAGATGGCTGTGAAATATCCGCCACGGGTCCCAACAAATAATCCTGATAATACTTCTGAGGGTTTGCTCGAACGATTTGGTCTACTTTTTCTTCCCCTTCTCGATTTGCGAGGGCGCTGTCGATTTCCCGTTCGGTTAACGCTTTTCTCCACACCCCCACTTGCCCTTCCACCTTGCTCCAACCGAAATACGTGCCGGGCGGGCTGCCCGGAGACGTCAGCTCGGCTTGCGCGGACGGAGCCGCAGCTGCCATGGCGGTCGCGCGGGGACTCGCAGGCTGGGGCCCGATTCTGCTCGCCTCATACCCCCCGGTATAGCGGGCGACGCGGTCGGCGGTTTCTCCTTCGTCGGTCCCGGCAACGCCCGGAGTCGAATCCGCGACTAAGACTCGCTTTTTGCGGGCGACGACCGCCGTGGGCTCCATCGCGGCCGGACGCTCGGTCTGTTCTTCCCCTCCCGAAAGGTAGCCGAGGCTCGCAACGCGCTCGCGCGAAACGCTTTCGAGCTCACGAGGCACGGCAACGCGGGCTTCCGGCTTGGTCTCGGGCTCGCGCGGCTTCTCCCCGGCCTCTTTTTTCACGGGCATGGGAATCTCAGCGACGCGCACGTCTTCCTCGTGCTCCAAGGACGGGCGCAGCACCCAGAAGGCGACGGCCAGCACCAGCACGAGCACCAGGGTGCCCGCGAGGGCCTGCGGCATGCGCAGCCCCAGCGGGGTGGGAGAACGCATCAGGTGCCAGCCCCAGCGGTCCGAGCCGGCGCGACCCAGCCTCTTCTCGAGGCGGAGGCGGAATGTCTCGCCCGGAGTGCCCTCCTCCCCGCGCCGCGCGGCTTCTTTCGCCTCGTCGCGGAGAATTTCCGCGAGCGGCGCCTCAAGAGGCGTGAAGGCGTCCGCGCACGCCTTGCACGATGCGAGGTGCGCTTCGAGGCGCTCGCGCTGCGCTGCGGTCAGGTCTTCCCGCTCGCGCGAGCGCAGCATCCACTTCAACCGCCGGCAGTCAAGACTCATGTTTCTTCTTCCCTTTCGGTCCTTCCCGGTCAAGGTGCTCTCGGACGCGGGCGCGCGCCTTGAAGAGGTGCACGCGAACGGTCGGCGGCGCTACGCCCAGCATCTCCGCCACTTCCTCCGTCGGGCGCCCCTCGACGTCCCGGAGCCAGAGCACGGAGCGCATCCGCCCGTCCAGCTCGCGGACGGCCCGCCAGAGCGCCTCGCGCAGCTCCCGGCGGGCCAGGGACTCGTCGGCCGCCTCCGTCCCGGCGGGACGAAGCGCCGCCGCGTCCGGGTGCTCCGCTGCGAGACCGCGCGCCCTCTTGGCGCGCCGGATGCGGTCTATCGAGAGGTGCGTTGCGATGGAGAGAATCCATGGCAGGAAGGGTCTCTTCCGATCAAACCGCTTGAGGGCCTCGAACGCTTTCACGAACGCCTCCTGCGTCACGTCTTCGGCCTCCTCGGCGTTCCGGAGCATGCCGTAGACTACCCGGAAAACCCGCCCGCGGTGGTGCTCGGCGAGGCGGCCGAACGCCTCGGTGTCGCCGTCAAGACACTTGGTTATCCACTTGTGCTCCAAGGCCGCTTCACTCGCAGAGGCCACCCCGTCATCCTACTGTATACGCCCGAAGGGGGCAAACGTTTAGGGAAGGGCCGGAAAGAGAGGTCGCCGCTGGGGGGGCTAATCGTAGCGCAGGACGGTGTGGAAGGGCACGTCGGGGATGCGCTCGCGGCCCTGCAGGAACGCGAGCTCGATGAGAAACGTCGCGCCCGCGATCTCGGCCCCCAGGCGCCGCAGGAGCGCCACGGAAGCGGCGGCCGTCCCGCCGGTCGCAAGAAGGTCGTCCACCAGGAGCACGCGCTCCCCCTGCTCCACGGCGTCCTCGTGCACCTCGACCGCGTCGGTGCCGTATTCGAGGGCGTAGGACTCGGAAAGGGTCTTGTAGGGAAGCTTTCCCTTCTTGCGAACGGGCACGAAGCCCGCGCCGAACGCCTGGGCCAGCGCGGTGCCGAAAATGAAGCCGCGCGACTCGATGCCGGCCACCTTGGAAACACCCTTGTCCCGGAACGGCCCGGCCATCAGGCGCACGGCGTGGAGAAAGGCCTCGGGCGACTGAAGGAGCGGCGTGATGTCCTTGAAGACGATTCCCTTCTTGGGAAAATCGGGCACGTCGCGGATGAACGAGGAGAGATTCATTTGTCTGCGCGTTTTACCGCCGAGACACCGCCTCAGCCGGAGGGGTGGTAAAACCGTATCTCGAAATTCGAAAGACTCTCATCGGGCTTGGCCTCCTTGACCTCCACCTTTTCGACGCGGGCGCCGGGGGGACCTTCGTACAGGAAGCGCTCGAACGCCGCGAGTTTTTCATCGTCGCCCTGCGCCAGGATGGCGACGCGGCCGTCGGGCAGGTTCATGACCCAGCCCGTGAGATCCAGTCGGCGCCCCTCGCGCTGGGTGTGAGCGCGAAAGCATACTCCCTGCACCAGCCCGGAGATGACGTAGCGTTTCGACGGCATGCGAACGTGTTCCTTTGACGCAACAGGCTAAACTGGAATAGAATGCTCTGTGAAAAGAACCAATTTAGCACGCCTTGCGGGCGCGCTCAACTGCTTCCTCGTGCTCGGCGGCGTCTTCCTTTACGCCGAAGAGGGCGCCTTCGACGTCGAGGGGCGCGTCCTCAACCTGACGGCCTCGGATGAAGGCGCGCCGCTCGCCGACGCGCCGGTGCTCCTTCAGCGGCACGACTGGACGAGCATGGAGGATATTTCGGAAACCCACCGGGAAGAGGGGATCACCGACGAAGAGGGGCGCTTCGCGTTCCGCGACCTGGAGTTCGACCACCACACGTTCTTCACCGTGGCGACCGAATACCAGGGAGTGCGCTATCTCACCGACCCCATCGTCCCCCCTGCCCCGCCCGAAGCGCGGGAGGAAGGAGCGGGGGAAGACGCCCCGGAGGCCGAGGACCTGGTGCTGGCCGTGTACGAGAGCAAGCCCGGCACGCCGCAGCTCCACGCGCACGTGCGCCACGTGTTCGCAAGCGTGGAGGGCGGTGCGGTGCATGTGCGCGACATGATGGCTTTCATGAATCCGGAGCGCTACACCTTCCTTGGTGACGACGCGGAGCCGACGCTCCGGCTCACGCTTCCCGAAGGCGCCGCGCAAATCGCCGTGCGGGAGGGCCTCCCGGGCGTGCACGTCTCGGAAAACGTCGTCGAGAGCCACGTTCCCATACGCCCGGGCATGCTCGACGTCGTGGCGGACTACATCGTGCCCCGCTCGAAGGAGCTCGTCATTCCCGTCGATTTTCCGACCCAGATGGTCGGCGTGCTCGTCGCGGGCAAGGGCGTGCGCCCCTCCGGCCCCGAACTGAGCGAGGCCGAGGAGGTGGAGTTCGAGGGCGTGAAGTACCTGCACGTGCAGGCGCATGACCTCGCCCCCGGCCAGCCTCTCGTCGTCCATCTGAAAGCGCGGTGGACGCCGGAGAAGAAGCTCCGCGCCGGCGCGCTCGCGGGGGCGATCATCATCGCGCTCGCCGTCGCCTGGACGCTCTTTCGCATGCGGAAGGCCGGCCCTCCCGCCGCGTCCCCTCCCGCCGCGCCCCCTCCCGCCGCGTCCCCTCCCGCCGCGCCCCATCCCGCCGCGTCCCCTACGCCCGCGGGGAGCGAGAAGGAAGCGCTCCTCGAGGCGCTGGCCGACCTGGACGAGCGCCGCGATAAAGGGGAAATTTCCCCCGAGGCCCACGCGCGGGAGCGCGCCGCGCTCAAGGAGCGCCTGATGCGCATGATGCAGGGGAAGGGGGGCGGCTAGCGCCGCAGGGCTCGCACCGGCGCATAACGGGGGGACGTCACAAGACATCGACCCATGGCCGGGATATTTGCGACCGCAATCAACTGCATGGACGGACGGGCCCGGCTGCCCGTCATCGATTAGTGTTTAGTATGTAGTATCGAGTATGAATAACACCGAACGGAGACAATTTATGACACGCGATCCTCGCTACGACGTCCTTTTCGAGCCGGTGAAAATCGGGCCGGTCACCGCCAAGAACCGTTTTTACCAGGTGCCGCACTGCACCGGCATGGGATACATGATGCCCAAGACCCTGGCGGCCATGCGCGAGGTGAAGGCCGAAGGCGGCTGGGGGGTGGTGTGCACGGAGTACTGCTCGATCCACGCGACGTCCGACAACAGCCCTTTCCGGTCCGCGACCCTCTGGGACGACGAGGACGTCAAGGCCCAGGCCCTGATGACGGAAAAGGTTCACCGCCACGGCGCCCTGGCGGGCGTGCAGCTGTGGTACGGGGGCGGGGTAACCTCCAACCTGCTGTCCCGCGAGGTCACGCTCGACGTCGACAGTGTTCCGTCCGATGCTCCGGTCCAGAGCCAGGTCATGGACAGGAAGGACATACACGAGCTGCGGCGCTGGCAGGTCGACGCCGCCCGCAGGGCGGTGCGGGCCGGGTTCGACATCGTCTACGTCTACGCCGCCCACGGCTATCTGCTTTCCAATTTCCTGTCCCGCGGCTGGAACCGGCGCGGCGACGAGTACGGCGGCTCCCTGGAGAACAGGGTGCGGCTGGTGCGCGAGATGATCGAGGACACCAAGGAGGCGGTCGGCCACAAGTGCGCCGTCGCCGTGAGGTTCTCGGCCGACGGCGACGGGCACATCGACAACGACGAGCAGCGCGACATGGTGGAAATGCTGGCCGACCTGCCGGACCTCTGGGACTTCGTCGTCGCCGACTATTCGTGGGAGATGGGCAGCTCCCGGTTCGTCAAGGAGGCCGCCCTCGAGGAATACGTCGCGTTCGCGAAAAAAGTCACCGGCAAGCCGGTCGTGACGGTGGGCCGGTTCACGTCCCCCGACACCATGGTCGGCCAGATAAAGAAAGGTATCACCGATTTCATAGGCGCCGCCCGCCCCTCGATCGCGGACCCCTTCCTGCCCAGGAAGATCGAGGAAGGCCGGATCGACGACATCCGCGAGTGCGCCGGCTGCAACGTCTGTTTCGCGCACGATTCCCA